>JBASZG010000258.1:0-41139 GCA_049277875.1 Venatoribacter sp.
GTGGTACACCGCATAAAAAGAGCTGAGGTTAGCCAGCAGCACCTGCGCGGTACAGATATTAGAGTTGGCTTTTTCGCGGCGAATGTGTTGTTCGCGGGTTTGCAGCGCCATACGCAGTGCGGGCTTGCCTTGAGCGTCGATGGATACACCAATAATACGGCCCGGCATCGAGCGTTTGTAGGCATCGCGGGTGGCAAAGAAGGCCGCGTGTGGGCCACCAAATCCCATTGGTACGCCAAAGTGTTGAGCGTTGCCCAGCACCATGTCTGCGCCCATGTCGGCGGGGGTTTTAAGTTTAACCAAGGCCATTAAATCGGTGGCAACAGCCGCCAAGGCATCTTTTTCATGTAGGGCGCTGATTAAATTGGTGAAGTCGCGCACTTCGCCATTTTTACCTGGGTATTGGAACAATGCCCCGAAGACATCGTGGTTTACCACGTCATCGGCGTTGCCGACAATCACGTCCCAGCCAAAGCCATAAGCGCGAGTTTTTACCACATCAATGGTTTGTGGCAGGCAGTTTTCATCCACAAAAAACGCATTGGATTTGTTCTTTTTCACGCTGCGTTTGGCCATCGCCATAGCTTCGGCGGCGGCGGTGCCTTCATCCAGCAACGAGGCGTTGGTTAATTCCATGCCGGTCATGTCTAGCACAACTTGCTGGAAGTTTAAGATGGCTTCTAAGCGCCCTTGAGCAATCTCTGGTTGGTAGGGCGTGTAGGCGGTGTACCAACCGGGGTTTTCCAGCACGTTACGTTGAATCACTGCCGGCATAATCACATCGTGATAGCCCATGCCAATGTAGCTTTTAAACACTTGGTTTTTGCTGGCTACGGCTTTGAGGTAATTCAGTGCATCGTACTCACTTTGGCTTTCGCCCAAGCTTAAAAAGGGCTGGCGCAAAATACTTGCGGGCACGATTTGGCTGGTTAAGTCTTCAAGAGATTGCGCTCCCACTGCGGCCAGCATGGCTTGTTCTTCGTGGTTGCTGGCCCCGGCACCATTAGAGGCAATGTGGCGGCCAATAAAACTATCGCGTTGTTCTAGGTCTTTGAGGGAAATCATGGCGGGTATGGCTTAAAGAAGAGGTGAGGGTTGTTTTGGCTTGGTGCTTAGCGCTATGCGCCAAGCGCCAAGCGCACAGCGTTACTCGCAAGCGGCCTGATAGCCAGCAGCGTCTAGTAGGTTGTTCAGTTCGTCTTTGTTGCTTAGCTCAAGTTTAAAGAACCAAGCTTTGCCGTATGGGTCGTCGTTGGCAAGTTCGGGCGCATCGACTAATTCTTCGTTAATGGCAACCACTTTGCCGCTCAGTGGCGCGTAAATGTCAGAAGCGGCTTTCACCGATTCAACAACAGCAACTTCTTGACCAACGGCGACTTCCATTCCAACTTCTGGCAGCTCAACGAAAACTACGTCGCCGAGTTGAGCTTGTGCGAAGTCTGTGATGCCAATGGTTACGGTACCGTCGGCTTCTTCGCGAATCCACTCATGCGAATCGACGTATTTTAAATCGGCTGGGATGTTACTCATATCTTCTCCTAAATGGCGTTGTGCCGTTAAAACTGTTGTTTGCCGTTACGAACAAAGGGTAATTTGATGACTTTGACTGGCAGTAATTTACCACGAATTTCGACTTGTGCACTGCTTCCTGTGTCAACGGGAACATGGGCAATGGCAATGGAGTATTCCAAAGAGGGCGAGAAAGTGCCAGAGGTGATTTCGCCTTCGCCAACGCCTTCTACCACTACTTTTTGGTGAGCACGCATAATGCCTTTGCCTTCCAGCACTAAACCCACTTGTTTCATGGTAATACCAACGGCTTTTTGTGCTTCTAAAGCGCCACGACCAATAAATTGGCGCGCTGTTGGCTCCCAAGCGATGGTCCAGCCCATGCCAGCTACTAAGGGCGAGATGCTTTCGTCCATTTCGTTGCCGTATAGGTTCATACCGGCTTCCAAGCGCAAGGTGTCGCGCGCAGCCAAGCCACAAGGGGTAACGCCTGCATCTAAGAGTTTTTGCCAAAAAATAGGCGCTTCGTCTTCGGGTAGAATAATTTCTAAGCCTTCTTCGCCGGTGTAACCAGTGCGAGCATAAAACCAATTGGCTTTAGGTAAGCCCTGAAAAATTTTTAATGAATTAATTAAATCGCTGGCTTCAGGGCACAGGCTTTTAACGGTAGCCATGGCTTGCGGGCCTTGCACGGCAATAATGGCCAGTTCAGGGCGCTCGGTTAGCGTAATTTCAAAGCCTTTGGTTTGAGCAGTCATCCACTCTAGGTCTTTTTCACGGGTGGCGCAGTTCGATACCATGCGGAACCAGCCGCCCATGTTGTAAACGATAATATCGTCGATGACGCCGCCGCTTTGGTTGAGCATGCCGCTGTATAGCGCTTTGCCCACTTCTTGTAAGCGTTCAACGTCGTTAGCAAGGAGTTTTTGCAGGTAGGCTTTGGCATCGATGCCACGGATATCCACAATAGTCATGTGTGATACATCAAACATACCTACTTTTTGGCGTACTGCTTGGTGTTCTTGAATTTGTGAGCCGTAATGAATTGGCATATCCCAGCCGCCGAAATCAACAATTTTGGCGTTGGCTTCTAGGTGTTTGGCGTAGAGAGCAGTCTGTTTGCCCATGCTAAATCCTGTTGTTGTTATCTTGTTGTGGTTTCTAACGAAACGAGGGCGTGCATTATATAGACAGAAGAGAAAATGCGCACCTCTCACAAAAGGTTATTTTGGGACGATTGTCTTAAAATCGGGCTTTGTCTTAACACTGAAACACCAAGCTTCTTAGCATCATCTCAACGTGCAGATGCAACATTTGGTTGGGGTCTTCTGGCAAATCAAGGCGCGGGTACAGGCCATCTATCTGCATCATGGCGTAACCATGAACGCTGGCCCATAAGCTGCAAGCCATGTATTGGCTGTCGCCTTGGATAAATTCGTGGGCGGCTTGGCCTTCTTCAATAAACTCGCGCAGCAATGCAAAGGCAGATTCCCCTGCTTCAACCAGCTTAGGGTGGCTTTCGCGGTCGCGGATGCTGGGGCCGAACATCAACCGATATTTTTCCGGGTTTTGATTGGCGTAATTTAAGTAGGCGGCCGTGGCTTGCTCTATTTTGGCGGCAGCACCAGATGCTTTGGTTAGCGGTAAAACGGTAGCCTGAGCCAGTTCAATAAACGCCATTGCGGCTAAGTCGGCAAGCAGGGCTTCTTTATCGGCAAAGTGGCGGTAGGGCGCGGTTTGCGATACGCCCGCATTGCGGGCAATGGCGCGCAGGCTGAGTTTATCCACGCCATTGGCGCGAATTTCTTTGATCGCTTCGTCTAATAAAACTTGGCGTAAATTACCGTGGTGATAGTTGTTTTGTTGTTTTGACATTTTTATCAATATTTATGTGTTCGGTGTATACATTTATCTTGACCATACTAAAGTATCAAGTCTAGTATGTGTTCATTGTAAACATAAAAATAAAAAATAGGAGACTCTAATGTTCTCAAAGCGTTTTGCTGCCGTGGCATCTGCTGTGTTGTTGGCAGGCTCAGTTTCTTCTTTCTCGACATTGGCATTAGAACCCATTGCGGTGCAGGTGGTTAGCGCACATTGGCAAGAGTATGCGCGCCCGGTGCGTATCAGTGGTTTGTTGGAAAACAAATCAGAGCAAAAGCTGGCCTTTAAAGTAGCAGGTCTGATTAATCAGGTGAATGGCTTTGAGGGGCAATGGGTGGCAGAAGGGGATGTTTTAGCCAGTTTGAATCTTGCCGAAATTAATGCGCAGGTCGCTAAAGCGCAGTCTGTATTGACCAATGCCGAGCAAAATTTAAAACGCTTTGAAAGCTTGCGGGGTAAAGACGCGCTATCTATCGAGCAGCTACAGGCCGCGCAAACGCAAATGGAAGTGGCTCGCTCTGACTTAACCATGGCTAAATTTAACCAGCAGCACGCTGTGATTCGCGCGCCATCTTCTGGCCGAGTGTTAAAGCGCTTTGTTGAAAATAACGAAATGGTAGCACCGGGCACTCCGGCCTTTTTATTCGCCCCCGATCACAGCGGCTGGGTGCTGCGCGCCAGTGTAACTGACCGTGATATTGTGCGTTTAGGCTTAAACGATGATGCCAAAGTAACCTTGGATACCTACCCAGGTATTGAATTTCGCGCACACATGAACGAGCTGGCTGCGCGTGCAGGGGTCACTCAAACTTTTGCAGTAGAGCTAAAAGTACAGCCGCAAGCCGAATACCCTTTTTTAGCTGGTTTTGTTGGCAAAGCCGAAATTATTCCAGAAAAAACCCGCAAAGTGTTGTTGCTGCCCACCACCGCCTTAGTGCGTGCTTCTCGCCCGCAGGCCATTCGTGAGGTGGGGGTGCAAAGCGAAGTAGAGGTATTTGTGGTGAAAAACAACCAAGCGTTTTTACGCAAGGTGCCACTTCTGGCCATGGTTAATGGCTTGATGGTGGTGTCATCAGGGCTAGAGGAAGGCGAGCAAGTGGTAACAACTGGGGCGCTGTATTTGTCGGAAGGGCGCGATGTCGTTGTTGCTCAGTTGGCTAAACAATAGGTAGGCGTATGAAACTGTCTGAATTCGCCATTAAAAACTACCAAGCCACCTTTATGGTGTTTGTGATTCTATTTGTTGCAGGCTTAGTGGCCTTTTTCACTATGCCGCGTTCGGAAGACCCGCACTTCGAGTTCCCCTCCAGCGTGGTGCTGGTGATTGCCCCCGGCACCACCCCTCAAGATATGGAAAAGCTGATTGTTGACCCGATCGAAAGTGAAATTAACGAGCTTGATGACCTCAAACAAATTCGCACTAACATTGAAGATGGTATGGCCAGTCTGCATGTTGAATTCTTTTTTGGAGTAGACGCAGAAAAAAAATACGACGATGTTGTGGCGGCTTTAAATAAAGTGCAAAGCCAGCTCCCCAGCAGTGTGGCGGCCATTAAGGTGCTGAAACTAGAGCCTTCCGATGTCAGCATGTTGCAATTGGCTTTGGTTTCAAATCAGGCCGATTACCTAGAGCTAAAACGCCACAGCGAAGCCCTAGAGAAAAAACTAGAGCGTGTGAGCGGAGTAAAACGAGTGGATGTGGATGCCTTACCCGATCTTGAGGTGCAGGTGCAGGTTGAACAAGCCAAAGTCAATGCATTAGGCATTAGCTTGGCGGAAATATCCAAGGCCATTTACAGCGCAGCGCAAAATATCCCTGGGGGCTATGTGCAAGCGGGGGAGCGCCGCTTTACGGTGCGCAGCAGCGGCGATTTTGAATCGCTAGAACAATTAGAGCAGGCCGTGGTGCGTGCGCATGGCGACAGCATTATTTATTTGCGTGATATTGCCCACGTTAGTTTTACCGAAGGCTTGCCTGTTTATAAAGCTCGTTTTAACAACCAAAAAGCGGTGTTTTTATCGGCCGTGCAGCGCAAAGGCACTCAGGTTTTTAAAGTGCGCGATGGCATTCAAGCGGTGTTAGACGAATACCAGCAGCGCTTACCTGAAACCATCGAGCTTAAAGTGGTTATGGATCAAGCCGAAAGTGTGGATTACCAAATATCCACCTTCCTTGATAGCCTCAACCAAGGCTTAATTTTAGTGGCCTTAACCACGCTTTTGGTACTGGGGTTTAAATCCTCTTTGGTGGTGCTGGCCGCCATACCTTTATCTATTTTTATTGCCATTGGTTGGCTTGATTTATCGGGCTTTGGTCTAAACCAAGTGAGCATTATTGGCTTGGTGATTGCGTTAGGTATGCTGGTGGATAACGCCATTGTGGTGATGGAAAACGTTGGCCGCCATGTGCGCGAGGGCAAGGCGGGCCGCGAGGCGGCAATTTTTGGCAGCAATCAAGTGGCGCTATCTATTATCGCAGGCACCATCACCACCGTGCTGGCGTTTGTGCCTATGGTAATGATGCAAAACGGCTCTGGTGCCTTTGTTCGGGCCATGCCTGTTACGGTTATTTTTGCACTTACGGCCTCGTTGTTGGTTGCTCTTACTTTAACGCCTTTGCTTTCGACTCGCTTAGGCAAAAGCATTAACTCAGCGCCTTGGCTTCAGCGCCAAATGCAGGCTATGGCCGATGGCCTGTATAGCAAAAGCCTAAATAAAGCGCTGCGCTTTCCTAAAACAACCCTGGTTATTGCTTTAGCGCTGCTGGTGGGAAGCTTGTCTTTGTTCCCCTACATAGGCGTGAGCCTCTTTCCTAAAGCCGAAAAACCCATGTTGTTTGTGAATATCGACCTGCCTGAAGGCGCGGGTTTTGAACAAACCGACAACATGGCCAAACAGGTTGAAGCCTTAGTGCGCCAATATCCCATAGTGGATGGCATTGCCACCAACATTGGCCGTGGTAACCCAAGGGTGTACTACAACACCAGCCCATCTCGCCAAAAGGTGAGCTTGGCGCAGCTTTTTGTCACCTTAAATACGCGCGATTTAGATCTTACCAATCAATTTATTGCTGATTTACGCACCGATTTTGCCAAGCTTGCAGGCGCGAAAGTGACCGTTAAAGAATTTATGCAAGGCCCAGCCATTGTGGCTCCCGTTGAAGTGCGAGTGTTGGGTGAAAACTTGGATAAAATTCAACATGCCGCCAGCGATGTGGCGCTGATTATGGAAAAAACGGCCGGTTTAATTGCGATTGAAAACCCGATGGACAGCAATAAAGTAGACCTGCGCGTAGACATTAACCGAGACAAAGCCGCCTTGCTGGGCATTGCCTTGGATACCATCGACCAAAGCATTCGCACCGCCTTGGTGGGAACACCGCTGGGCGTTTTTCGTGACGATATTGGCGATGAGTACCAAATTACACTGCGTCTGTCTGAATACATTGAACCGCAGTTAGCCACCTTCGATGACATCATGTTGGCAACGGCAACCGGGCAATTAGTGCCACTTTTACAAGTGGCTCAAGTGGTGCCTGAAAGCAGCCTAGCGCGGTTGCAGCACTTTAATACCGAGCGCATGGCGTCGGTGCTGGCAGACGTTCTACCTGGCTATGTTACCGCGCGAGTGACCAAAGAATTAAAACAAAGCCTAGATGCTTACCACTGGCCAGAGGGGGTGTACTACCGCTTAGGTGGTGAAGAGGCTGGGCGTGACGAAGCTTTTGGTGGCATGGGGCAGGCGGCTATTTTGGCGGTGCTGGCTATTTTTGCGGTGCTGGTGTTGCAGTTTAAATCGCTGTCGCAGCCTTTAATTATTTTTGTGGCGATTCCTTTCGCGGCCATAGGCTCGACTTTGGGCCTGCTGATTTCGGGTAACACCTTTAGTTTTGCCGCTTTTGTGGGCATCACCTCGCTGGTGGGGATTGTGGTCAACAACTCGATTATCTTAGTGGACTACGCCAACCAAATGCGCAACGACGGCATGACTGTACAAGAAGCCATTGCTGCCGCCGCACATACGCGTTTTATTCCTATTTTACTCACCACAGTTACCACCATTGTGGGGCTGATTCCGCTAACCATAACTGGCTCAAGCATGTGGGCACCGCTGTGCTGGGTGATTGTGGGAGGTTTATCGGTTTCCACACTGATGACGCTTATGGTGGTGCCTGTGCTGTATCAGTTGTTTACTAAGAAAACGCAAGCTGTATGATAACTGCGGTTTTAAAAACACACTCTTAAGGAGAGGTTATGAGCTTAGTAGGTAAGAAAGCCCCCGATTTTACCGTGTCTGTCGTATTAGGTAATGGCACCATTGAAGACAACTATAATTTTGCCCAAGCCACCAAAGGCAAATACGCCTTAGTGTTCTTTTATCCTTTAGACTTTACCTTTGTGTGCCCATCTGAGCTGATTGCCTTAGATCACCGCATGGACAAGTTTAAAGAGCTTGGCGTAGAAGTGATTTCTGTATCCGTAGACTCACAGTTCACCCACTTTGCATGGCGCAACACGCCTATCAATAAAGGCGGTATTGGTGAAGTTCGCTACACCATGGCCGCTGACGTTGCCCACGATATTAGCAAAGCCTACGAGGTTGAAACCGCAGGTGGTGTGGCCTTGCGTGGCGCTTTCATCATTGACCGTGATGGCATTGTGCGTGCTGCGCATGTAAATGACCTGCCTTTAGGTCGTAACATTGATGAATTAGTACGCACCATCGAAGCGCTGCAATTCCATGAACAGCATGGCGAAGTTTGCCCAGCAGGCTGGAACAAAGGCGACAAAGGTATGAAGGCCACCACCGACGGCGTGGCTGAATACCTAGCGGGCGAAGCGGATAAACTGTAATTTTTGTGAATTACTCCAGCGCATCACCAACAGGGGCAGCACTCGCTGCCCTTATGCATGTTAAAGGCCAGGTTCCGGCATTGCCGGTTAGCTACCTGAGCCGTCCAAGGCTTTTGAAACTCTTACAACAACCCGCCATCCACTGGCTAAATGCTGCGGCTGGTTTTGGGAAAAGTTTGTTGTTGTCAGATTTGGCCAAAAAACAACACTTTGCCACCATTTGGTTTTCACTTTCTTCGAACGACACTCAAGACAGTGAATTTTTATACCGTTTGCTGCGATTGTGCGCAGCACAGCAAGATGAATTAGCCCAAGCCGCGCTAGATCATTGGTATCGCACCGAAGCCCAAGGGCATGTTGATGTTGAACAGGTGTTGCTCATTTGGCTGGCCTCGTTGCGCCACTACAACAAACCCTTGGCCATTACCTTTGATAACGTTCATGAGCTTGGTCAAAGCAGTGCATGGGCGCTGCTGGTGCGTTTGCTAGAGCTGCTGCCAGAAAATATCCACTGCCACTTGGCTGGCCGCTTTTTACCAGCGGCAACTGGGCGTTTGCGCCTTATGCCTAATTTGCAGTGGTATGACGAAAGTACGCTCGCGCTTAGCGATGAAGAGTTTTACGAGCTGCTGCAGGCGCAGCGTATTGAACTGGCAACTCAGATTAAAAACAGCTTAAACCGCCAGCTACAAGGCTGGCCTGCAGGCATTGCTATCTGGCTGCTGCACTATCGCGCTACCGGTGACACCAGTGTGAATGCTGCCGATGCCGAGCTTGGAGATTATTTAAAAGGTGAAGTGCTGTCGCACATTAGCGCGGAGTTACAACACTTTATGCAGCTTATTGGGGTGCTAACGCATTTCGATGAAGGGCTGTTGGCTTATTTGTATGGCAATAAGCAATACCATAGTCACCTGCAGCAGGCCCAAGAGCGCAATTTATTTATTCACAGCGAAAAGCAGTTAAATGGTTGGTTTAGAGTGCATCCAGTGATGGCCGATTTGCTGGCTCTGCAAATGCCAGTGAAACAACGCATGATGATTCACCAGCAAGCGTTTCAATACTTAAGCCAAAGCAGCACACATGCTGTGCAAGCTTTGCATCATGCCTTGCACGCTCAGTTGGCTGAAGAAGTGCAACACTGGGTGCTGCAGCAGTCTGAGTCAATTTTAGCTAATTTAGACTTTGCCACTCTGCTGGAATGGTTTGAACAGATAGGTGCCAATCAACTGGCAAAATCGCCTCGTTTAATGGTCATTTACACTTGGACGCTGCTACTCACACAACAGCGCGAACCGGCGCAAAGATACATTCGCCAAATGCAGGTGCGAGGCGTGCTGCAACCAGGCGAAGAAGATGCGTTGCTGGCGTATTGCAAACGCATGGATGGCGATTTTATCGGAGCCAGCGAGCATGCCTTAGCGGCATTAAAAATTTTACCCAGTAAGCGTTTCTCGCTACGCATTTTAATGAACTCGGTGCTAACCCATTTAAACCTTGCTCAGTACAACTTAGAGGTTGCCCAAAATTGGAGCAGGCAAGCACAAGAGCTGGCGCAGGAGTCGCAAGAGCCAGCCATGATTGCGCTGTGTTTATATGACCAAGCGCGAGTGGCCTTTCATCAAGGCCGCTTAAGGCAAAGCCTAGAGCATATTGAACGGGCGGTGCAATTAACCTCGGCAGGAAGTGGCAGCGCGCGCAATATGGCGAAAGGACGCTTGCTTATCTATCGAGCCTTATTGTGGTGGTTAGGTGGGCGGCCTGCCTCTGTGATAGACGATTCACTCCAGCAAGGCATTCATGCCTGCATTGAAATGCGCGATGTCTATGTGTGTTATGGCTATGCCTTGTTGTCGGTACGCTTGGCCATCAGTAAAAAACCGAATGCCATTGATGAGCTAGACAAAGCCGAATGGCTCATGCAACGCTGGCAGGCGCACCCCTTCGTGTATCAGTGGCTGAACTTAGTGCGGGTGCAGTTATTGCTGGCAGAAGGGCAAATTAATCAAGCGCAGCAATGTCTTGACGAGCTTGAAAAAGCCATGCCACAAGGCAAATTCAAGCCAGAACTAATGCCCCTGCAAGATCGTTTTATGCTTATCAGCCAAGCTCGTATTTACCTGTTTTCAGGGCAATATGGTAACTGTTTGCAGCTAATTGAAATGGCTTTTAAACAAAAAAATAGCCCTGTAGTTCAGTTATTACTGAGCCTGCTAAAAGTCTCAGCGTTACGCGCACAAGGCCAACCTGAAAGCCAAATATTGCTGCAACAAATTTTGCAAATGATTGAGCGGGAAAAAATTTCGGCAGATATCCTCACCTGGCTACCCGGCCTAACCACGCCCATGCCAAGGCTAATTGAAAGCAAAGAAACTTTAATTAACAGCAATTTAAGTGACAGAGAACTGGATGTTCTAAAGAAAATAGCCCAAGGGCTGTCGAATCAGGAAATAGCCGAGCAGCTATTTATTTCGCTGCATACAGTCAAAACTCATGCGCGTAAAATCAATGTGAAGCTTGCGTCTAAAAACAGAACACAAGCTTTGCATCGCGCCAGAGAATTGGGGCTAATTTAACTGTCGCCACTCTAGCTTGGCTCTGGGCGTAAGCGCTCAATAACAAAATCAACAAAGCTACGCACTTTAATGGATAGGTGACGGTTGCTTGGGTATAAAATATGAATGGCACGTGAGTCGGTTGGCCAATCGGCTAACACTTGAACCAAATCACCGCTTTCTAAGGCTGCATTGGCCATTAGCATTGGCAGAGGCGCAATGCCTGCACCGGACAGCGCTAAGATATAAAGGCTGGCAAAGTCGTTAACGGTTAAACGTGCTTTTACCGAATATGAAATACGCTCACCCTCAGGGCTTTTCATTTCCCAAACAGGGGCCATGTTGGCGGTAAGCAAAGAATGGTTGGCTAAATCATTAGGGTCTTTAGGCATGCCATGGCGCTTAATATAATCTGGGCTGGCGCATAGCACGCCTCTCACGTCTCCAAGAAAACGACCAATCAATGAAGAGTCTTCCAGCTTTCCTACTCGAAAAGCCACGTCCATGCCGTCTTGAATCAGGTCAATACGAGCATCAGAAAGATTCAATTCAATGTCTACTTGAGGGTGCTCTTCCATGTAAGCCGCCACCAAACTTGCCAGCACAGTCGAGCCAAACAACACCGGAGCGGCTATGCGCAAAGTGCCCATGGGAGTATTTTGCATTTGGGTAACGGCAATATTGGCTTCGTCTATGTCTTTAAGAATTCGAGAGCAATGCTTGTAGTAAGAATCGCCAATATCGGTTAAACGCAGGCTGCGAGTGGTGCGCTGGATTAAACGTACGCCTAAACGCTCTTCTAGCTGGGTGATTTTACGACTTACAGTGGATTTGGGTAAGCCAAGGTTTTTCGCTGCGCCAGTAAAACTGCCCGCCTCCACAACATGAGCAAAAATTGCCATTTCGTTTAAATCAAAATCTTCTAGCTTGCCAGCGTGCATAAAAAATTCCTTTGGGTGGGGTTAAGGTAGGAATGCTCAGCAATATCCGCGAAATTATAAAAGAATTAAAGCAAAAAAGAAGAAACCAACTTAGATTATTCAACATTTTAGAACAAAGCTAACTCAGTTGACGCTGAATCACTTTGCTAATGGCCTCGGCTACTTCTGGCTCCAGTCCCACTGGCTGGCTTAAATGAATATTCAACTCTATGCCTTGCAACTTTGCTTCTTGTTGTAGCTTTTCCAGCAAGACAGGCACATCGTGGCGTAAATGACGACCAGAAGCGAAAAACAGCGGAATAATGTCAATGTTATAAACCCCTTGAGCTATGGCTGCACGAATACTTTGCTCTAAGCTTGGCTCTGCCAGCTCTAGGTAAGCAAGAGTGCATTGGACGGCAGGTAGGGCACTATTTATTTGTTTTAACAGCGAGGTAAAAGGCGCAAGCCAATGCGGATCACGGCTGCCGTGAGCTAATAACAAAGTAAGATGGGTGGTCACGTTGCTGAACCTTGTAAAGAATAAATTAATTAAAGAAACACTAAGTCGTGTCGTTATAGGTTGTAGCCTTATGTTAATAGCCGTGGCAATTTAGTCAAACTAGGCTAAACATAGAGTAGTTCAAACACCAGAGCAGGTATGATAATGAGCACAAGTCGCCAAATCACAGAACAATCTTTGTACGAATTTGATTCCAGCTACCAAATTTGCTACGTCAATTACTCTCGTGCCAACGACCTTGCCGATGCTCAGTTGCTTATTACCCTAGAAAAAGCCGGAGAGCGCAAAACCTTTTCTTTTATTGAACCTGTTTTTGCCGACATTGATAAAAATATTGTAACTTGCCACGGCATTTATATTGCGGCCTTAAAAAGCTCTCCTGTTTCACCTGCTCGCATTGAAGTGGGGGATGTTGAAGGCGGCTTTCCTTACTTTACTGCCCGTAGCATGCGGAATATCACACCAACCGCTTAACTTGATTTGGGTCAGAAGGCTACATTAGGCATCAAAGACAGTTCGGTTTTCTCGTCTATACTGATTTTAAATATTTTGTAAGGAAATCAGGTGTATGACAAATAATAACCACTTTGAACCCGACTCCGATCCGCTGGAAACCAAAGAATGGGTCGATGCAATCCACTCCGTTATCCGCAATCATGGGGTTGAGCGCGCCCACTATCTTATTGAACGCATTTCCGAGCGCGCCACCCGTGATGGCATGCCCTTGCCTTACGCGTTAAACACACCCTATCGCAATACCATTGCCCCAGAAAACGAAGCCCCTATGCCGGGTGATATTTTTATTGAACGTCGTATTCGCTCGCTTATCCGCTGGAATGCCATGGTGATGGTACAGCACGCTAATAAAGAAGGGGCAGGCGATTTAGGTGGGCATATTGCCAGTTTTGCCTCAAGCGCCATGCTTTACGATGTGGGCTTTAACCACTTTTTTCGCGCGCCAAACCCTGCCAACGAAATTGCTCCGCTTGGCGATATGGTGTTCTTCCAGGGGCACAGTGCGCCGGGCTTTTACGCGCGCTCTTTCCTAGAAGGCCGTTTTGACGAAAAAGACCTAGAGCAGTTTCGTCGAGAAGCCTTAACCCCAGGCTTATCGTCCTATCCGCACCCTCATTTAATGCCCGATTACTGGCAATTTCCTACCGTTTCTATGGGGCTTGGCCCAATGCAAGCCATCTACCAAGCCTATTTTATGCAGTTCTTATCGGTGCGCGAGCTGCAAAAACGTCAGGGCCGTAAAGTTTGGGCGTTTTTAGGTGACGGTGAGTGTGATGAGCCAGAAGCACTGGCGGCCATTGGTATGGCTGGGCGTGAAAAGCTCGACAACCTGATTTTTGTGGTCAACTGCAACCTACAACGCTTGGATGGCCCAGTGCGTGGAAATGGCAAAATCATTCAAGAACTGGAACGCCAATTCCGTGGTGCGGGTTGGAATGTTATTAAAGTTGTATGGGGTAGGCACTGGGACGCACTTTTTGCCAAAGATCGCAGCGGCATGCTGCAGCGTCGTATGGATGAAACCGTTGATGGAGAATTTCAAAACTACGTAGTGAAAGGCGGCGAGTACACCCGTGAGCATTTCTTTAATAAATACCCAGAGCTGCAAGATTTAATTAAAGACTTAAGCGATGAAGATATTTTTCGTTTAAACCGTGGCGGCCATGACCCTTACAAGGTTTATGCAGCCTATCAGGCGGCTGTTAATCACAAAGGTCAACCCACAGTTATTTTGGCTCACACCGTAAAAGGCTACGGCATGGGGCATTCTGGCGAAGCCAAAAACCAAGCGCACCAAGTGAAACACATGGATCTCGACAGTATTAAAAGTTTTCGAGATCGCTTTGATGTGCCCGTGCGAGATGAAGACTTAGAACGTTTGCCCTATTACCGCCCAGACCGCAACAGCCCTGAAATTCAGTACATGCTGAAGCAACGTGAAAAGCTTGGTGGCTTTTTGCCGCAGCGCTATGAAAAGTGGAGTGCTTTAAAAGCGCCCGATCTGGCTTTCTTCCAAAGCTTTATTGATGGCACTGGCGAGCGTGAAATGTCCACCACTATGGCGCTGGTGCGCATTATGACGCAGCTTATCAAAGACAAAACGATGGGTGATCGAGTGGTGCCTATTATCCCAGACGAAGCACGCACCTTCGGCATAGATGGACTGTTTCGCCAGTTAGGCATTTACTCCTCGGAAGGGCAAAAATACGAGCCAGTAGACCAAGGGCAAATGGTGGTGTACCGCGAAGACCGCAAGGGCCGAATTTTAGAAGAAGGGATTAATGAAGCCGGTGCCTTTTGTGCTTGGATGGCCGCAGGCAGCTCTTATGTAAATAACGATTTGGCGATGATTCCTTTCTACATTTACTACTCAATGTTCGGCTTTCAACGCATCGGCGATTTTGCTTGGGCCGCAGGAGACATGCACTGCCAAGGCTTTTTAATTGGTGCAACCTCTGGCCGCACCACCCTAAATGGCGAGGGCTTGCAGCACCAAGACGGTCACAGCCATATTCTTTATAACGTTGTGCCTAATTGCGTAGGTTACGACCCAACTTACGCCTATGAAATGGCTGTCATTGTGCAAGATGGCTTAAAGCGCATGTATGAAGATAAAGAAAAAATCTTCTATTACATCACCAGCTTGAATGAAAATTACCCCCACCCAGAAATGCCAAAAGGAGTTGAAGAAGGCATTCGCAAAGGCATGTACTCTTTGCACCAATCAAGCGTAAAAGCCAAACCAGAGCATGAAGTGCAACTGCTTGGTAGCGGTGCCATTTTGCGCCAAGTTGAAAAAGCAGCGCAGTGGTTGGAGAGTAAAAAAATTAAAGCTCAGGTTTGGAGTGTTACTTCCTTTAGTGAGCTGCGCCGCGATGGTTTGGCTTGTGAACGTAAAGCTTTTTTAAGTGCGGGCGAAGAAGCGCCGATGCCTTACGTTACTAAACTACTTAACGCCAGCAACGGCCCCATAGTGGCGGCCACCGACCATATTAAAGCCTACCCAGACATGATTCGTGCCTTCATTCCCAAAGGACGAAGCTACAAAGTACTTGGTACAGATGGCTTTGGCCGAAGTGATACGCGAGAAAATTTACGCCGCTTCTTTGAAGTGGACTGGCAGCATGTGGCTTGGGCTGCAGTGGTTGAACTGGCTAACTTAGGTGCCTTAAGTCAAACAGAGTTAGACCCTTGGCGCCAAGAGCTTGGCATTGATGCCTCTAAACCCGACCCGCTGTATAGCTAAGGAGAGATGCAATGACTCAATTAACTCTCCCTGACATGGGCAGTGACAGCAAAGCCGATGTCATTGAAATTCTAATTAAAGAAGGCGACGACCTTGCCCTTGAACAATCCACTTTAGTGTTGGAAAGCGAGAAGGCAACCATTGAAGTACCTGCAAGTGCAGCAGGCAAAGTGACTAAGCTCCTGGTAAAAGTAGGAGATCAGCTTGGCAGCTTTGATGCCTATGCTGAGCTTGAAGCTTCGGCTGTGGCACCAAACACTTCAAAGTCAAAAGTGCCCAACAAACAAAGTACCGCCAACGCAAGCACCGAATTTGCAGCGCCTGTTGAAAGCCCAGTTGCAAAGCCAGTTGGTGAGCCAGAGGTTGTTCAAGCCACCCAAACTTGGGTGCAACCCAATGCCGACCTAGACGATGAGGCCGAGCTGTACGCAGGACCTGCGGTGCGCCGTTTAGCTCGCGAACTGGGGGTGGCTTTAAAAGACGTTAAAGCCACAGGAATGCGCAATCGTATTCAGAAAGAAGACGTACAAAGCTTTGTTAAACAGCAGCTTAAACAAGGCGGAAGCAGCGGCTTGGCCATTCCTAAAACGCCCGAAATCGACTTCAGTCAATTTGGGCCAATTCGTGAAGAGCGTTTAAATAATGTGAAAAAGGCAACGGCCAAAGCCATGACGCTGGCGAATTTAACCGTGCCGCAAGTAACCCAGTTTGACCAAATAGACATAACCGAGCTAGAGCAATTTCGCCAAAGCTTGGCCGAACGCGGCGAGAAAGTATCGCTGGTGGCTTTTGTGTTGAAAGCATTGGCTTGCTGTATGCGTGACTTTCCAACCTTTAACTCCTCTTTAAGCCAGGATGGTGAAAGCCTAATTATTAAAGAATATCTGCATGTTGGCGTTGCAGTAGACACGCCAAAGGGCTTGCTGGTGCCGGTAATTCGTGATGTGTTGCAAAAGTCGGTTTTAAAATTAAATCAAAATTTGCAAGAAATGGCCGAGCAAGCCCGTCAAGGAAATCTTTCTTTGGCCGATATGCAAGGTGGATGCTTTACCATTTCAAGCCTTGGCGGCATAGGCGGCACAGCATTTACGCCTATTGTAACGCCACCACAGGTTGCTATTCTTGGTTTATCTAAGGCCGAAATGCAGCCAAAATGGAATGGTGAATCATTTATAGCAAGACTAATTCTGCCAATCTCGCTATCTTATGATCATCGCGTGATAGACGGTGCAGAAGCAGCGCGTTTTAGCAGGAGGCTGGCATATTACTTGCAGGATTTGCGAAATATAATTATGTAACCCGCTAAGGTGTAATGTTTATGTTTAAGAAGTTACTTTGGCCGGCAATTAAGTTGATGTCGCAGTTAAGTTATGCGGCAAAATTTAGCCTAATCAGCGTCATGTTTTTGATTCCAATTGTGGTTTTGGGTGGGCAGGTTTTCTTTGCTGCATCTGAATCTCTGAACAAAACGGAAGAAGAACTGCATGGCTTAAATACCACAAAAGAACTCATTGAATTTGCTCATGCATTAGAAGAATTTCGAGATATTGCAGCCGTTGCACCTTTCCAAAGTGCAAATGAGCAATTCAATGCAAAGGTTGAACCTCTACAAAAAAATATTCGCAAGCTTATTCAAGATCAAATTGATCATGCCGCCAATCCAAATTTAAAGAAGCTTTTAGTGGAGTGGCAAGAAAAGTCGGCTCATAAGCTTTCTTTCTTGGGTGAAAACCGCCAGCCCACTTATAACGATCAGTTTCGTTATTTCCAATTGGTCATTGATGACGTCTATTTGTTAATTCAGCAGTACAACCAAAGCACAGGCTTATCTTTGGATGCAGACAGCTCAATTCAGCAATTAGTAGGCACTTTGCCATTACTACAAAACGTCACCAAAATGGCCGGGCTTGGCCACGGTATTGGTATGTACTCCTTGATTGAAAAATATTTGCAATCAACCACCTACGACCAACTGAACAACGTTTACGATCAGATGCTTACGGTTGATACCGATATGCAACTGCTGCTTAACAGCGCTAAAAATATCAATAACGATGACTTACTGAGAGCCGTTAAAGAAGCTCAACAGGCCATGGTGGATTTGCGTAATGAGTTAGACGAAAAAGTTATTTCAGCTTATATGGTGACCGATGAATGGAGCGACTTTGATGCGTCTTACCAAACCAAGATTGCCAAAATCTTGCGCATTGAATCACTGGTTTTCCCCTTGATTGAACAAAAATTAAGCGAGCGCTTAGAGTATCAACGCACACGCATTACGGTATTAGCATCGGTGCTCTTTATTGCGCTGTCGGTTATTACTTATCTCTATGTTGCTTTCTTTATGTCTATTCGCTACACCATTAAACGTTTTACCGGCACGGCAGAGGTCATTGCTAATGGTGACTTAACTAAAGAGATTAAGTTTAAAGGCCGCGACGAAATGGGGCATTTGCGCGATTCCTTTAATGGCATGATTAGCCATATTCGTTCGACGCTGTCTTCCGTTAAAGACGGCACGGCTCATGTGAGTCAAAACGTTAATGAAGTGGAGCGTATTGCTCAATTAAGCCGACATGCTGTGCAAGAGCAGCTTGAGCAAACTCAGCAAATCTCTCGCATTATTATGGAAATGGCCGAGCGCACAGGGGATGTTGTGCAGCTTGCCGAAGAAGCTGAAGTAGCGGCACAACAAGGCCACACGAAATCAGACGAAGCCGGGCGAGTTATTAACGGTGTAATGAAACAGATTAGTAATTTGTCTCAGGAGGTATCTCATTCTATGGAGGCAGTTAATCGCCTTGCTGATAACTCCACCAGCATCAGCAGTATTCTGGCCACTATTAAGGGAATTGCCGAGCAGACCAACCTTTTGGCGTTGAACGCAGCCATTGAGGCCGCACGAGCCGGGGAAGCCGGGCGTGGCTTTGCGGTCGTGGCCGACGAAGTTCGCACCTTAGCCAGCCGTACTCAAGGGTCGGCTCAAGAAATTGAGTCACTGATTAACGAAGTACAAACGAATATCGTTAATGCCGTGCAAACGATGGAAACCAACCGCACAGTGGTGGAAAAAACCGTTGAGCAGTCCAGTAAGGTAACAGCGACTTTGCAGGAAATTCAAAATAGCATGGATGATATCCAGCAGAAAACCGGCAACATAGTACAGACTTCCGCCGAGCAAAAACGCAACGCGCTAAGTTTAGAAAAAAATCTTGAATCTGTACGCTCAAGTGGCCAGCAAACCGCCGATAACGCCGATAACACGGTGAAAGCAGTGCGCACCACTCAAGAAATTACCGATTCCTTAGCGGCTCGTGTTGGCCAGTTCAAAGTGTAGTTTTGTTAGGGCATGAGGCTGAGTTTTGCGACGACAGCCTCATTTTTTATCTCGATGCTTTTCAGCATCATTTTCGCCAGCGCCTCCTCTACCTTGTCATTACTAAGCTGATAAACTGGCTGACCAGTTAAAAGCGGTGACAAAAATTCTTGTGCCAGTGAAATAACCTGAGGTTGCAAGCTTGGGTTAAGACCATCTAAATGCAATTGGTTTACTTTAGGTTCATCAATATAGAAGCTGTAATTGCTGCTGTTGTAACGAATTTTGCCGTCTACATCTAAATAGCCTTTGTTTTCGCTGCCTAACGCTGTGCTTAGGGTAAGGTCGGTTTTAATTTTAACTCGTTGCTCTTTGGCATTCAGGTGAATGACAGGTTTAACAAAGGTAATGGCAAAGAAACCTTGGTTGTGGGTGTAGGGCATGCGTGCATTCAGCTCGTTTTGGATATCTTGACGGCTAAATTCGACGTCTTGAGCGTAAGTTTGAATGCTCATGAATAAGCTCAGGCTTAAAAATAGTATTTTCTGCATAATTTTCTGCATAAATAGTGGCTGGTGATGAGTGGAGTTTCAGGCTGCCAGTTTTGAACTGGCAACCTCTCAAAGGCTATGGCTGTTTTATTTCAAAATGCGGCTGCAGGCTGCGCTGAACTTGGGCAAGCGGCTCAATTTCTTTGAGTGCGCCACCTTGAGTAACAAACAGCTTAGGCGATGCACCGAGCAAAGTTTCGGCATATAAATCTTGAATATCTGTTAGGGTTAGTTTTTCAATCTCGTTGGCAATGGCTTGGTTGGTGTCAAAGCCTAGGCGTCCAATGCTGATTTCCCGCCAAAATTGTGCAAATTTCTCACCTAGATTCTTCGGCTTTTCCAATAGCTGGGTTTGTAGCCCCTGCTTGAACGAATTAAATTCTTGCTCGCTCAATTTGGCTAAACGCTCTTGGTAGGCATCGAAAAAGCGCTGGCTACTTTGGTAAATTTCAGTAGGAGTTGCTGTAGGCGATTGCACTAAGAAGACCAGCCCAGGAACCGTGAGCTGTGGGTACTGAGTGGCAAAAACGATATAACCAAGTTGCTCTTCGGTGCGCAATTGCTGGTAGTAAGGCGAGCTGAGTATTTGACCTAGTAAGGCAAAGCGGGCGCGGCTGTAATCGCTGTTATCTTGGCCTTGCACGTAAAGCAAAAACGCGCTGTCGTCATGGTTTAAATTAAGGTTAAGCTGATGCTCGCCTATTGGCACCTGCACAATACTGGCTTCTTGGCTTAAAGGTGCTTGCACAGCCAGATGGGTTAATACGGTGTCATGTAAGGCTTTGGCTTGCGCTTGGCCTAGGGTTCCTTGCACAAACATGGTTAGCGCTAAGTGCTGCGAAAAGGCTTGGGCGTAATCGGTTAAATCTTGGCGAGAGATTTGTTTTAGCGCCTCAAGTAATTCCACTTCGCTAAAGCTTGGGTCGTATAACCATTGCTGCAATTCGCCTAAGGCACGTTCATAAGGCTTATTTTTAAGCTGGTTTTCCAACATAAGCTGCAGGCTTTCACGATATTGGTCAAACTTAGCCTCGGCAATGTCGGTGGTTTTGATTTGCTGCACAATACGCTCAAGCAGGGCAGAAAGCTTGTGTTGGTAACCAGACAAGGTAATTTCTAGTCCTTGGCTGTTGGCCTTTAGGTGATAGCTTAAGCCTGCCAAGCTTGCAGGGTAGCTGTAAGTGTTTAAGGCATCGTTAATGGCGCGAGCGTAAAGATGAGCCAGCATGCGCTGCTTAGCTGAATTGGCTTGGCCTTGCTTTTCCAATTTGATTAGCACACGGCTTTTGGGCACTTTAAATTGGTTTTCTGGGTAGTACCAAAGCTGATCGTTAGGGGTATCAACCAATAGGCTGGGGGTGGCCTGTGGCCCTTCATTATGCAGTTCAAAATCCGTGGGTATAAATGGGTTGGCCGCAGGCAGATGCAGCTCGGTTAAGCTGGCGGCAAATTCGTCGTCTGGCTGATACTGCAGCGGGCGAATACGAATAGGTGTTTGATACCAAGGGTCTAAAAATTCTGTGGTCACCTTAGGCGCTACGAGCGTGCGCAGCATATTGTTGCCATTAAGCTGAGCCAAGTAGGGCGTTACTACATCGGTGTTTGGCGTGTCCCAGCGATAATCGCCATAAATAACGTCTGTGGCTGGATATTGCAAAAGATTGCTGCTTAAGCGGATGACACGGTCGGTTAGGCGGCTTTGTTCTTGAAAGCGAAACATAATTTCAGCCAGTTGTTGCTGCTCGGTAAAGAGATACTGAGGTAGGGGCTGGCTTTTCATTAGGTCAATGTAATACAGCAATGCTTGGGTGATATGGTCAATATGCAGCAACCCTAAAGTAGTGAGCTGAATTTGTACCACTAGCAAGTTTTCGCTTTCGGTGCTTAGACTGCGCCCAGCGCTTAACCCTTCGGCCCAGCCTTTGGCTTTGAGAAAAGCCAACAAACTTCCTTCGCCTTCATGCCCAAGCAAACTAGAAATAAGGGATACAGGCTTGTTTTGATAGTGGCTGCGGCTTTCAGGCAATGGGAAGCTAAACTGCAAAGTACGAATTTCTTTAATTGGCTCGATGTTCATATCCATAGGTAACTGCCCAGGTACAAACAGCGGCACCACAGTTCGTGCTTCAGTGGGGCGCTTTTCTACGGCGGCAAAATAGTGCTTAGCCCAGCTTTCTAATTGGGCCAAAGGATAGTTTCCCGCTAAAACCAACGACATTTTGTCGGCTGAGTAATGGTTTTGATAAAACTGAATCAGCTCATCTCGAATTTTGCTGTTATCTCGGTCGGCTAAGGTGTCGAGGCTGCCAACAGAAAAATGAGAAAAGCCATGCTCTGGGTTCATCACTTGTTTTTCGGCTGAGTAAATGCGGCGAAAATCATCTTTGTACTTGGCTCGATATTCTGAATTAACGGCGTTTTTTTCTCGCTCTACATAGGTCGCATCAAAGGTAGGAGAAATAAAGAAGGGCGCGAAACGTTCGAGTGCCTCTTCAAAAGCGCTGTTATCAATATCAAAAAAATAAGTGGTTTGTTGGTGTGCCGTGAAGGCGTTGTGACTACCGCCATGGCGGCTGATATAGGCTTGATATTCTTCTGGATCTGGGTAGGGCTTGGTGCCTAAAAACAGCATGTGTTCAAGAAAGTGAGCTAACCCTTCACGGCCTTTAGGGTCATCACCACTGCCTACATCAACGCTTACTGCTGCGGCCGCTTTTTGGGTGTCGGGTGTGCTAACCAGAAGCACTCTTAAGCCATTGGCTAAGGTAAGTTGGCGATACTCGGCATTGTCGTTGGGGCTTTTAATGACGGCAGTTGGTTGTGACATTCGAAACATAGAAAAACCAATGGCGGCAAAGAGAACAAGGAAAAAAATCCAATAGCGAACAGAAAACATGCAAGCTCCGTTTATTTTTAGTGTTTAGTGCTGCGCTCTTGAGCGATGGCCTGAGCGTCAGCCAAAGTTGAGGTTTCGGGGTCAAGGGCACAAATGGCGTTAAGACGCTCTTTGCTTTGTTCTAGTTCCTCAAGTAGCAAAGAGTATTGGCTGTGCATTGCTTCATCAATGGCAGTAAATAAAGCCGTTGTTGGGTTATCTTGAGTTACTCCGGCTGGATTCTTTAACACTTTAAGGCAGGCAAGTGCGATTTGATGGTAAGCCTGATCTTTGTTCACGCGTAATCCTTATAAAAGCTGGTCAATAAGAGGCGCATGATACCTGATTCCTTTTTAGATTGTTTCTTTTTGCAATTGCGACTTGCAAAGTACACAGGCTATCTATACTGAGTGAGACGTAAGACAGAGTGAGATTTTTGAGTGAAGGACAAGCAAGCCTTAACAACAGGTGAAGTGGCTAAATATTGCGGGGTAAATTTTCGCACTGTAATTCGCTGGATTGAGCGAGGCCATTTGGAAGCCTATAAACTGCCTGGCCGTGGTGATAATCGCGTGCCTTTGGCCAGTTTTTTAAACTTCCTTGAAAAAAATAATATGCCTGTGCCAGAGGCTCTAAGCGCCCAAGAACGCCAACTCATTATTTATAGTCAAGATGATTTTGGTGCTGAGTTAGCTGCTTTGGCACGGCGTAGCGGCTGGGAGCCACTGCTTACAGATGACGCCATTTACTTTGGTGGCTTATTAGCGCAAAAGCTTCCTGCTGCAATTTTGTTAACACAAAGCACCGCTATTGCTTCGGTAAACCGCATTTTGCGCACCTTAGAGTTAAACCATTCCTTATTGTTGCTGTTGGTTACCAAAGAAGCGCTTAGCACTGAGCTTGGTGATGGTTGGCTGCACTCGCAATGGCCACAAGATATAGAACGGTTACAACAGCAACTCGATTCACTTTAGCCAATACTGCCGTAAGGGATAAAACGGTTGTCTGTTAGTTTTTTTAAAGCATGAATTGTGCTTTTTTCTGGGGCGTTTCCGTTTTTGCGTAAATAGCGAAATATCCAAATTGCAGGGTTTTTGGCACCGCATTCAAAGCCATTAAGCTGTTGTTCGGCTAAGGTAAAAAAAGCTGCCAAAGGAAGTAAATCTGGGGTTTGAATTTGCGCCAGAGTGGGTTGCCAGTCTTCTTCTTTTAACTTAATCCAAGCTTGGGCGCGTTGCTTATCTTGCTTGCTTAAATGCTCTTCTAATGCAACTGGGGCGGCAAGAATTGTTTGGCCAAGAGTGACAAAGGTGGCTAGAAGCGCAAGGTCAATTGAGGTTTTAGGGTCAGTTGGATGCCATTCGCCGATCATGTTAATAACCTAGTTAAATACTGTGGTATTCGCAATATACCAAAACACAGGTGCACAGGCTATGATGCGCACTCTATTTACTCTCAATTTGAGCTTCTATGCAGGATCTTTATTCCGATATTCGCCCCTATCACGATGCCGATGTTTCCGATGTGTTGCGGCGGTTGGTTCAGTCCGATGAATTACTAACGGTGCTGTTAAACTACCGGCTCCCTTTGTTACCTAAGTGGGCCGAGTCTTTCTTTTTACCTTTGGTACGTTTTCAACTGAGTTACAAGCTGCGCAAAATTCACAATATCGCCACGTTTCAAGGTTATTTAGTGAATTGGATTACTTCTTTGTTGGATAAAACCACGTCCTATATTGAAGTTCGTGGGCTAGAAAACCTGCAGCCAGAGCGTGCTTACGTTTGGATTTCGAACCATCGTGATATTGCGATGGATCCGCTTTTAGTGAACTACAGCTTACATCAAGCCGGTCTTCGCACTAGTTTGGTTGCCATTGGCGATAACTTGCTAGAGCATCCTGTTTTGGCCGATTTAATGCGCCTGAACAAAAGCTTTATTGTTAAACGCGGTATCAGCAATAAACGTGAAAAACTGCGCGAGTTGCAGCGTTTATCCAACTACATTCGCTATGAAGTGGGTAACCACAATTCAATTTGGATTGCTCAACAAGAAGGGCGGGCAAAAGATGGCCATGATTGTACCGACACGGCTGTGCTGAAAATGCTCGCCCTGCATGGCCGCGAGCGTAATGAAACCTTCAGTGAAAGTATGCAGGCGTTGGCGCCAGTGCCTTTATGCATTCAATATGAATGGGATCCGTGCGATGTGTTAAAGGCCAAAGAACTGGTTACTCTTGCTGAAACTGGGCATTACCATAAGCAAGATGGCGAGGATACCCGTAGCATTTTGCTTGGCCTAACTGGGCAGAAGGGGCGAGTGGTGGTGAATATTGGTAAGCCACTTGAGGTAGACGAACTTGCCTCTGCCGATTTAATGGCTAAAGCTGTGGATCGTCAAATCCAAACCATGTGCAAGATTTTTCCAGTGCAGCGCACAGCATTAGCTTTATTGCAGCAACTTGATGCCACTTATCAGAATTACGCTGGGGGCGAATTGGACTACACCGCACACCAAGAGCTTAAACGGCGCTTAACTGGGTTGTCAGCGGCAGAGCAAAAACGCTTATTGCTTACTTATGCCATGCCGCTGCTAAATTGATTCTATTGCTTGTTGATTAGGTCACTTACATGGCGCTGGGCTTTTTTAGCCACCTGAGTTTTAGGGAACTCGGTGGTAATTTTTCTAAAGTAGCCTAGCGCTTTGGCGTTATTGCCCGATTGGTTATAGGGGCTCATATAAATTAAGCCAATTTGGTAAAGGGCGTTGGCGCGCATTTCTTCCGATGACGCTTTGTTTTCATAAAGAATTAAATACACCAACTCGGCGTCATCCACGCGGTTATCTGATATGGCGCGTTCGCTCATATCGGTCATTTCAGAATCCATAGTGAAATGTTCTTTGTTCATAAGCTGAACGCGATCTACCTGTTTTAACAATTCTTTGGCACTGAGCTGAATGCCAGAAGCTTTGCGTGCTTCGATAATATTAATGTGATCAATAATGCGTGGGCGTAAGCGCGACTGTGGAAATTCGGCCAAATGCTTATTTAGAAGCTGTAAGGCTTTGGTATCGTTACGCTGCTCGTTAAAACGGTTCATATACAGCAGCGCAACTTGATAAAGTGCTAACGATTTCATGTTATCGCTGTATTCTGGGGCGTTATAACCTTTCATATAGGTATTAACAGCGTCTTCGGCTTTATTGCGGCTAATTGCGTGCACAGAATAAGTGAGTAGATCAGGCTCGTCTTGCAGAGCTGCAGCGCCGCGAACTTTAATATCCTCATTAATACGTGCAATCTGGTGACCACCAGCCTCGGCTACCAATAAAGGCGTTGCTGCCGCACAGCCCGTTAAGATAGTAACCAAGGCCGCTAAAGATAGGAGTCTAATCATTGCGTATTCCTTTAATCGTAAGAAATGGTTAAGCAGGGTGAGTTAATAGTGGTTATAATTCAAAGCCTACAGAGTTTAACCCAGAGCTGAGCGCAGGCAATACTTTATCGTGCTTGGGCGTCAAAAAGGATAATTTTATGGCAGATAACCATGCATGGCTGGTTAAAAGCGCTGCGTTTGCATCGGTGTGTACGGCCATGCTGCTACTGTTAGCCAAGGTATTCGCTTGGGCTATCAGTGATTCAACCAGTGTGCTTTCTTCTTTGCTGGATTCCCTAATGGACATTATGGCTTCCTTGGTGAACCTATACGCCATTCGCTATGCCCTAATGCCTGCCGACGATGATCATCCATTTGGTCATGCTAAAGCAGAGGGCATTGCCGCTTTAGTGCAATCCGCGTTTATCCTTGGCTCAACCGTGCTGCTATTGCTGCAAGTGGGGGAGCGCTTCCTTAATCCAAAGGCGATTACCGCCATCGAAGAAAGTGTATGGGTGATGGTGTTTTCGGTTTCTGCCACAGTCTGTTTAGTGGTGTATCAGCGTTTTGTGGCACGCAAAACAAAATCGCTGGCGGTAAAGGCCGACTCCGCCCATTACTATGGTGATATTTTAACTGGTATAGCCGTGATTGTGGCGTTGTTTGCATCGAAACTTGGCTGGCATTGGTTAGACCCTGCCATCGCGTTGGTGGTGGCGGTTATTCTGCTTTACAGCGTGGTTGGTATTGTGCGCGAGGCCATGGCTGTATTAATGGATGAAGCACTCAGCCCAGAAGATGAAGAAGGCTTAAGACAGGTTGTGTTGGCCAACGAGCGCGTGCGCGGCGTGCACGACTTGATGACCAGACGCTCAGGACGCACTGAATTTATTCAATTGCACCTAGAGCTTGATGGTCAACAGAGTTTGTACGCGGCTCATGCTATTTGTCGTGAAGTGGAACAAGCTATAAAACACCGTTTCCCCGAAGCCCATTTGATTATCCATCAGGACCCTGTGTAGCTATGCTGACAAGGACAGTCTTGATTGCTTGCTGTGGTTTTGTCTTACTTTCAACCCATACGGTTTTGGTCAAGGCCGAACCTGCTTTAGCCGAAGCCGAAGATGATTTTGGTATTGCTCATTCGTTAGATAGCTCGCGGCAATGGATGGCGAACCAGCTAGATCGAGTCTCAGAGCGGGTTGATTCGTTTTTTATTGACCGCTTTTTTGGCGAAAAAATCTTAGAAGATGACGTAGTTGGTTCGCGCGCGCGCTTATCCTTTCATACCTATCGAGTTTTAAACGATCACGTTGAATATAAATTAGACGCCGGAGTAAAGCTGTCGCTGCCTAACACCCAAAAGCGTTTGAATTTGCTGATTAATGCCGAAGACGATAGCGCTTATTCCATTGATCGTGATCCAGTACAAAATATCGAAAAATCCACCTACTCTACGGCGCTGCGTTTTGTTGTGGCCGAGCAAAAAAAATGGAAAGTTGACGCCGATCTTGGGGTGCGCTGGGATATTCCCCCCGATCCTTACCTTCAGTTTCGGGCGCGTCGTTACAAGAACATGGGCGCTTGGCATAATCGCCTAACTCAATCTGTGTATAGCTATGTTATTGATGGGCCAGGCGAAAAAACCGAGCTGCAATTTAACTTGCCCTTAGATGGCAACCGCTTGTTGCGCTTAAGCACCGATGCCGATCGCATGCGTAAAAATAATTATTTTGATACCAGCTACGATGCACGCATTTACCATATGTTTGAAAACCAGGCCGTGGCAGCGGCCTTTACCAACGGCCGAAGCCAAATAAGTGGGGGCGTATCGCATTTTAAATTTTTTGCTGCGGGGGTAACTTACCGGCGGTTAATTTACAGCGATTGGATTTTTGCGGAGGTCACTCCTCAGTTTGAGTGGCGGGAAGAGAACAATTTCCTAATCTCACCTGTTATTATGTTCCGGATTGATACTATGATTCAGCAAGATGGTCTATAACTAGTGCTTGCCAGAATAAAAGGTTGTAAATATGCCGAGAAACGAGTCCTTGAGCCAGACTGAACAACTCAAGACGTTTGAGGAACAACGTCGGTTTCTGACAAGGATGCTGGGCCGCAAAGGAATAAAACAACGCTTCACAGGGCTATTAGAACAAGAATATATTTTATCTCGTAATGCTCGTTTCCTAGAGGTCGACACTCGTATCGCTATTGGCGGCTTGATTTTTTTCATGCTGTTTAGCTGGTCAGATATTATTTTAGGCGGTGATCTGGGCATCGCTTTAGTCATTTGGCGGCTTATCATTGCTGGCGTGCTGTTAGGTTTTATTATTGCCATTCCCCTTACGTCTTATAAAACCAAGGTGATTCCTTTGGTGGCACTTGGTGTTTGGATTGCGGGGCTATCTGTTATTGTGTTTGCGGCCTTTATTCCCAGTGAGTTTCGCTTTGCTTATCACCTAGGCATGATTCCTATTCAAGTGTTCACTATGGCCGTGCTGCGCTACAACCTGCGCCACATGGTTACTGTATCTTTATCGCTGTTGCTTTGCTATTTCATTATGCTGATTACCACCCCACAGCTTACGGGGCTGGATTACATGGATAAGCTCATCAAGATTTTCATGCCTATTTTTATCTGCTTCTGGCTTATTTTAATGGGCATGGGTTTCTATTTAGCGAATGCCATGGAGCGCTCTGATCGTGAAAGCTTCATTCAAAATAAACTGCTTACCATCGAAGCCGAGCGCCTTACCATTCTTACTCAGCAGTTGCATCGACTGTCGACCATTGACTCGTTAACCGGCGTGGCCAACCGCCGCTCGTTTGAAGATAACTTCGAAAAAGAATGGCGCCGTGCCATCCGCCATCAGTTGCCTTTGTCATTGATTATGATTGATGTGGATTATTTCAAGCGCTACAACGACACCTATGGGCACCAGCAGGGCGATGAGTGTCTTAAGGCGATAAGCCAAGTAATGGCCAGTCATTGCCAACGCCCAAGCGATTTTTGCGCTCGCTTTGGTGGCGAAGAATTTATTGTGTTGTTAGCACAGAGTGATAAATCGGAAGCTCGATTATTAGCGCAAAGCATCTGCCACGCAGTTGAGGCGCTGCAGATTCCTCACAGCGGTTCACATCATCAGGTATGCACCATAAGCGTGGGTGTCGCCAGTGTCTTGCCTACAGAAGATGGGAAGCAAGATGATTTATTGCGCCACGCCGACCAAGCTATGTATATGGCAAAGGCCAACGGGCGCAATCGAGTTGAAGTGTTTAACGAGCCTTTTTAAGTTCAGTTAATAACTGATCTTTTTCGTTCCACAGCTCTTGAATCCAGAGCTGAAAGTTTAAACGATACTGCTCGTCGTTTTCATAATCGCCGTGTCGCAGTTCGGCAGGAATGGCAATTTCACGCACAATCACCTTGCAGCGCTGCATTTTTCCTTGCAGAAAATCCCAATAAGTAGGAATGCCTTGTGGGTAATGAATGGTGACATCCAAAATTGAACGAAACTGATCGCCCATGGCGCTTAGCGCAAACGCCATGCCGCCCGCTTTAGGTTTTAACAGATTTTGAAAGGGTGAGTTTTGGCTGTCGTGCTTGGCTTGGGTAAAGCGCGTGCCTTCCAAGAAGTTCATCACGCTGGTGGGCATGTCTTTAAACTTTTCGCAGGCGATACGGGTGGTTTCCAAATCTTTACCGCGATCTTCTGGGTGCTTTTCCAAGTATTCTTTGCTGTAGCGTTTCATAAATGGAAAATCGAGTGCCCACCAAGCAGCGCCCATAATTGGCACCTTGATTAACTCTTGTTTCAGAAAGAACTTAAGCAAAGGAATACGACCATTGAGCGTATGCTGTAAGACGGTGATATCAACCCAGCTTTGGTGATTACTTAAAACAAAGTACCAGCCTTTTTTATCTAGATTTGCAGGGCGCTCAATTTCCCAGTCCATTTTTTGCGTAAGGCGCATCCAGCCAGAGTTGCCTGTGATCCATAGATTGGCAATCCAGGTGAGGATAACCGTCACGCCTTTACGCACAAAAGGAATAGGAATGATGATTTTCAAGAAGGTAAAAAAGAACAGAATAATTGCGCAAAAAAGAATATTAATGGCAAGCAAACTGCTGGCGATGATACCGGTAATCAATGCTGGCATAGTCGATTCCTAGGGGTTATCGGTTTGTTTTTGTTGTGCCTGAATCGCTGTTAACGCAATGGTATACACTATGTCGTCTATTAATGCACCGCGTGAAAGGTCGTTCACAGGTTTGGCTAAGCCTTGCAGCATTGGCCCAATACTTACCACATTAGCGCTACGCTGAACCGCTTTGTAAGTGGTGTTGCCTGTATTTAGGTCGGGGAATATTAATACTGTAGCTTGCCCAGCCACTGGGCTGTTGGGTGCTTTAGAGCGTGCGACGCTGGCAGTTGTGGCGGCATCATACTGTAATGGGCCATCGACAATTAAGTCGGGTCTTAGGCTTTTCACTATTTCCGTAGCGGAAACAACCTTTTCCACATCGGCACCAGTGCCCGATTTTCCAGTGCTGTAACTGAGCATAGCAATGCGTGGTTGAATGCCTAAAGCCGCCGCTGAATCGGCACTTTGAATGGCAATGTCGGCCAGTTCTTCGGCATTAGGGTCGGGGTTTACCGCACAGTCGCCGTATACCAGCACTTGATCTGGTAGCCCCATAAACAGCACTGAGGAAATAAGTTTAGCGTTAGGCGCCGTTTTAATAAGCTGCATTGCCGGGCGAATGGTGCTGGCGGTGGTGTGAATAGCACCTGACACTAAGCCATCGACATCGCCGCAAGCCACCATCATGGTGCCAAGCACCACGTTATCTTCAAGCTGAGCCAGTGCCATAGGTTCGGTTAGCTGTTTATGTTTACGCAGTTCTACCATGCTGGCAACGTAGCTTTGACGAATGTCGGCTGGGTCAATAAGCTGCAAGCCATCTGGTAAGGTCACTTCATTGGCTTGAGCCAATTGGCGAATGTTGGCTGGATTGCCAATCAATACGCAGTCGGCAATGCCACGGGCTTGGCAAATTGCGGCGGCCTGAATGGTGCGCGGCTCTTCGCCTTCTGGAAGCACGATACGTTTTTTGGCGTTGCGGGCTTTTTGCACTATTAAATGGCGAAACGCAGCAGGGCTTAGGCGGCTAGGGTGGGGTTGGCCAAGTTGCTGCATAAGCACTTCGGCGTTGAGATGCTCGGCAACCGTGTTCATAATTAATTGCACGCGGTCGGGGTCGTCTACCGCCACTTGGGTGTCCATGTGAGTAAGGCGCTGCGCTGTTGTTAGGGAATCGAGTGTGGTTTGTAAAATGGGTGCACCCGATTGAATCGCACTACGGCATAAATTAATCACATTTTCTTCGGGCTTCATGCCACCAGTAAGCAGCATGCCTGCTAATGGTACACCACTGCTGGCGGCCATGGCGGCAGCAATAATTATGTCATCGCGGTCACCTGGTACCACAATTAAAGTACCTGGGCGGAAGCTATCAATGGTATTGGCAACCGAGCGAGCACACAGCGCAATACGCATAACTCGGCGGGTTTCAATTTCCCCTGCCGATAGAATTTCGGTGTTCAGTGCCCGCGCTACGTCAAGCACGCGTGGGCTAATTAGCTCGCTTCTCCATGGAATCACCCCAAGCACAGGGCATTTGCGTAACTTAAGCTGAGTAAAGTCGGGCAGGGTATCTGGGTCTGTTTGGCGGTCGGCGGTTTCGGCTGACGGGATGCCAGAATGGTAGTGGGTATGGCCTGCTTTGTTGATGATGCAACCTAATAAAGAGGCGTTCTCGCCACCAAAAATACTAACTTGCACTTTCAGTTCGTTTTGCACTTGGCCTAAGTTGCGATTACAGCCATTAGTAACCAACACCACCTCGGCGTTTAAGGCCTTTGCCATGGCTGCATTGAGCTTGGCGGTGTAGGGTTCGCTGCGATCTGGAACCAAGCCTTCAATCAACATTACGTCGCAGTCAGAGCTGATTACGGCATGTAGGGCAACGACGTCTTCTAACACTTGATCCATTAAGCCGTCGCTGATGCGCTGCTGCACCACGTTTAGGTGCATGGGGTCGGGTGTTTGCAATTTTAAAACATTGCGCACGATTTGAGTGGAGCGCTCGTGTGCCGCATAGCTTGGCGCTATGGGTTTTAAAAAACCTACTTTTAAGCCCTGAGCGTCTAGGGTGCGAATCAAGCCGAGGCTAATACTGGTTAAGCCGCTTTCTAAACCAGTGGGAGCGATAAAAATATTAATCATTGTGGGTTTACCAATTGATAGGTGTCTTGGGCAATCAGCAGTTCTTCGTTGGTGGCAACGACTAAGGCAAGTGGCGATCTGATTGTGGTAATGCGCCCTTGCTCGTCACCGTTTTTGGCGTTTAGAGCAGGGTCGATTTCAAAATGCATAAATTGCCATGCGGCAAGAATGCGCTCGCGCACGGCGCGGGCGTTTTCACCAATACCACCGGTAAACACCACCGCATCTAAGCGCGGCAAAGAGGTAGCCAGTGCCGCAATGTTACGAGCCGCGCGGAAACAGAAAATATCAATCGCCAGCTTTGCCCCTTCATGGCCTTCAGCCTCGGCTTCAAGCAGGCTGCGCATATCGTTGGTTAAACCAGATAAGCCCTTTAGGCCGCTGTTGCGGTTAAGGTTGTGCATGATTTCTTCAAAGCTCATGTTGGTAGAGCGCAGCATGTGTTCAATTAAACCTGGGTCAATATCGCCGCAGCGCGTGCCCATGATTAAACCTTCGAGTGGAGTCAGCCCCATGCTGCTGTCTACCGATTTGCCGTCGCGCACAGCCGTGGCGCTGCAGCCATTACCTAAGTGTAAAATTACCAAGTTGGTTTTATTGAGGTCTTGTTTTAAACGATCAGCGGTTTGCTGGGCGACATAGCGATAGCTAATGCCATGAAAACCATAGCGGCGCACACCATAGTCTTTGTACCAAGAGTAGGGCGTGCCATATAAAAAGGTGGTTGGCTCGATATTTTGATGAAACGAGGTATCAAACACCGCTACTTGTGGAATGCCGGGAAATAGCTCAAAGCACAGGTCGATGCCTTGTACGTTGGCCGGGTTGTGCAGCGGCGCTAAGGCCGACAGCGGGCGTAGCTGTTCAAGGTTGGTACTATCAATGCGAATGCTTTGATGAAACCTTTCACCGCCATGCACTACGCGATGGCCGATGCCAATTAAGTTGGCTAAGTAATCTTTCGTTTGCGCAATAAACGCCTTAATTGCTTGGCGGTGCGTGGCTTGATCGGGCAGGGCAATGGTCTGATTAATCGCTCCTTTTATGCGCAGACTAGAACCCTTTTCGTTGATTAAACGCTCAGCTAAGGCCGTGACAATGGGGGTTGAAGCTTGGGGATTTTCATACAGCGCGAGCTTGGCAGAGGAGCTGCCACAGTTAATAACTAAAACAGAACTCATGAGTATCCTTAAAAATTAAACCGCAAAAGTTGGATGTTTGAGGTGAGTTTCAATCTGCAGAAGCACGGAATGAGCCGATAGGCGCGCCATGTCTGGAAGGGTGGAAAAATTAAAGTTTGCTGCGCAGTGATATTTGTTGCGGCGCAGGTCATTGCGAATAATCATGGCGGGAATGTCTTTAAGACAGTGATCGTCGCTTTCGATGCTCACTAATATGCGTTGGCCAATATGCAATTTAGCTTCGCAGATAAAAGATACTCCACCTTTGGCGAAGTCTACAGCAGCAGAGCGAATGGGCTTTTTCGGCAATCCCAGCCAATTAAAAGTGCGCACTTCAATTTGAAAGCGAGGTTTGTTGGTTCGGTAGCGTTTATAGACGCGTTGATCGTTCGTTTGCACTGTAATCCTCGGTGCGTAAATGTGGATTAGCGACAACCCTGCGGCATTGGATCAAGTTGATCGAGTTTGTTGTAACGAATCATTTGTTGAATCTCGGCCACATACTCTTCACCGCGTTCTGAGTAGCCACTCAAGCCCTCTGCCAGAGCTAGGCCGCTAGCATAGCCTTGTTGCTCTAATTCTTGTAGCCGTATTGTGCGTAAATCCTGATATTGAGGGTGGGTGTTAAGGTTGCGCATGTAACTGGCGACAGATTGCTGAGGAGAAGCAAATACCCTCACTTCATGCTTGGCACGGTGGTTACGCTCGCCAGGAATCAGACCACAGCCGATGCTAAAGCACCATTGCCCGAAATAGTTATTGCCTTCTTGAGCAAAACGAGAAGTGCCCCAAGCTGATTCGTTCGCGGCTTGAGCCAAAACCAGAGATGGGGGCAAAGGCTGAACCCGACGCTGCAATAAGGTTTTAATTTCTTCTGGATCTTCGCTTTTTATTTGATACGTGGTCAGCAGCTTAGAGAAGGCTTCGGTTTCTGCTTTGGATAATTTATTGGGCTGAGTTAACCATTTGCTGAAAAGCTCTTGTTCGTTACTACGCTTACTATTTTCTTGATAAATAATGGGGAGAAAATAATCAAAAAACGCCTGTTTTTTTAATTTGCTATCGCTAATTTCTTCGAAGTTGGGAATGTCGTCTGGTAGGGCTAAGTCGGGCGCGGTGCAAATGTTTTGCCCGTCGTCTTGTGTCGAGGCAATATCTGAACTTGGCTTACAGCCAGTTAGGATAAATAACGCTAGAAAAAAAAAGGCAAATATTTTCATACTTATGTCTTATTTAACTGTGTCTTGGAGGAGTTTAGCGAAGTCTACGGCAAGATATTGTAAATAAATGTTAAAAGCGAGGTTTTTCATGGTTGTTAAAGTTTTGATTTTTAAGAAATAACAGGCTAGTTTCTGTTTCACAACTCTACGGCCTAATGACATTGCTTATGAATTATATTGCTCTAATTTTTACGGTATTTTTTTCGTTGCTGGCGCAGGCATCGCCTGAATTGTCTGAGCAAGAAGCCAGCGCTGTCATTAGCCGCGATATGAGCAGTGACGTTTTGTATTGGAATCCGTTTCCCATTCCTTATGAAGTGGTGCAGGGCAGTAAAGACCCTAATACCGAGGTGTTAAATGGCTTATTAAGGCAAAAACTTATCACCAAAGAAGAAGTTAGCCACCCAGTTACAGTTAAAAATGGCCGAGCGGCAGAAAAAAAACTGGTGCTTTATTGGCTGTATCGTGGCGCTCAACCAAGCTATGAAGAGCTTGGTTTTTATTATGGCCGGCCACACCTAAAGCAAATTTTGTCGATTTCTAAGCCAGTGCAAAGCCAAGGGGCAATTATTGCCGAGGTGCAAGTGGCGTGGTCGGTAGTCGATATTCAGCCCTGGATTAAAGACCCGTCATTGAGAAAAGCGCGCACACTAAGGCGCAGTCTTGAGTCTGATGCCAAGCCCTTCAGTAAATTCTATTATTTAGAATATCTTGAAGGTGCTTGGCAGATTTGGCGTCCTAACGAAGTGGACGACTTTGGCTTTTAGCCTTATTTGTCGTTGCTTGCCGCCAAAGGGCTATGTACTACTTGGTTGCGGCCAGCGTGCTTGGCTTGATACAAAAAGCTGTCGGCTTGCTCGATTAGCTTCATGTAACCTTCTTCTGCTTGCAGACTAGCACAGCCGATACTGGCGGTTACTTGTAAATTGCCTCGCTCGGTTACAAAGCGTAGCTCGCTGATGCTTTGGCGAATGCGCTCGGCAATCAGTTGGGCATCGGCGTTGTTGGTGTTAGAGAGCAAAATCAAAAACTCTTCGCCGCCATAGCGGAAGCAAATATCCGATTGGCGAGTGCACTGCGTGATGGTTTTGGCTATTTCTTTTAAAACTTTATCGCCAGTGCAATGGCCGTAGCTGTCATTCACTACTTTAAAAAAGTCGATATCCAGCATAAGAATGCTTAGATCTAGTTGGTGACGTTTGGCTAGGTCAACCTCGCGCGCTAAGGTTTGCTCTAGGGCAAAACGGTTGCCAGCTCCTGTTAATGGGTCGATGCTGGCGGCTAATTTGGCCTTTTGATATTGCAGCGCATTGCGTAAAGGAAACACCAAGGTGGTGAGTAAGCCTTCTATGTTTGCCAGCTCACGCTCGCGGAAGCGGGTGGCACGATAAAACACCAACTCACCAATATCATCTTGCTGGTTTTGCAGTTGATAGCGGATGTTATGACGTGTGTGCAGACCAATGCTTTGGGCAATATTATTGGGCTGATACGAGTAGCTGATGCCATCAACTTGCACCGAATAGCGTGCTTCCTCCAAAAAGATATTCAGCAGTTGCTCCACTTCTAAGGTGGTTTGCAGACGGCTTTGAAGCTTAAGCAATAATTCAGGACGAATATCGGGCTTGGGAAAGGCATCCCCAATGGGTGTGATGGTGCGGTTACTTCGTGGCGCTGCTTGCTCGTCAAGGTGTAGTGAGCTGACCATATAATTAGCCTCATACAAAAAAGTGCTGTTATATGGTTTTAAGCTAAAATCGTGCCAGATTTTAATTTTAATTAAATGCGTTTAAAAACAATGGCTTATGTTGATTTATAAAAGCAAGACGATAATAAGTCGTTAATTTTACTTATTACCGTCAAAAAAACTTAGGCGCTGATAAAGTCTTTGGCGTTAAAAACCTTGCCAGTTGTGCCAATGGATTCGGCGCTCATTAAGTGAAGATAAAGCGGCATGATGGTGTCGGCGGTGGGTACGCTGCCAGGGTGTTCGGCAGGGTAGGCCGCTTGACGCATGCCGGTGCGGGTTGCGCCTGGGTTAATGCAGTTCACGCGAATGCGACTGGTGTTTTCAAGTTCGTCGGCCAAAAGCTGCATTAAGCCTTCGGTAGCAAATTTAGATACGGCATACGCGCCCCAGTATGCGCGCGCTTTGCTGCCAACGCTGCTGGTGGTGAAGATAACTGAGGCATCGGCAGGCGCCAGTTGCAGCAGCGGCAATAGGTGCTTCATTAACACAAATTGGCTGTTGGCGTTAATTTGCATAACGCGCTGCCAAGTTTCCCAGTGGTAGTTTTCTACGGGAGTGCGCTGGCCAAGCACGCCAGCGTTAAGTAGCACGCCGTCTAGGTGGCCAAAGTTTTCGCCAATCATGCTGGCAAGTTGGCGGTATTGTTCTTCGTCTTTGCTTTCTAGGTCGAAAGGCAGAACTACGGCCTGAGGTAGATTTTCGGCTTCAATTAGGTCGTAGGTGTCGTTAAGAGCTTGTTGAGTGCGGCCTAGCAAAATAACGGTTGCACCAGCACGAGCGTAGGTTAGAGCTGCAGTGCGGCCAATGCCATAGCCTGCGCCAGTAACAAGAATAATGCGGTTTTCTAAAGACATAGTAACTACCAAGGGTTAAAGCAAAGGTTAAAGGTTAAGCAGCGACAACAAATCTTGTGGCTGGTGGATGTAGTGGTCGGCATTCCAGTCTTGCGGGTTGATCTGTGGCTCGATATAGCCAAACAAGGCGGCAACGCTTGTCATGGAAGCGGCAATGGCTGACTCGATATCGCGTGCATGATCGCCAACGTACCAACAGTTTTGCGCTGTTACGCCAAGTAAGTTGGCGGCTTTGTGCAGTGGCTCTGGGTGCGGTTTACGTTGAATAACGTCTTCGGGGCAAATTACGACAGGGCTGTCAATCTGTAGCTTGCTCAGTAAGGGCAGGGCGTATGGCTTAGGCTTGTTGGTTACTATGCCCCATTGAATATCATGCGCTTGTAACTTGGCTAAAACGTCTTCGAAACCATTGAATAGCTTGGCTTGACTGCCTATTACTTCGCTGTAGCGAGTGAGTAAGCGCTCACGATAAGCCATGATTTCTGAGTGTTCTGGGGTTATCTCCCAAGTTAAACAAGAAAGTGCTATGCCACCATTACTGACCTGCTCTCGAATTTTTTCATACGCCAGAGGTGGTAAGCTATCTTCTTTTCGCAGGCTATTTACCACCTCTAAAAAATCGGGCGCGCTATCTACTAGCGTGCCATCTAAGTCGAATAGAACCGCTTCTACCCTGGGCATTACAAGCTTTTCTCGGCTACTAGCAGGTAGTTTACATCGACATCATACTCTTTCAGGCCATAGCTTTTGCTAATTGGGTTGTAAGTCATGCCAGTCATGTGTTTAACGCTTAACCCAGCATTACGGCACCAAGTGGTTAATTCGCTGGGTTTGATAAACTTGTGATAATCGTGGGTGCCGGTGGGCACTAAGCGCAACAGGTATTCAGCGCCAATAACGGCAAATAAGTAAGACTTAGGATTGCGGTTAATGGTAGAGAACACTAGCTTGCCGCCGGGTTTTACCAAGGCAGCACAGGCTTGAATAATGGACTGTGGGTTGGGAACGTGCTCTAGCATTTCTAGGCAAGTAACCACATCAAAGCTTTCAGGTTGCTGGGCGGCTAAGTCTTCTACAGCAATAAGCTGGTAGTCTACTTTTACGCCGCTCTCTAGGGCGTGTAGTTTGGCGGTGTTGAGGTTGGCTTCACCCATATCTATGCCAGTTACTTCTGCGCCGCGTAGAGCCATAGCTTCACTTAAAATACCGCCGCCACAGCCTACGTCTAATACTTTTTGGCCCGCTAAAGGCGCATGGCTGTCTATGTAGTTGGTGCGTAAGGGGTTAATTTCGTGCAGAGGTTTAAACTCGCCTTCTAGGTCCCACCAACGAGTGGCGAGATTTTCAAACTTTGAAATTTCAGCGGTATCGACGTTGGCCATGTTTTCTCCTGATTCAAACCTAGGTATTAGCCCTAAAGCTGGGCATTGTAGCGGATTTTCTTGTCGCCAAGGGAACTTAAATCAGTTTCTTTGCTTAATAGTCAGTTGGCTACTTAGAAATAAGTATTTAAAGCTGGCCTTCTTCTTGCTTAATGACTGTTAACTGAACAAGTGGAAAGCGCCGTTATGCCTAAAAAACCTTTTACCGACGAAGAAGTAACGCAACAACGTGAAAGAATAATGCAATCTGCCGCCAAAATTATGGCGGATATTGGTTATCATCATTTATCCATGCGTGTGCTGGCTAAAGAGCTCAACATGGCGGCCAGTAATATCTACAACTATTTTGCCGACAAAGAACAGTTGTTTCTGGCAGCACGCCAGCGAGGCTTTGACCTGCTGTTGCAGACCATTAAAAAACCCTTGTCAGAGCAGCTAGGTAGCTACCCTTCGTTAACTGGTTTTGCCTTGGCGGTGGTGCATTTTGCCCAAGATTACGCAGGCTTTTATCAGCTAATGTTTCAACCGCCTAAAATTGGCCTAGAAGAGCTAAACGCAGGCCAAAAGCAGGTTCAACAGCAAACCGAGCGCCAGCTAGATGAATGGCAACACCATGTGCTATTGCTACTAACAGACGCCTTACCGGGACTGGAGCAAGCAAGCATAGAAAAACGTCAACAGGCCGCGCTGTATTTCTTGTCGGCACTGCATGGCTTAATTGATGTTTATCACCATCAATCTTTCCCAGCTTTGCTTAATAATCTTGATTTAATTGCCGATTCATTTGTGGCATCTCAGCTTGAACAAATCCTTTCAGGCTTAAGCAAGGTTGCCACCGCTGCCTAGGGCAAAGCCCCTAGGTATCTCATTGATTTATGCTATACTCGCCGCCTTTATAAAAAGGGCATCCACCGAGGGTTGAGTGCGATGCACGTCGAGGAATAATTGCCTAGTTCAAACGGCAATATCTGCATACGAGTCAAATACTTATGGGTGAGTTAACCAAAGACATTCTGCCAATCAACATCGAAGATGAGATGCGCCAATCTTATCTCGACTACGCCATGAGCGTTATCGTAGGGCGTGCCTTGCCCGACGTGCGCGACGGCCTAAAGCCAGTGCATCGCCGCGTGTTACACGCCATGAACGTATTAGGCAACGATTGGAACAAAGCCTATAAAAAATCCGCTCGTGTGGTTGGTGACGTAATCGGTAAATACCACCCTCATGGCGACGTTGCCGTATACGACACCATTGTGCGTATGGCGCAAGATTTCTCCATGCGTTACACCTTGGTCGACGGTCAAGGTAACTTTGGTTCGGTAGACGGCGACGCCGCAGCGGCCATGCGTTATACCGAAATCCGCATGAAAAAAATTAGCCACGATATGCTGGCTGATATCGATAAAGAAACCGTTGACTGGGTGCCTAACTACGACGGCACCGAACAAATCCCTGAGGTATTGCCTACCCGTATTCCTAACCTATTGGTAAACGGTTCTTCTGGCATTGCTGTGGGTATGGCCACTAACATTGCCCCACACAACCTAACCGAAGTGCTAAATGGCTGCTTGGCGTTAATCGATAATCCAGAGTTAGATATCGACGGCCTAATGGAATACATTCCTGGCCCCGACTTCCCAACAGGGGCTTTTATTAACGGTCGCGATGGCATTGTAGAAGCCTATCGCACTGGCCGTGGCCGTATTTACTTACGCGCTCGTCATCATTTTGAAGAAAACGAAAAGTCAGGCCGCGTAAGCATTATCTTTACTGAAATTCCCTATCAGGTGAACAAGGCGCGCTTAATTGAGCGCATTGCCGACTTGGTTAAAGAAAAGAAAATCGACGGCATTAGTGAATTGCGCGACGAGTCCGACAAAGACGGTATGCGTATTGTGGTGGAAGTGCGTCGTGGCGAAATGCCCGAAGTCGTACTTAACAACCTCTTTGCTCAAACCCAGTTGCAAGGTGTATTTGGCATTAATACCGTAGCCTTAGTAGATGGCCAGCCTCGCACTTTAAACTTAAAACAACTGTTAGAAGCCTTTGTTAAACACCGCCGCGAAGTAGTAACTCGTCGTACTATTTACGAGCTACGCAAAGCGCGCGAACGTGGTCATATTTTAGAAGGCTTGGCCTTAGCCTTAGCCAATATTGACCCTATCATCGAACTGATTAAAAAATCGCCCACCGCCGCCGAAGCGAAAGAGCGCTTAATTGCCACTCCTTGGGCGCCTGGCTCGGTGCTGGATATGCTAGAGCGCGCTGGTGAAGACGCTTGCCGTCCCGACGACCTGCCCGAAGAATACGGTTTCCGTGATGGCCTTTATCACCTATCACCCGTTCAAGCTCAGGCCATTTTAGATTTGCGTTTGCAAAAGTTAACCGGCCTAGAGCACGAAAAACTGATTGAAGAATACCAAGTAAAACTCGAAGAAATTGCCGCGTACTTACACATCTTAGGCAGTGCCGAGCGCTTGATGGAAGTGATTCGTGAAGAACTGGTGGTCATTCGTGATGAATACGGCGACGAGCGCAAAACCGAAATCATCGCCGAAAAACGCGACCTGACCATGGCTGACTTAATTCCAGAAGAAACGCTGGTATTAACCCTGTCGCATGGTGGTTATGCCAAAACTCAGCCCATGGACAGCTACCAAGCGCAAAAACGTGGCGGTAAAGGCAAGTCGGTGGCCAGCGTTAAAGACGAAGACTTTATCGAACATTTATTAGTCGCCAACAGCCACGATACCGTGCTGTGCTTTACCGACAACGGCAAAGTGTATTGGCTCACTGTGTACGATATTCCACAGGCCAGCCGCAACGCCAAAGG
>JBASZG010000259.1:0-11687 GCA_049277875.1 Venatoribacter sp.
ACCGCTTCAAGTTCGGCCAACAGGGTAAAGCCGTCTTTAATAAAGCGTGAATCTTGAGCATCAATAAAGGGAAATTGGCTAATTTCGCCTAACTTTAGTTGCAGCATTTGCAGAATAACCGCAGCCAAATTCGTACGTTGAATCTCTGGTTCGGTAAAATCGTCGCGCGCTAAAAAATCGCTTTCCTCGTATAAGCGAATACAAATACCCGCCGCAGTACGACCACAACGGCCAGCACGCTGATTGGCGCTGGCTTTAGAGATGGCCTCTATTGGCAAACGTTGCACTTTGCTTTTGTAGCTATAGCGGCTGATACGAGCTACGCCCGAATCCACCACATAACGAATACCTGGAACCGTCAAGGACGTTTCTGCCACGTTGGTGGCTAAAATAATGCGTCTGCCGCCCTGTGGGTGAAATATCTTTTGTTGTTCGCCGCCACTTAAGCGAGCGTATAAAGGCAAAATCTCGGTGGCAGGAATCTGCTCTTTACGCAAAAATTCGGCGCACTCACGAATTTCACGCTCACCGGCTAAAAACACTAGCACATCGCCATGCGTGCCTTGTTTTCGGTCTTCTTCGCGCAGCTCGGCTAGAGCCGCACTGACACCTTCAAATAAACTTAAGTCTTCTTCGTTTTCATCTTCACGCAACAGCGAGCGGTAGCGAACCTCAACCGGGAAAGTACGACCTGACACTTCAATAATAGGTGCTTGGTTAAAGTGCTTAGAAAAGCGCTCAACGTCGATGGTGGCCGAGGTAATCACCAGTTTTAAATTGGGGCGCTTAGGCAGCAGTTGTTTTAAATAGCCCAGTAAAAAATCGATGTTTAAGCTGCGTTCGTGGGCTTCGTCGATGATGATGCAATCGTATTCATTTAAAAAACGATCGTGCTGAGTTTGTGCCAGTAAGATACCGTCGGTCATAAGCTTAATGCGCGTTTGAGCCGCACTTTGGTCGGTAAAACGCACCTGATAGCCAACCAAATTACCCAGCTCGGTGCCGATTTCTTCGGCAATTCGAGTGGCAACGGCACGAGCAGCCAAACGTCTAGGCTGGGTGTGAGCAATACGTCCGGCTATACCAAGCCCAGCTTCCAAACAAATTTTGGGCAACTGGGTGGTTTTACCCGACCCAGTTTCGCCAGCCACCACCACCACTTGGTGGGTTTTCAAGGCAGCTAAAATTTCGTCTTTTTTGCCGCTAACGGGTAAGAACTCTGGGTAAGACAGCGCTACGGGTTTCTGACGGGCGGCACGAATGCGCTGGCTTTCTTCAATACGCTTAAGCATTTTATTAAACAACAATGCCTGCTCACTGCTATCAGGCTCAAGTCGCTTAAGCTGCTGCAAGGAGCGTTTAAGTGGAAACTGATCTTTTAGCAAAGTGTGTTGAATGGCTTGCTCAATATCGGTGCTTAGAATATTCAAACGGCGCTCTTGAGTTTTCAGGATTAACTAACTAAAAAAGGGCGCCTAAGCGCCCTGTTCTATCAACCACTGTGGTTATTTGCTTTTAGCCAGTTCTTCATCACGAAGTTCACGGCGTAAAATTTTACCAACGTTGGTTTTGGGCAATTCACTACGGAATTCAATAAAGCGAGGCACTTTGTACGCGGTTAAACGCTCACGCGCCCATTCTTTAATGTCTTTTTCGGTTAGGCTGGAGTTCTTAGCCACGATAAATACTTTTACCGCTTCAGAGCTTTTCGCATCGGGAACGCCAATAGCCGCCGCTTCCAGCACATCGGGGTGAGAAACGATAACGTCTTCCACTTCGTTTGGATACACGTTAAAGCCAGAGACGATAATCATGTCTTTTTTACGGTCAACGATTTTTAAGTAACCGTCTTCAGAAATAACCGCCATGTCACCTGTTTTTAACCAGCCATTGGCATCAATGGTTTCGGCCGTTGCTTCAGGACGCTGCCAATAGCCCTTCATTACTTGTGGGCCTTTCACACACAACTCACCTGCTTCACCAACAGGCAAATCGTTACCTTCTTCGTCGATTACTTTGCAGATGGTGCTAGAAACTGGCATACCAATGGTGCCAAGTTTCACATAGCCAGGTGGGTTGAACGATACCACAGGCGAGGTTTCAGTCATGCCATAGCCTTCGGAAATTTCGCAGCCAGTAACGCTTTTCCATTGCTCGGCAGCCGCATTGGTTAAGGCCATGCCACCAGAGATGGTTAATTTTAGGTTGCTAAAGTCGATAGCACGGAATTCAGGCAGGTTGCATAAGGCCACAAAAAGCGTGTTCAAACCAACAAAACCAGTGAATTTGGTTTTTTGTAAGGTTTTCACAAAGCCTGGAATATCGCGTGGGTTAGGAATAAGAACAGAGTGGTTACCAGTGTCTAGCACCACCATGCAATGCACGGTGAAGGCGTAAATATGGTAAAGAGGCAGAGGGGCAATAATGCTTTCTGAACCTTCAACCAGAATAAGATTAAACAGCGCACGACATTGCAACATGTTAGAAATTAGGTTGCGGTGCGTTAGCATGGCGCCTTTGGCTACGCCAGTGGTGCCGCCGGTGTATTGCAACACAGCAATATCTTCACGCTCAATTTTAACTGGGCTAAAGGTTTTGCCACTACCAAGGCTTAATACTTTGCGCAGGCCAATGGCATTGGCAATGCTGTAAGGAGGGACTTCTTTTTTCACGTTTTTCAGCACAAAGTTAATTAAGCTGCGCTTAACTAAGCCGTGCATATCGCCCACTTCGGTAACGATAACGTGTTTGATACCTGTATTAGGCACTACTTTTTCGGCTTTAGAAGCCATGTTTGCTAACACCACTAAGGCTTTGGCGCCAGAGTCATTGAACTGGTGTTCCATTTCACGCTCGGTATAAAGTGGGTTGGTATTAACCACCACCATGCCAGCACGCATAGCACCAAAAACGACTATGGGATATTGCAGAATATTGGGAAGTTGAACAGCAATACGATCGCCTTGCTTTAAGCTGGTTTCGTTTTGTAAATAAGCAGCGAAGGCACGGCTTTTTTCGTTAAGCTCAGCGTAAGTTAAGGTTTGACCTAGGCAGGTGAAAGCAGGTTTATTGGCAAACTTTTTAACAAAGTTATCAAAAATCTCGATCACGTTTTCATATTGATCTGGGTCGATTGTGTGAGGTAAGCCTTCTGGGTAACGCTCTTGGAAAAACTGTTCGTTCATACCTTCTCCTAATCCCTGCTTTGTTGTTTTCTACGCGAGGGGTTAACATTATTAGCACCTAAACTTGGCGGTAAACCGAGGCTAGGCAAAAAAGTAGCCGGAGTTTACCTCTTTTCTTTGAGCGCGGCAAAACACCTTTTTGCTTTTGTATACAAACTTATCAATACGGACAGAGCATGGAAAAAGTACAGCTAACCACCTTCGACGGATTACCACTTACGGCTAGGGTTTGGATTGCCGATTCGCCTAAGGCCACGATTCAAATTTTGCATGGCATGGCCGAACATTGTGAACGTTACCAGCCATTTGCCGAATATTTGCAAGCACAGGGCTTTAACCTTATTGCTCACAATCACCGTGGTCATGGTGAACGTCTGCCGCAAGGGCACTTCAAAGACAGCGACGGCTGGAAAGCGGTGCTTGAAGATGTATCCAGCGTGCAAAAATTAGCCAACCCCAATTTGCCTATTTTTTTATTTGGTCACTCGATGGGGTCGTTTATTGCCCGCAGTTGGGCAGCAAATTATGCCCACAAGCTTAAAGGTTTGATTCTTTCTGGCTCGAATCAGCAAAACCCTGCGCTTTTTTATATGGCTCGCACGCTGGCAAAAGGTTTAAGCCTAGTGAATGGGCAGAAAGCCCCCTCTAAACTGATGGATTTCCTCTCTTTTGGTGAATTTAACAAAGCGTTTAAACCCAATAAAACCCAGTTTGACTGGCTTAGTGGCGACGAAACAGCCGTACAAGCCTATATCAACGATCCGCAATGCGGGTTCTTATGTTCCACTCAGTTTTGGGTTGATTTTATGGGTGGTTTAATCGAGGTGAACAAAATCGGAAGTCTAGAAAAGCTGCCAAACAGCCTGCCTGTTTTGTTGCTGTCGGGCGAAAAAGACCCCGTTGGACGAATGGGCAAAGGCGTACCTTTATTGGCACAAAAGCTTTACCAAACTGACCATAGCAAAGTTGAATTAAAGCTTTACCCAGATGGCCGCCATGAAATGCTCAATGAAGTAAACGCGGCACAAGTTTTTGCGGATATTTTGCAGTGGCTAGAAAAATCGCTGTAGAAGCGGCCTGTAGCCGCTACTACACCAGTTTATTTACTTAGATATTTCATGGCTGTTTCCAAGCCCTGCAATGTTAATGGGTACATATGCTGCTGCATGATGTCACGAATTAGCCCAAGCGAGCCGCCCTGCCCCCAGTAATCTTCGGGGGCCGGGTTAAGCCAAACAATCTTACCGAAGTGATCGGCCATACGTTGCAACCACACTGCACCAGCTTCGTCGTTCCAATGTTCAACACTGCCGCCGACATGGGTTATTTCATAAGGTGCCATCATGGCATCGCCCACAAAAATCACTTTGTAGTCGGGGCCATATTTGCGCAAGATTTCCCAAGTTTCGGTGCGCTGATTCATGCGGCGAATGTTTTGCTTCCATACCGATTCGTACAAGCAGTTATGGAAATAAAAGGTTTCCATATGCTTAAACTCGGTTTTGGCCGCAGAGAACAGTTCTTCGCACACCCGCACATGCGGATCCATTGAGCCACCAATATCGAAAAACAGCAGCACTTTTACAGAATTATGGCGCTCTCGCACCATTTTAATGTCTAAAAAGCCAGCATTACGCGCCGTGGAAGAAATGGTATCGCCGATATCCAATTCTTCGTTGGCACCGGTGCGAGCAAACTTGCGCAAGCGCCGCAAAGCTACTTTGACGTTGCGAATGCCCAATTGCACGCTGTCGTCTAGGTCTTTGTAGTTACGCTGCTCCCACACTTTAATGGCTTTTTTATGGCGTGAAGAACCTTGCTGAATGCGAATGCCTTCCGGGTTAAAACCTTGGCCACCAAAGGCTGAGGTGCCGCCCGTGCCAATCATCTTGTTGCCACCTTGATGACGCTCTTTTTGTTCTTGCAGGCGTTTTTTGAACTCATCTAGAACTTTGTCTAGGCCGCCTAGTGCTTCAATTTTGGCCTGTTCTTGCTCAGACAAAAAGCGTTCTATTTCTTTGCGTAGCCAATCGGCTGGAATGTTGGCGTCTTCTAGAAAAGCAGGAATGTTATCCATGCCTTTAAAGTAGGCGGCAAAGGCTTTATCGAACTTATCGTAATGTTTTTCATCTTTGACCAAACACAGCCGCGCCAAAGCATAGAACTCATCTAAATCGGCAAACACCACTTGCTTTTGCATGGCTTCGACTAGGTCTAAATACTCACGGATAGAGCAAGGAACTTTGGCTTTGCGTAGTGTTTGGAAAAAATCAATCAGCATACTTAGCCCTTGCGTCGGCTCATAAAGGCGAGTTTTTCAAGCAGTTGCACGTCTTGCTCGTTCTTTAGCAAGGCACCGTAAAGCGGAGGAATGGCTTTGCGTGTGTCGGCATTTTGCAGCGCCTCGGCACCAATGTCGTCGGCCATTAGGAGTTTGAGCCAATCGACTAATTCGGATGTTGAAGGCTTTTTCTTTAAGCCTGGTACTTTGCGAATATCAAAGAAAATATCCATCGCATCGCGCACTAGTTCTTCTTTTACATTAGGGAAATGCACATCGACAATGGCTTTCATGGTGTCGCGATCAGGGAAGTCGATGTAGTGAAAAAAGCAGCGGCGCAAAAAGGCATCAGGCAGTTCTTTTTCGTTATTACTGGTAATTAAAATAATTGGGCGATTTTTGGCAACGATGCGCTCTTGAGTTTCGTAAACAAAAAACTCCATTTTGTCTAGTTCGAGCAGCAAGTCGTTAGGAAACTCAATATCGGCTTTATCGATTTCGTCAATCAATAGCACCACGGGCTTCTCGGCGGTAAAGGCTTGCCAAAGTTTGCCTTTAACAATGTAGTTGGCAATATCTTGAACTTTGTTATCGCCTAATTGTGAGTCACGCAAGCGCGATACGGCATCGTATTCGTATAAGCCTTGGTGCGCCTTAGTGGTGCTTTTGATATGCCATTGAATAAGTTCGGTGCCTAAAGATTCGGCTAATTGCTCGGCCAGCATGGTTTTACCTGTGCCGGGTTCGCCTTTTAAAAGAAGTGGGCGCTGTAAGGCAATGGCGGCGTTAACCGCCATCTGTAAATCGGGGGTGGCGACATACTGCTTAGTGCCTTGAAATTTCATGCGTACCTCAATTTGTCATAGTTGAATCAAGGCGCGCAGTATATCAGTCTTCTTTTGGCTTATCTTCCGTCTTCTCAGCCCCATCGTCTTCAAAGAGGTCGTCGTCTGGGTCTATGGCAAAGTCGTCGTTTACAACCAAATCGCTGACTCCGGCAGGCACTTCAATTTCATCTAGATTTTCAAGCAGGTCGGCTGCAGCGTCGAGATTAGACTCTTGGCCCGGTTCATTTTCGGCTTCTGCTGCGAGTTCATCGTTTCCTTCTTCACTGCCTAAATCATCAACACTAACATCTGGCTCATCCCAGTTTGGCTCTGATGGTTCTTGTGCAGACAACAAAGAGGCTGGTTCGGAGTTGTCTCCAGCAAGAATTTCCATTTCTTCTTCGCCTTGATAATCAGAGAACTCCCCTATTTCTGGCTGAATTTCTGCGGGCTCTTCCTCTAGATCGGTGCTTAGCTCCGCGAAGTCTTCTTGAATTAAATCATCGGGCATAGCTTGTGTTGGTTTGTCGGTGTCGAGCTGTGGCTCAGCCTCATTGGCTTCTGCCTTAGCTTTGCGGCTTTTCATGAGATAAACAATAAGCACAATCACGCCAGCCAAGCTCAGCGAAATAATGCCCATAAGCAGCCAATCGACCCAGCTAAAGCTGGCTTCTTGCTGGTTGGGTTGTGGTGTTTCACTTTCTTTAAAAGCGTCTTGCTGTTTGGCGTAGTCTGCGGCCAGATCCAACTCAATTTTGGGCTCTTCTTTAACAACTGGCTCAGGTGCTACTGGAGGCTGTGGTTGCGGTTCCTCTGACACAGCGGCCACCTCGGCAGGTGCGGTAACAGGTTTGGCCAAGGGAAAGTCTACCAGTATGTCATCTGGCTGATATTTAAAGCTGGTGTTTGACTCCAATACACCACGCAGATTTAACGCAATGCGGTATTGCCCTTCGCCTTGGTCGGCTTTAACACGCAACTCCCATTGGCCAGTGTTTTCATCAAAGCTTAAATGTTTTGTTGAAATCTCACCGCTTGGTGCAACAACACTGGCCGTGACTCGTGATTGCAGCGTGTTAATGCTTCTTTCTGGGCGCACTATCACCAGTAATTGTTCATCACGCGTTAATTTGTGCTGCTCTATTTTTAGTGGCTTTAGCAAACTGGCTGTAATCACTTGTTGGCGCTGAAAAGTGCGACCTATAGCCGTGACCTCAAACTGATATTCACCTTCTTGGCTTAAACGGCTTAGGTCATCAGAGTAGATGCCCGATGCTGGTATTTTTTCCGGGTTGGATAGTGTTTTGCTGCCAATACGGCCATCCGGGGCCACCACGGTCAAACGAAAATCGGTTAAGCGCAAGACTTCTGGCTTAGTGATGGTTTGGCCTTTGTCGGTCAAGGACATGCTTACCTGAATAGGCGAGCCAACAAAAATAGAAGAATCGATGCCGCTTACGTTTAATTTAAGATCGGTTAAAATCTGCACTCGGTTTTTAGGATCGACATCGGCCTCGGCTTTCCAATCGCCTACTCTCGGATTTTTAATGGTAATCAGATCGAACGATAAATCTTGGTGCCAGCGAATATTAGGGCTTTTAACCTTAGCGGTGTAAACCTGCCCATCTGGGGCGATTAAACGCGTGGCTGGGCTATTGGCTTTGCGAAAAACCAGTGCGGTAAATTCTTTTACGCTGCCATCAATGCTGAATTGATTTTCGAACATTGGTACTTGTATCGCGGGAACAGCACGGTTAAAGGCTTTTAAAAAAGCCGGCAGCAGATCATCTGCGGTGTGAGCTTCAAGGTAAAGCCCTTTACTGGCACTGGAAAGCTGTTTGAGCAGGTCTTTATCAACTTCATCAGAAAGCCCCAGTGTATGGATTTGTGCGCCTGCACCAACGTATTTAGGCAGCACTCGTTGTAATAGCAAATCGCGCTCGGTTTGGTCGGTGTTTGCTGGCATGCCCGCAGTGCGCATATCAATATGACCGTCGGTAAGCAAAATAACACTGTGGTTAAAACCACTGTCGGGTTTTACGTTCCAACTGGCGTTATCCAACACACCGCGAAGGTTGGTATAAAGCCCAACCGAGTTAATCTTCTTGGCTTGCTTTTTGGCCGCTTGGCGCCATTGATTATCTACTTTGCCAAGAGGCACAAGCATATTGACTTGCTGACCAAAGGTCCAAATACCGGCTTGTGCACCTTCGGGCAGTAGTTCTATCAGCAAGTTTACGGCTGGGATGCGTAGGTTTTCAGGATCGGTTTGTTTCATGCTGCCTGAAATATCAACCAAGATACGAACATCGGCAGGCTGTTCTGGCGCAGCAAAGCTGGATATTGGAATAAACAGGAGTGCGAACAACACACTTAGTAGGTATTTTATTTTTAACATGACCTAGCCTTACCGTAATGAGCGAGTTTCAGTGTTTGCTTGTGTTCTGTGGCTTAACGTTAGCAAGATTTCAGCTAACCGCCAGAAACATCCAAGGTTGTTATGCCTCTTTAGCGGCAGCGCGTGCGCTCTTTTGAGCCTTAGTCTTGGTCTTTTTTTGCACGTTAGCCGCAGGAAGCAGCAGGGTTAATAATAAAAAGGCAAACAACCCAGCCATCAGGCCAGCGCCAAACCAAGTAATAACCGCGCCATGCAGCACGTCTTCACCGGACATTGCTCCCAGCAGAACGACAAATACCGCTGGGGCAAAATGGCCACTTGAATGCGCAATAGGTGCCGGTGTGAACAACAGCACCGCCCCTAAAATCTTGATTAATCGCTGTAACGCTGGGGCTTTGCCTAGAAAGAAGAAAAGCTGGTTCCAACACCACCAACCGGCAAAAGCAAAAACCAAGTACAATGCCCAGTAGGGCCAGTAAGCCATTATGCTTTCCATATAATGTGATCCTCCCACTCGTCTTCGGCCACGGAGTTATCCGCCTGAGTTTTACCTCGAATTGAAATACCTGCTTGATGCACAGAGTTAGGGTCGCCAGAAATTAGCGGATGCCAGTCGTATAATGGTTTACCTTCAGCCAGCAAGCGATAGGCGCAGGTTTTCGGTAGCCACTTAAATTCGTGTGCTTGCTCTGGGGTAAGCCATACGCAGGTTGGCACTTTTTCATGGCGCGTTTCGTACACGCTGCACGAGCAATCTTCGTTCATGTACTGGCAGTGTAAGTCGGTGTAATACACTTCGTCGGTATCTTCATCTTGTAGCTTTTGCAAACAGCACTGGCCGCAGCCATCGCACAACGATTCCCACTCTTGCTGAGTCATCTCGTGCAGTGTTTTGCGTTGCCAAAATGGTTTTTCGTTCATTCTTTATCCAATTTTGTAAACAGATCAAGCTTGCTGGTTTCTTGAGGGGGAGGCATTTGTAAGTAATAGCCTTTCTCTTCTAGGGCTTGAATTAACTTATCGGCCTCTAAGCGCGCCAGCTTTTTATCGGCAGTAAGAATAAAAGTTAAGGCAAGCTTAGGGGCTGAAAACAGGCTTAATAGCTCTTCTGGTACTCGCTTAAAGCCGTCACTGCGTTTTACATACAGGTAGGTTTCATCTTTTTGAGCGGTTTTATATACATCACACAGGGTTTTCATTGACGTCATGAATCGTATTTCTATCGGTATTGTGAATTAAGTAAGCGATTAGCGCGTCGCCAATTTCGGCTTTGCGCCAACCTTGCAAGGCTTCGGGTAAACGATATTGACCAGAGCCATAGCCCGATTTCACCAGCTCTTTGAGTGATTTTTTAGCACATAGGGTATCGCTGGGTATGGCCAGTTGTTGAGCGCGTTGAGCAACCAGTTGTTTTAACTTTTTTAAAAGCTCACCTGCTTGGCGACTCATTGGCTTAGGTAGCACTTTGGGCCAGAGGTTTTTGGGTAGTTTTAAAACCTGAGCAACTAAGTCAGTTAGCTCTTGTTCGCGTTTATTAATGGTATTGGCGGGAACGTCGGCACGAGCTAAATCGGCAGCGCTTTGGGGCTTAAAGCGGGCAATATTCCATAGCGCATCGTCAGACATGACATAGCCGCGTGGCACGTTTATTTTGCGTGCAGTTTGCTCGCGCCAGATCGAAAGTTGCTGAAGCAGCAGCAATTCTTGGCCGTTTAGTTTCCAAGCAAGTTTAATGCGTTGTACATAGCTTGAAGGTTGCTCTGCTTTGGTGAACTGGCGCAGCAGACGTTCGCAATCTTCGCTTAGCCAAGTCTCGCGTTTTAGCTCTTTAAGCTTTTTGGCCAATTTAGCGAAGGCTTTATGCAAAAAATGCACATCGGCAACGGCATAGGCCACTTGTTCACTGCGCAGTGGCCGCTCTAGCCAATTAGAACGTGTTTCTTCTTTAGGTAGGTCAATTTTTAATACTTCTTTAAGTAAATTTTGGTAGCTGAGTGAGCCAGCCATGCCCACTAAAGCGGCCGCAATTTGCGTATCAACCAAGGGGCTAGGAAGTTCGCCCGTCAGGCAGCGACATACTTCTAAATCTTCAAGACAAGCGTGAAACACTTTCACCACAAAGGGGTGCACTAGCACTTGGGCGAAGGCTGTCCAGTCGTGAATAAGCAATGGGTCTATTAGGTAGCTGTGGTGGCTGTCACCGACTTGAATCAGCCCAGCTTTCGGATAAAAAGTGCTGGTGCGGATAAATTCAGTGTCGATGGCCAGATAAGATTCTTGCAGCCAATTAGCACAATGCTTAGCCAATTCCGCTTCGGAGGTAATCCAGATTGGCTCTGGGGTCTCTATGCGTTTCATGAATTTCGGTTCTTTTGTTGTTGCTCTAGCCAGCTTTGCCAAGGCTGATAGTGACAAGGAATATTAGCCTGAGCAGCCAAGGCGCTAATGAACTGTGCGCTGGCACGGCCTTCAGCCGAGCCTTCAAGAGCCAGAGTAATGCTGTCATAGCCTTTCATCTGCGCTGCCAACACGTCAAGCTTAAGCTGTTTTGGCCCAAGACCATGAACCGGCGAAAGCAATCCATGCAAAACAAAATAGCGCCCCGACCACTTAGCTTGTTCGGCGTCATTGAGTTCATCAACGCTACTTACCACCAGCAATGCCGAGCTGCGCTTGTTATCGAGGCACAGTTCACACAGGGGTGCAGCGCTGAAATTTTGGCAGTTCTGACAAAGCTGAATTTCCTGTTTCGCTTTGCTAAGAGCTTGCAGCAAGAGTTCGCCATTTTCGTTGCGCAATAAAAACTGCGCCAAACGTGCAGCCGCTTTAGGGCCAACACTTGGCAACTGATCAAGGGCATAAACAAGCTGTTGGTAAGCGGCAGGAAGGCTCATTTAAAATGGCAGCTTCATTCCTGGAGGCATGCCTAAACCCGCTGTTAGCTTGCCCATTTCGCTTTGATTTTTTTCTTTAATTTTGCGTACAGCATCGTTAAC
>JBASZG010000260.1:0-5622 GCA_049277875.1 Venatoribacter sp.
CAGTAGTGCGTATGCTTTCACCTATTACCCCGCACATCACCCAAGTATTGTGGGAAGCCTTTGGCCACAGCGGCTATGTAGTCGATGCTACTTGGCCTGCAGTAGACAAAAGCGCCCTAACCCGCGACAGCATTGAAATTGTGGTGCAGGTGAATGGCAAGCTGCGTGGCAAAATTGAAGTTGCCCCCGATGCCAGCAAAGACAGCATCGAAGCGGCTGCCAAAGAAGCCGTTGCCAAACACCTTGAAGGCGTTACCTTGCGCAAACTCATAGTGGTGCCTGGCAAACTGGTTAGCATAGTGGCCGATTAAGGAATGCTTATGCGTGTTATGGTCTGGTTTTTAAGCGCGCTCTTACTGGGTGGTTGTGGCTGGCACCTACGCGGTGTTATGCCATTACCAACAGACTATCGAGTGTTGTATTTACAAAGCCAAGCAAGCGACAACATTACTCGCCAACTAAAACTGCAATTAGAGTTTAACGACGTTGTATTAACTGAAAAGGCCGAAGACGCTCAAGCCACGTTAACCATTAAACCACTAGAGTTAGACAGGCGTGTGCTTTCACGCGCCAGCAGTGGCCAAGTGGCTGAGTTTGAGTTAAACGCACGCCTGCACGCCATCTTAAAGCGCAACGACCGCAACAGTGAGGTGCCGATTGAGGTGCGTGGTCGACGCCACACCACCAACGACGTCAACAACGTTTTAGGCAGCGCCAGTATCGAGCAGCAACAATTGAACGACCTAGAAAAAGACTTAGTGAATAAGCTACTACTGCGCTTGCAACGCCTAGACTACGACGCCGAAAGCATTGAGTTTGAACAGCAATAACCATGAAAATTCGCCAAGACCAGCTCAGCAATGAACTTAAACGCGGCCTTGCCAACGCCTATTTAGTCAGTGGCGATGACCCATTACTGGTGCAAGAAGCCTGCGATGAGATTCGTGCCGCCGCTCGCCAAGCAGGCATTGATGAACGCGAAGTATTTCATACCGAAGCAGGCTTTAGTTGGCATGACTTACGCGACGAAGCCAACGCCATGTCGCTCTTTGCCAGCCGTCGCGTGCTGGAAGTTCGCATCAACAATGGTAAGCCCTCAGATAAAGGCGATACCCTTAAAGAACTGATCGACAACCCTAACCCCGACAATATCTTACTGATTATCTGCCCGCGTTTAGATGCCAGCCAAAGCCGCAGCGCTTGGGTGAAAGCCGTTGAGCAAAAAGGTATTTTCCTACCCATTTGGCCAATTGACCGCAACCAGTACCCAGCTTGGCTTAATCGTCGAATTCAAATGGCAGGTTTGCGCTTCGAGCCTCAAGCTTTGGCTTTATTAGCTCAACAAACGGAAGGAAATTTACTGGCAGCCGTTCAAGAAATTGAAAAACTACGCCTGCTAGGCAGCAACGAAATCAGCCTAGAGCAACTACAAAACGCCATTGGCGACAGCTCTCGCTACGACGCCTTTGGACTGGCCGATGCCTGCTTACTGGGAAATACCGCAGACGCCTACCGCATGCTGCAACATTTACACAATGAAGGGATTGAGGCCATTATGATTTTAGGCGCGCTGCTGAGAAAAATTCATCAGCTCATCACCCTTAAACCACTGTCTGCAGCCGAATTAAACCAAGCCTTTAAAAGCCAAAATATTTGGGATAAACAACAGCCACCTTTTCGCAAAGCGCTTAGCAATTTAAGCCTGCCACAGTTGTACCAAGCACTGCAGATGGCCGCACAGATAGACCACGCCATTAAAAGCGGCAGCGACAACCCTTGGCGTTTATTGCATGAGCTGGTGCTGTTATTAAGCGGCAGTAAACTGCAACAGCTTACCACCCACCCATTTGGCTAGGCTTGCGCGTAGTAGTCTTGCACTACCTTTGCCACCTGCTTGCGCCACGCCTTAGATTTAATTCCAAAGCTATAAAACAACTTAGTGTTATCGGCACTGGCCACCTCAATGCTGGGCATCATGCCACCTGCTTGCTCGGCAAGCTGGTTGGTTTGCAGGCTTTCACGCTGCTTTAATTCAGCCAACAAAGCCTCTGCAAATTTAAATGCGGTTACCGGCTCTACTCCGCTAAAGTGGTAACAACCCCACAACCGCTCATTGCAGTTCGCTTGTTTAAGCATGGCCAGCAGCACATCGGCCACATCGATAGCAGGAGTTGGGCTAAAAACTTCGGAATTATCTAGGGTTAAGGCCTGATTTTGGCGTAGGTTTTGTAAAATTTGCCAAGCAAAGTCTTGCTCTTGTAACGAAAAAACCTGCCCAACACGCAAAATTAAATGACGAGGAAACTCTTTCACCTTCTCTTCAATAAGCAATAACTGCCGAGCAAGACTGGAGTTTGATACAGACAACTGCTCTTCACGCCAAAGCGGCTCACCCTTAGGAAAAACCGCCAAAGAAGACAACAACACCACTTTGGCATCCAGCAATTCGGCCTGCTTAAGCCAATGGCTAAGGTCTGCGGTTAAATCGGTTGGGTTAAAAACAGAAGGCAGCAGCAACAGAAAAGGCCGGGAAGCCGCCAACTGCGTAAGCTGCTCTTGGCTATCGAAGGTAAGACTTTTATACACATACCCCTGTTCAGCTAAACGCTTAACCAGGGCATTACCAACCGGGCTGTTAGCTCCCACCACAAAAGAATGAAAACTATTAATGGACAACGGCATATACTCCACTACAATTTTTACACCAAGGTATCACAGGCAGAACTAGGATAATCTAAAACCCGCCTTTATACTCATGCTTTATTGTCAGATCTATGGATGTATCGTTGCACCAGCGTAAATTTCTCTTCTTTTTTATATTGGCTTTCTGCACTGGCTTATGGATTACCAATGTCGAAGCAGCTTCCAATAATTACCACGCTTTCGTGCACTCAAGCGCTGCGCCCATTTCATTAGCGCAAGCCATGAACCTGCCCCAATCTAGTTGGGAAGAGAAAGACGCAAGCCACATCAACTATGGCTTTAGCCAACAACATTACTGGATAAAATTTCCACTGGAGCAATTAAATTTTAGCTACGCCAAGCAAAGCTGGATATTCGAAATTGCCTACCCACTGCTCAACCATATCGACTTTTACATTACCGACGCCGACGACAACCAGCTTGTGCACATAAAAACTGGCAATAAATATATCTTTCACAAACGTTTGATGGCCATTCCCAATTTCACCTTCCCTATTCCAGCGCTATCCGAAGCAAAAAATGTGTATATCCACACTCATTCTGCTTCGGCGCTGCAAGTGCCTATTCATGTTTACACCGAAAAAGACTACTGGCTGTATCGCATTAACTATGTAACCTTTGCGGCGGTGTTCCAAGCCATCATGCTCTGCATGCTCATTTACAACCTACTCACTTGGTCGCTTAGCAAAGAACACCTGCTGCTTATTTATTCTCTCACTATTGCCTCGTTTGCTCTCATGATGGCGAATTTGCACGGCTGGAGCTTCATGTATTTATGGCCAAACAGCCCCGCCTTTAACGAACGCATTACTCTAATTTCGCTGGCCAGCACCTCAATGCTGGTCGCATTTTTTGGTATTTATTTATTAAACATTAAAGAGCGCATTCCCAAAGCCTACACAGTGCTGATTATTTGCACCGCGCTGTGCTTTATCTTCGGACTAAGCTCCTTCATTCTGCCTTACCACGTTGTGGTGCAACTGATTGCGGCAATGGCCGTTATCTTAGGTGGCTTTGCCATTACTTTTGGCTGGGTAACTTGGGTGAGAACGCGCGAGCGCGACATTTTGCTGTTCTTTTTCGCCAACACCTCACTCATCGTTAGTTTGATTTTTTACGCACTACAAAAATTTGGCATACTGCCCTTTAATATTTTTACCGAGCACGCCCCAGAAGTTGGCAGCATTGCCATGGTATTGCTTTTGGCACTGAGTATTGCTGAGCGCCAAAATCGCCTAAAAATGGCGCATATTCACGCCCAAGAAGAAATGCTAAGGCTACAACTTGAAGCCAACCTAATGCTGGATCAAAAAGTGCGTGAGCGCACCCTCGACTTAGAAAAAGCCAACCGCAACCTACAAGAAGAATCCACAACCGACGCACTGACTGGCGTGCGCAATCGCCGCTACTTTGATCAGCGTTTCTTTGCTCTTTACCAAGACGCCTACCGCGAGAAAAAACCCATCAGCCTGCTGGTTATGGATATCGACCACTTTAAGTCTTTCAACGACCGTTATGGTCATAGCGTTGGTGACATAGTGCTGCAAGAGGTGGCTAAAACCATGCAACGCATGGTCAATCGCCCGCTCGACAGTGTTTACCGCTGCGGTGGTGAAGAGTTTGCCGTTATCCTGCCAGACACCGACAACAAAGGCGCTGTTATCGTTGCCGAAAACATTCGCCAAGCCATCGAAAACCTAGTTATTAGCCACGACAATATGAGGCTGCGCATCACCATTAGCATTGGTGTTAGCTCTATCGTTCCGGTTGAACGCCACGGCGAACAGCTTCTTTATGAGCAGGCCGACGATGCCCTATATGAAGCAAAAAAACGAGGTCGGAATTGCGTCTGCATCGCCAACCTAGACGCTAAATATTGGTCAATCACTTCCTCAGAATAAAGTGCTTGGCCCATCATTTCTTTTTTGGTACTTTGGTCCTAATAAAAAAAGAGGCCACCATTATGAAACGCCAACTATTAGCCACCAGCGTTGCTGGGTTTTCTTTATTTCTTGCCGCCCAAGCTTATTCAGCCGGTTATTACGTTGATGAACAATCGGCTTTGCGTCTAGGCGATGCGTTCTCTGGCGGTGCAGCTTCTGCATCCGATGCCTCGGCGGCCTACTATGGCCCTGCCAGCATGGTGCTGGTACGCGATGAGCTCGTCATTAATGCCTCGGCTATTTCGGCCAACTCTAAATTTAAAGGCAGTGCAGTTACTGGCACTGGCAATGTCTCCATCACCGGCAGCACCGCAAAAACCGAAACCACCGACTTACTTCCCACCCTGTACTTTGTTAAACGCTTAAACGAAGAACTGGTTGCCGGTGCTTATATCAACGCACCCTTTGCCACAGGCGTGGAGTTTGGTAAAAAATCGGTTGCGCGTTATCAAGCCGCAGACAGCAGCATCACCGGCATAGACGCTGGTTTTTCGTTGGCTTATCAAATGACCGAAGCACTGAGTGTCGGCGGTAGCTTTGTACTGCAATACCTAGAAGCCACTACCGGGGTAGCAGTAAATACTTCTGCCGTATGCTTAGGCGCAAATGCTTCTGGTGAACTACCTTTTCCTTGCGCAAGTTTAGGCCTTGCTGACGCCGATCTAGGCACCAGCACGCACGACGGCTACTTTGAAATGAAAGGTCATAACCTAGCCGCTGGCTTCCAGCTAGGCGCGCTATACCAGTTCAGCCAAAACAGTCGTTTAGGATTTAATTACCGCTCGCAAATTCGCCATCGCCTAACAGGCACAGCCACCGCCGATTTCCCAGCCCGCGCCGCAGGCTTTACCAGCCTAGCAGGGCTGGACAACATCAAAGCGGAAGGCCGAGTTGATATGACCACTCCAGAAGTAGTGAACCTAAGCTACTTTCACCAGCTTGGTGACTTGGCTTTACAAGCCGACTTGTCTTACAC
>JBASZG010000261.1:0-1967 GCA_049277875.1 Venatoribacter sp.
GTGTAATCCGTGGACAGTGAAGAGTTAGATCATGCGAATGGCGCCGTCCATGCGGATGGTGTCGCCGTTTAGGTAGCCGTTTTCAATAATATGGGCGGCGAGTGCGGCGTATTCGCTGGGTTTTCCAAGGCGTTTTGGGAATGGCACGGAGTTTTCAAGTTGTTGGCGAGCTTCGTCGGGTACTTGGTTCATCATGGGTGTGCCGCAGATGCCGGGGGCGATGGTCATTACGCGAATGCCGTGGCGTGCTAGTTCGCGTGCCAAAGGTAGCATTAAGCCCACTACTCCGCCTTTTGAGGCGGCGTAGCTGGCTTGGCCTATTTGGCCGTCGAAGGCGGCGATTGAGGCGGTGTTGATAATGACACCACGCGCGCCGTCTTCTTGTGCGGGTTGTTTGGCCATAGCCGCTGCCGCCAAGCGCACTACATTAAAAGTGCCAATCAGGTTGATGTGGATGCCTTTGGCAAAGCTTTCAAGCGAGGTGGGGTTTAAATCGCGGTCAAGCACTTTTTGTACTACCGCAATGCCCGCGCAGTTAATCGCGCCAGCAAGCCCACCGAATTGGCTTAGCGCCAAATCGACGGTTTTTTGCACGTCTTGTTCGCTGGTGATATCGCATTGAGAGTAAGCCGCGTTGTTGGTGCCCAGTTTGGCTACCATAGCCGCGCCAGCGTCGCTGTTAAGGTCGGCCAGTACCACTTTGCCGCCTTTGCTCACTAGGTATTCTGCGGTGGCTGCGCCAAGGCCAGAAGCGCCGCCAGTGATTAAGAATGTTTGATTTTCGATGTTCATTTTTTTGCTCTCTTATTGTTTTTTTATAAGGGCGGTATTTAGCCACCGATGAGCAAAGATATCATGCGTTTAAACAAAAATTTATGGTATCTCATGCTATTCGTAGAATGGTTAACCCGTGACCGCGATGCTGATGCACAGGCGATAACCTACGCCGCGCACGGATTTAATGGCTTGAGTGTCGCTTTGGTTTTTTTGTAATTTTTTACGCAGTCTCGACATGCGCACTTCTAGTATTTCGCGTACGTTTTCTTGGTCTAAATCCAGGCCCAAGCGTTGGGCAATTTGCCAGTATTCTAGTTGCTGGTTGGCGGCGCTGTTTAGCCACACCAGCATTGATACTTCGCCGTCGGTAAGCGCGATTACTTGCTGATCTGGGGTGTGCAGTTGTTTTTTAAGGGGATATAAAACATAGCCAGCATTGACGGTTTGGGCGCGTTGTTTGCGCGCAGAAAAAGCCGACACAGCAGCAACCAGTTCTTCCACTTCAAAGGGTTTGGGCAAGTACATATCCGCGCCAGTATCGTAGCCTTTGAGTTTGTCGTTCAAGGCCGAGCGGGCAGAGATGATGATAATTCCCGCCAAAGGGTGGCGCACACGCAAGCGATGGGTGAGTGAAAAGCCATTAGGGATGATTAAGCCGTGTTCTTGCGGTGCGTTGGTTTGCTTGCGAGCGGATTCGGTGCCAATTTTTTCGTAGCGGCGCCCGCAGGGCGCCGCATCTATAAAGCCCGTATGAGGGCAATATTAAGCGAAGTAGGAGGCTTTTTTGGCCGCCATGTCTCTTGCGTGTTGTGGTACGCGGAAGCGTTCGCCGTGGGTGTCGGCCAGTTTGTCGGCGTTGGCAATGAAGTTATCCAGCCCTTCAATTGTTTCAACAAAAGACATTACCCCACCGGTATTAGGCGCAAAGCCCCAGCCAAAAATGGAGCCTAGGTCTATTTCGTGCGCGCGGGTAATTACGCCTTCGGCCACGCAGTGCAGAGTTTCTACCGCTTGGGCGTAGAGGATGCGTTGTTTAATGCGGTCTAAACTTGGCTGCTGCGCGGCCACTGGGAAATGCTTAGCCAGCTCTGGCCACAAGGTTTTTTTGCCGCCTTCTGGGTAGTCGTAAAAACCTTTACCGGCTTTTTTGCCAATGCGGTTTAGCTCGTGCACCATTTTCTTCACTACTG
>JBASZG010000262.1:0-8935 GCA_049277875.1 Venatoribacter sp.
AGGCTAACTGAGTGGCCTTCTTTCACCATGGCGCGAACAAACTTAAAGCTTATTTCATTTCCTTGGCGAAGAAGGCTGATGCCTTTTTTAAAATATCTTTCTCCAGCTTTAAACGTTTGTTTTCAGCTCGTAATTTAATCAACTCAGCGCGTTCGTTGTTGCTTAAGGTCGCACCACTGGCTTGCGCTTCCAAAGCATCCTTCCACTTGTAAATCTGGTTAGGATTAACACCGACAGATTCAGCAGCTTCGGCAACGCTGTAGCCCTGTTCTATTACCAGAGCTATTGCTTCTTCTTTGAACTCTTTTGAGTAGGTTTTATATTTACGTTTCTGGTTCATGCTTCACCTCAAACTAGACAGCTTTTATTGTCTCTTATTGAAGTGTCCATTTGAATTAGACCAGAACAGGTTGAGCCAGCGTGCGGTGGTGGGGTCGTAGGCGCGGTAGGTGGCTAGATGCAGTTCTGTTTCAGCGTGTTTGTACAGTCCTGCGTAGGCCATGATGGGTTGAATGCCTTGTTGGTAGATGGCATTGCCGTAGGGGTCGTAAGCTGCTCTTCCTGCTACTTTTCCTTGTGCATCAATCATCGCCAGTACACTGCCGATCTGGTCTTGGGCGTATAAGTACGGTTGATTGTTTTGTACTTCACCTTGAGCAAAGAAGCGATTGATGGTTTGGCCATTGGCATTTTGCTGGGCGCAGAGGGTTTCTCCGCACCGCTGCGCAAGCTGTCGTTAAGTGGTTTTGCGTTATCTTGGCGAATTTCCATTAAATTATTAGCCACATCAGAAGATCAAAATAAAAATAATCGATTATCGCCAGTAATTGAATAATACAAAAGAAAGCTGCCATTTAAGCTCCCTAGTAGAGCTAATAAAAATCCAGACCACCGTCCTGCCCTTGGTGACGCATCAAAAGCCTGTATAGGTATATAAGAAAATCCCCATATACTGCCGAGAAAAACAACATAAGAAAATGGATCAGTCAAAATCTGCCGATAATGGTAGGCATCAATAAAAAAGGTTAATACCACCCAAACGAAGTTATAGAGGCTAAGATAAATCACGGCTTTTCTAAGATAATGGCTCATTATTCGCAAGCTCCATTAGTTTGATTTTGATCACTATTTGGAGTGGGTACGGATTCAGCTGGCGAGTTGGGTGTGGTGCTTGATGGTGCGCCAAAGTTTTCCGATGAGCTGTTAGAGCCCATAATGTCTGCAACAGATGTTGCGTGTTCTGCTGCATTGATTGCGGTATCAAATATCACTGCTGCGGCAGTTCCTAACAGTGTAGTGGGCGCCATCATTGCAGAGGCAACTGCCGCCACTCCTCCTATTGCACCAAATGCAGCAGAATTTACTGCGGCTTTTGCATCACCTGTCACAATATAGGTTGTAACGCCTGATGCAAGCCCGCCGACTATAGCACCAATAATAATAGGATTTTTTCCATCTGGATCCACAGCATTAACAGGATCCCCACCCACATATGCGTAGATATTTAGCCCGCCTGCTTCACGGATCGGGTCGCGGTTGAGCCAGCGTGCGGTGGTGGGGTCGTAGGCGCGGTAGGTGGCTAGGTGCAGTTCACTTTCGTTATGTTTGTACAATCCCGCGTAGGCCATGATGGGTTGTATGCCTTGTTGGTAGATGGCATTGCCGTAGGGGTCGTAAGCTGCTCTTCCTGCTACTTTTCCTTGTGCATCAATCATCGCAAGGACACTGCCGATCTGGTCTTGGGCGTATAATACGGTTGACTGTTTTGTACTTCACCTTGGGCAAAGAGGCGGTTGTTGGTCTGGCCGTTGGCATTTTGCTGGGCGCAGAGAATTTCTCCGCACCGCTGCGCAAGCTGTTGTTAAGTGGTTTTGCGTTATCTTGGCGAATTTCCATTAAATTATTAGCCACATCAGAAAATCAAAATAAATATAATTGACTATCGCCAATCATTGAATCATGCAAAAAAAAGCTGCCAATGAAACTTCCTTGAAAGGCTAATATGAAAGCCACCCACTTTCCCCAAATTTGAGGCTCATTAACAGCCTGTATAGGTATATAAGAAAATCCCCATATACTGCCGAGAAAAACAACATAAGAAAGTGGATCAGTCAAAATCTGCCGATAATGGTAGGCATCAATAAAAAAGGTTAATACCACCCAAACGAAGTTATAGAGGCTAAGATAAATCACGACTTTTCTAAGATAATGGCTCATTAGTCGCAAGCCTCACTGGTTTGATTTTGTTCACCATTTGGAGCGGGTACGGATTCAGCGGGCGAGCTGGGCGTGGTGCTTGATGGTGCGCCAAAGTTTCCTGATGAGCTGTTAGAATCCATAATGTCTGCAACAGATGTTGCGTGCCCTGCTGCATTGATTGCGGTATCAAATATCACTGCTGCGGCAGTTCCTAACAGTGTGGTGGGCGCCATCATTGCAGAGGCAACCGCTGCCATTCCTCCTAGCGCTCCATACTGGGCAGAAGATCTCGCCGCTTTGGCGTCTCCTGTCACAATATAGGTTGTAACGCCTGATGCAAGACCACCAACAGCGCCACCGACCGCTATAAATAAAAGAGGGTTTTTTCCATCTGGATCCACAGCATTAACTGGATCCCCACCCACATACGCATAGATATTCAGTCCACCCGCTTCTTGAATTGGATCGCGGTTGAGCCAGCGTGCGGTGGCGGGGTCGTAGGCGCGGTAGGTGGCTAGATGCAGTTCACTTTCGTTATGTTTGTACAATCCTGCGTAGGCCATGATGGGTTGTATGCCTTGTTGGTAGATGGCATTGCCGTAGGGGTCGTAAGCCGCTCTTCCTGCTACTTTTCCTTGTGCATCAATCATCGCCAGTACGCTGCCGATTTGGTCTTGGGCGTATAAATAGGCTTGGCCGTTTTGTACTTCACCTTGGGCAAAGAAGCGATTTGTTATCTGGCCGTTGGCATTTTGCTGGGCGCAGAGGGTTTCGCCGCACCAGAGATTCGTAACGGTTTTTACGATAGTGCCATTGGCATTTTTTTCGGTTTCACTCACGCGGCGCGAGTAGCCGTCGTAGGCAAATTCACTGGTTTTGCCGTTGCTTAAATCGGTGATTTTTATTAACCGATCCGCGCCGTCCCATTGATAGCTGCGCAGGCCGTCGTTAAGCAGATTGCCATTGGCATCGTATTGATAGGTCAGTGCGTCAATTTTGTGAATCTGGTTGAGGCTGTTGGGGGTAATCCACAGCTTGTCTTGACCTTGGCGAATTTCCACCAGGTTATCCACCGCGTCGGTTTCATAGCCTGCTTGTTCTTGTCGGTTTTGGGTGGCGCTCAATAAGTGGCCTGCGGCATCGTATTGATAGACGGTGGTGCCATTTAAGCTGTGTTCGGGTTTGTGTGGGTTTTTGCCGTGCAGCCAGAGCAGCAGATGCCTCAAGCCGTGACGCAGATGCGCTTTGTCTTCGGGCATTCCGCTCAAGGTGCGTTGGTTGATGCGTCCTTCGGCGCTGGTTTTAAAGCTTAAATCCAGCACGGGCTTGTCTCGGGCTTGCGGTGCTGGTGTAAATAACCAGTTCAGCGGCCAGGGCAGGCTGGGGGTGTATTGCTCTTGAAGCGCATGGTTCAGGCTCTTCAGGCGGCGGTCCTGCGTGTTATTTTCATAGCCAATTTGGGTTTGGTAGGGAATCTGTGCCTGTTTTTGCGCTATGATTTGTGCGCTGTCGCCCAGGTATTGCAGGGTAAATTGTCCCAAGGCATTTTGCTGTTGCGCAATGCGCCCCAGTGCATCGTATTGCGCAGTTTGCGTGCTGCCTGCCACAGTGTGCGAGCGGATGCGCCCGAGAGCATCGTAGGCAAAGGCTTGCACGGCTTGCCCTTGCGCGTTGGCTTCTTCTTTGGTTAGCCCTGCGCCCAGCTCACCCGTGCGGTAGTAGCGATACAAGGTCGTGCCTTGGCCGTCGGTGAGGGCGGTTAAGCGTGGGAAGAAGGCATCGTAAGTAAAAGTGACCGAAGGTGTGGGGTTAAGACTATCAAGGTAATCGACCTGAGCCAGTTGATTGGTACGGGTGTAACGGTATTGGGTGCGTTGCCCCAGTGCATCGCTTTGTTGAGTCAAGCGCCCTGCGCTGTCGTAGCCGAAGTCATCGCCCTGACCATCGTTGTAGGTCTTGCCAATCACTCTGCCTTGAATATCGCGCTGCCAAGTGGTGATGTTGCCATTGGCGTCGGTGAGTGTATGCAGGCGGCCATCGGGATAATAGCGGTAGTGCGTTTCATGCCCTAATTCGTTAATGGTTTTAATGAGATTGCGGTTGGCATCGTATTGATACCGCACTTGGCGGCCTTCACGGTCTGTCACCATGACCACATCCAGCTTGTCCCAGGTAATCTGGCGTGCGCTGAAATCGGGATAGGTAATGCGCGTGACGCGGTTCAGCGCATCGTAGCTAAAACGCTGGGTATGGCCTTCGCTGTCGGTCACACTGGCGACACGCCCTGCACTGTCGTAGCTGAATTGCTGCTGTGTGCGCCCCAAGGCGTTGAGGATACGCAGCAAATAACCCTGAGCGTTGTACTGATAGCGGATTTCTTCTCCTAGCGCATTACGCGCAGAGGTAAGCTGGCCGCGCTCGTTGTAAGTGTAAGTGCTGGTCTGGCCTGCGGCATCGGTGATGCTCAAGGGCAGGTGTTGGTCATTCCACGTCAGGCTGGTCAGGGTTTCCAGCCCTTGCTCACCTTGCTGCTGAATCTGTATCAGGTCTATGTCGTTGCTGGCATAGCGGTAATAGGTTGTGCGGCCTTCTGGGTCGATGTGTTGGGTAATTTGACCTAAGCGGTTGTATTGATATTGGCTTTTTTGCGTTTGGCCGTCGTCAAGTACGCGCGCAATCACACTGGGGCTGTCCAGTTTGCCTGTGTAAATGGAATTGGGCTGACCCGCGTAAGTGCGCCATACACGGCTTTCCAGTGGTGCTTTGGTGCTTTCCAAAGTGCTGGCCGTTTGGCCTTTGGCGTTGTGTAAAAAGTGTTTGAGGTGCGCCTGAGTGTAATCGCAAGTCGCCTGACTGCTGCCGCCCAGGGTGCAGGCTTGCGCAAAGGCGTGCTTGTTCCAGTAAAAGGAATTGCGATAGTTCATGTAATTGTTGGTGATGCCCAGCCCTGCTGGTACCTGGCTTTCACTGAAGGCAATGCCTGGTGCGCTGTGGCGGTATTCGGTGCGCTCGGTATAGCCCAGTGGGTCGGTGGCTTGAATGGATGCCTGAGTCGGGCTGCCGACTCCCGCACTTTGGGCGAAGGTCGTGGTGCCATAAGGCGTGGTCATGCTGTTGATAAAGGTGCCAGAGCCTTCGTAACTGAAACTGGAGGTCATGCCAATGGCATCGGTAATGGCCGTCAGTCGCCCTTGTTGGTCGTATTGCATCTGCGCGCTGCGGCCAAATGGATCGCGGATGCTCGTGATGGCTAAAGGGTAAGCGGCATGGTTGTAGTCAAAATGGCTGACTTGCCCTAACGCATCTTGCAACTGAACAAGGCGCAACTGGTTGTCGTAGCTCAAGGTGACGGCATTGCCTTGGGCGTCCATGCGCTGTGTTAAATAAAAACGGCGCGTGTTGGGGTGGTTGTCGCTGGCTTCAAATAGCTCTCGGCGGCCATCGTTATAACGCAGTTCATAATGCACGGCAGGCGAGGTTTTGCGAATTAACACCGTGCCTTGATGTTCGTGTGGCGCAAATTCCCCCGTATTGCTGTTGTAGCCGCTGTATTCTTCACCGCCGCCACCCGAGACAAAACGGAACACAGTGCCGCCTGCTACCGCAGGGTTATCTTCGATATAGCTAATCCAGTTGCTGGTCCACTTGCTGCCCAGATTCACGGCGCTCAAAGAGCGTGCACGGTCTTGCGCGCGCTGGTTGTAAAACAGCGTGAATTTAACTGCCTCGCCGACAGGCGGTGTATAGTCAAGCGGCGTATCACGCAAGCTCAACCCTGCCAGCATGGATTTAAAGGAATAAATCGGCATGCCTGAATCGCTTTGGCAACTTCCGCCATCACTGGAGTCACAAGGGCGGCCAGCATTCCCGTCGCTAGAGCCTGTTTGCCCTGCCAGGCTAGAAACAGAGAATAAGGCAGAGAATACGAAAGAGAGAATGAACGCTAAACGCGAAGATGCAATACGCATTAGTTGGCTTCCTTGCTGGGGAGTAATGAAACGGGGTCAATGATAATGTCGGGACTGAGAATGGCATTGCTGAATGGCTGAATCGCCTGACCAGTCAGGTTAAACACGCCAGAGACATAGCGCGCTTGACAGGGTTGGTCACTGGCTGCGCAGATAGTCGCGACACAGCCTGTCAGCTCATAAAAAAGTGTGCGTTCTTCTTCATTTTGTGGGGCTTCCCAATCGTTATTATGCGGTCTATAACGCACCATCGCCCCTGGTTCAAAGGGTGCTGCATCGTATTCATTTTTGGTTAAAAACACCGACACGGGCTGGGCTGTATCGCTAAACTGAATACTGACTAATTTTACGCTTTGCTGGTAATGCGCAAAATCCGTTGGTAAATGCTGCCATTTTTCTTGGCTTTTCGCCCAATCAAACACCTGTTGAAACTCGGTGTCGCTGGCTACATGCACCAGTTTGCCAACGATAAGATTCTCATACGCGCCATCGGTAGCAAGTTGGCAAAGTGAGTTTAGGCAAGGTGTTTCTAGCGCCTGTGCGCTGTGCAAAAACAGCAGAAGAAGAGAAAAAACGTATTGCAGCTTTAATTTTTTAACGCGCATGAGTCACAGCTTTGTAGGATGAGAAGCGTGATTTTGCCACCAGAGCGATTAATAACAATCGGAAGAAAGACTGAGCAGCAAGAAACAAGCATAATGAAATAATCGGATATTAAAACAAGGCGAAAATCCAAAAACATTTTTTCATGCCATATCCTTTTTATTTATTAAAAAAAGTTTTTCGAAGCGTCTTGCATTTTCTTAATTGTTTGTGGATTGGTTTTATGTGAATTACTCGCAGTTGAAGTAACCCCTTCGCCATTTTTGCTTAGATTAAAATAAATTTTGTCCTCCATGCCATTAAAGTACTCATCAGATAAATAGTAGTAGGCCATATCATTTGTAGATAAATTGAGCTCAATATTCTCAGCACCTTTACCTTGAAGAGATAAAAGAGCCTGAGTGTCTGTGCTTCCTACAGAAAGATTTTGATAAAAATTATTCAGTAAATTTCCAACAACATCTCCTATATTATTCATCAATTCCTTGTCTTTTTCGGTTAATTCCTGATTAGCAGAAAAGGATAAATTTAAGTCGCGCGCTGCACCTACTAACATATATGGTTTACCCGAAGGATGATTAAGCATCACATAATCTTCATCCATAACCAGTTTATTCATTAGCTCTGCGTTAATGGTAATTTCAGTATTGTCTTCGGTAGTTATTTTTAACTCCATATTGGCTTGATATATATTGGTAGTATGAGTGCCGCCAAGACGGTAGGACATACTATACACAGCCTCAAGAGTGTCCACGGAAAGCACTTTTTCTGTTACATTCGGTAGCCCAACATTGACGCGACTGCTAAATACGCTGCTGCGCTCTCCATTTTGCAGAGGCTGCATCATCTCTATAATGCCCGCAATATCTGGCCTCTGTGCGGCGGTGGCATCCATCATGGCGGTTAACTCAGTTTCGTTATAAGAACCGCTGACCGATACCATTGAAGTGCGTTCGTTAAGCTCGTCTGCAGAGTGCGAGCTGAGCTTGTCTTTACGCACTGCCAGGTTATCGTCAATCACCCGCGTGTAATAGTTGGGGGCGGATGCGGGGCGATTACTTTCCATCTGCTGCATCAACTGCGCACGCTCTTCTTGGGTAGCAAGCCGCACCACTATCGATTCGGTCAAGGAGTTATTGGCCAACGCCTGTTGGCGCATAAGCGCCACTATTTCTTCTGGTGTTCGGGTGTTGGGTTTTTGCGGTGCCTCGATGGGTGCAGACTCGAAAGTCGTCCTAGTCCAGTTGATATTATTGCGAAAATCTATTGCTGACATAAAAAATTCCTTATTTTTAAGGGGGGGCAGGCAGGTTATCGGCACGCCGGTGCCATGTTTGAATGTTCATTTGAGCCAGAGCGCATAACGCTTAATTTTGGCTTGCTGGCATTAAATCTTTATAATCCCGCCCCTATCTTTATTTCCTTCCATTTATTTAGCGCAGGTAACTCATGTCTGAGGCAACTGAATTTCATCGTGGCATTAAAAGCTTTGTCATGCGTGCGGGCCGTTTAACCAAAGGCCAAGAAGGTGGGCTAGAACGCCAGTGGCCTCATTTAGGGTTAGAAATTGCACAGGGTAATATTACTCCTAGCCAAGTATTTGGTCGCGAAGCACCTTTAGTGGTGGAAATCGGTTATGGCATGGGCAAAACCTTGGTGCAAATGGCTGAAGAGGCCCCAGAGAAAGATTTTATTGGCATAGAGGTTCACCTTCCTGGTGTGGGTGCTTTGCTGGCGTTGGCGGAAGAAAAGCAGCTAACGAATCTGCGTACTTATAAAGAAGACGCCATCGAGGTGTTAAAGCTTTTCCCCGACCACTGTGTTGATACCGTGCAACTATTCTTTCCTGACCCTTGGCACAAGAAGAAGCACAACAAACGCCGCATAGTGCAGCCTGCTTTTGCCAATACCTTGCACCGTATTTTAAAACCGGGTGGTATTTTTCATATGGCCACCGACTGGGAACCCTACAAAGAACATATGCTGGAAATTATGGACGCGCAAAGCAACTATGAAAATATCGCCGGAAAAGGAAACTGCGTACCGCGCCCCGATTTTCGCCCGCACACCAAGTTTGAGGCACGCGGCGAGCGTAAAGGGCATGGCGTGTGGGATTTAATGTACCGCACGATTTAGCTCATACGTCATTATGCTTATAACGATAT
>JBASZG010000263.1:0-7716 GCA_049277875.1 Venatoribacter sp.
AAAATACTGGCACCATATCTTGGTGATGTTCACTTAGTTCACAACGAAACCCCATTGCGCCCTGAGCCAAAACCGCAACCGCACCATTTTTAATGGCGGTTTGCACATGCTCTTCATTGCCACTTACTGCCACAAATAAATCGCCCGCTTTAACCAAGCGACTATCAACAATAAGCTGATTAAATTCACGATCCCACTCACCTGGCATGTAAAAGTCTTGCTGAATTAGCTGGCTTAATTTCATTGCTTACCTCCAGCTAACTGCAGGGTTTGAACACTGCCATCGTCGGGAGCAATTTGGCGTAAGTGCAAAGCTTGTTCCATGATGCGAGAAAAAACTGGGGCTGCCACTTCGCCACCGTAATATTCTTTACCTTTGGGGTCGTCAATGACTACCACCAGCACTAAGTCGGGGTTGGAGATTGGGGCGATGCCTGCGAACACGGCTGTGTAGGAAGAATCTTCATAACCTTTGCGGCCAACACGGTGCGCGGTGCCGGTTTTACCTCCAGCACGATAGCCATTAACTTGAGCACGACTACCCGTACCCTGCTTGGACAGCACCGTTTCCAGCATTGCCAAAACCTGCTTGGCTACTTTTTCTGGCATAACTTGCTGGCAATCGCTGCCTGACCGATTTTCAACCACTAATTGCAGTGGTTTATGACAGCCTTCTTGAGTGAAGTTGGTGTAGGCGTAGGCAAGATGCAACGGCGACAGAGCCACGCCATAACCGTAAGACACAGTTGCCAAGCGCAGGGCATCTAGCTGCTCTGGGTAAGGCATTTGACTGATGGCTTCACCAGGAAAACCCAGCACGCTGGCTTGGCCAATGCCAGCTTGGGTGAAAAATTCCCAGATTGATTGCGCACCAAGATGATGAGCAATTTTAGTTACGCCAACGTTGCTCGACTTGGTAATAACGCCAGTTACATCCAACACGCCATAATTGCGATGGTCACGAATGGCTTTGTTTTTTACGCGAATAAAGCCCGGTGCGGTATCAATGGGAGTGTGAGCACCATATTCACCAGAGGTTAACGCAGCCGCAACAGTAAAGGGTTTTATGGTTGAGCCAGGCTCAATTAAATCGGCTACCGCACGGTTGCGCATGGCTTCTGGTTTTAAGCCAACGCGGTTATTGGGGTTATAAGAAGGCTGGCTGACAAGGGCTAACACTTCTCCGGTTTTAGCGTCCAGCATCACTGCACTGCCCGAAGCGGCATGGTGTTGATTAACCGCCGCCATTAGCTCGCGGTAAGCCAAATATTGCAGACGTAAATCTAGGGTTAAGGTTAAATTGCCGCCCTGAGTGGCCACTTCTTTAACCTGAGTTTGCTTGATGAAATTGCCATAAATATCTTTTACCACTTGGCGCGATCCATCATGCCCTTGCAGATATGCATCGTAAGCCAGCTCTAGCCCTTCTTGCCCACGACCATCAACATTCACAATACCGACCGTGTGAGCGGTTACTTCGCCGGCTGGGTAAAAGCGGCGGTAGTTGCTTTCGCCATTCACCCCAGCAATGCGCATTTTTAATAATGCGCTGGCTTCATCTGGTTCTACTTGGCGTTTGATATACATAAAACTTTGCTTGGCTTTAGCGGCTTTTTCAACCCGCACACGCAGCGTCTTTTCAGATAATTTTAGAGCTTTAGCAATGGCCGGGATGGCTTCGCTTTCTACTTGGCGAGGATTCAGCCAAATATCCACCACTGGGGTGCTAATGGCCAAAGGCTCGCCAAAGCGATCGGTTATCATGCCGCGCATGCCGTGCTGCACCTCAGAGCGCAGCGTGCGTTTCTCGCCTTGATCAAACAGAAAAGGCTGCTCAATGGTGTGCAAATAGGTCAGGCGCAGCACAATCAACAACATCAGCGATGCAAAAGCACCCAGCACCAACAGAAAGCGCCAGCTTGCAATTGCATATTGCTTTGGTTCTGATTTTTGCTCTTTCGAGGTTGTCATCTGAGCACCTGCACCTGCTTCGGTTCTACCATATTAAGTCGCTTGCGAGCTTCTCTATCAATGCGACTGTGCGCACTTAGCGTGCTAAGTTCGAGCACCAACTTAGTGTGCTCTTCTTGTAAATATTGGCGCTTTGCATCTTGCTTCTGCCAAATATGCAGCAAATCACGGTGGTGGTGTGTCACCACAATTTGTACTAAGGCCGTAGCCAGCACTAACGCCCACAGCAACAATTTCACTCTCATGCCAAACGCTCAGCAACTCGCAAAACAGCGCTGCGTGAACGAGCATTGGCTGCTATTTCCTCGGCGCTTGGCATGATTGCTTTACCAATTTTCACCAGCGTGCGCTCCAGCATGTCGTCGGTAACAGGCACGCCCAGCGGAAATTCTTTGCCTTTTTCTTGCGCGCGAATAAAGCGCTTTACTATGCGATCTTCCAGCGAGTGAAAACTAATCACGGCTAAACGCCCTTGAGGCTTCAGCAGTGTTACGCTGTCGGCCAAAACCTGTTCTAAATCGCCTAGCTCGTTATTAACCGCAATACGAATTGCTTGAAACGCACGAGTGGCAGGATGCTTGTGTTTCTCCCAGGCTGGGTTGGCTTCTTTAATGATGCTGGCAAGCTGTGAGGTGCGAGTAATTGGCTCTAGCGCGCGAGCACTCACTAACGCGCGTGCCATACGTTTGGCAAAGCGCTCTTCGCCGTATTCTTTTAACACCCAAGCAATGTCTTCTTCTTTGCTGGTCATAACCCATTCACTGGCACTCATGCCTTGCTCTGGGTTCATGCGCATGTCTAGTGGGCCATCCTGCATAAAGCTAAAGCCACGCTCGGCATCATCTAGCTGCGGAGAGGAAACCCCCAAGTCCAATAAAATTCCGTTTACTTTTTCAATACCCAAACGGTTTAGCTCGGTTTTCATGTCCGCAAAGCTGGCTTGGACAATCTGAAAACGAGGGTCGTCTTGTTCTAACTGCTTGCCACTGGCAATGGCTAAAGGATCTTTATCAAAACCAATTAAGCGAGCCTGCGCACCCAACTTGCTTAACAGCAAACGACTGTGCCCACCACGGCCAAAAGTACCGTCAACGTAAATGCCATTAAGGTCATTTAAACAACCAGCTACGGTTTCCTGTAACAGCACCGTAATGTGCGCTAAAGCGTCCTCACTCATAGAGATAACTCCAGCAGCTCTTTTGGCATTTCAATATTTTCTGGCAAACTAATGCTTTCTTCGCAACAAGCTTCCCAGGCGTCTTTGCTCCAGAGTTCAAACTTTTTGCCCTGCCCCAGCAGCACGCTTTCTTTGTCTAAACCAACACGTTCGCGCAAAGCTTGCGGAATCAGAATGCGGCCATTGGCATCCAGCTCTAAGTCGGTGGCATGACCAATTAAAATACGCTGATAGGAACGTGCGACAGGGTTAAAACTGGGGAGCGCGTCTAATTTCTTCTGAATGTCGTTCCATTCTGGCAATGGGTACACCAGCAAACATTTTCCAGCCACGTCCAGCGTTACCACCAACTGCCCAGCACAAACACCGCCTAACGTGTCCCGGTATTTACTGGGGACAGCTAAGCGACCTTTAGCGTCTAGGTTGATGTTATGTAGCCCGCGAAACATGGGTTGTATTTGCTTCCTGTTAACTAAAACCAAGGTGAGTGCTTATTAACACGCAGGTATTAACCACTTTTACCCACTATCACCCACTTTTTACCACGAAACGACACTATAAGAAGATAAACATAGTTTTGCAAGTAAAAGGAACTGGGCAAAATGCGCCGATCGCTAGGTTTTATCAGGGTTTGCAAGGATTTAGAGCAGCCAAACTTTATTTGCTAGTAAGTACTTACAATTAGCGATTTTAGTTAACAAATCACTTTAAGTTAGCAATCACTAACATAGACCTAGATGAAGTGGGTATGACAAACTAGCCAGTACATTCACCCCTAGGGAAAACCTCTAACATTATGAAAGATTTCTTGCTCAAACCGCTTATAAAGGGTGCCACCGTCATCCTGCCATTGTTGGTTACCATCTGGTTTTTGTGGTCGGCCATGCTCTGGCTGAATCAATTTGGTTTGGATTTATTAGAGTTTCTGCACATCCCCAGCTTATTTCCGGGCATGGGGCTACTGCTAATGCTGACAGCCTTGCTGATTACTGGCCTACTGTTCCAATTCAACCCAGTTAATTGGCTCTACCAGTATTTTGAAGATCTGCTGTTGCGCTTTCCGGTAATCAAAACGCTTTACGGCGCGGTGCGTGACTTCGCCGCCATGTTCAACCGCGATAAGGGCCAAGACCAGCCTGTGGTTTTAGTTGATATTGATGGCCTTGGTCAGCTAGTCGGCTTTGTTACCTCAAGCAAGGTGCCTGCTGCGGTTGCCAAAGCACACCAAGGTAAGGATCCGCTTATCGCGGTTTATATGCCCATGAGCTACATGGTGGGTGGTTATACGGTTTTTATGCCTGAATCTAAGGTTCACCCAGTAGACTGGTCGTTTGAAGATGCCATGCGCTTTGCGCTTACCGCTGGAGTTTCGCAAACTCAAGCACGCGAGCGTGTCCAGCGCTCAACCTCTCTACCTGCTAAGTAGTACCCACTCCATGCCGGCCTCCATCTTTATAGTGATAGAGGCCGGTTCTTTTAGCCTTAATTGACCTAAATCAAGGCTATTTTTGTATCACAATAAATTCACAACTCATTGATTTATATCAGTTTTTTTACTTTATTCCACAGATACTATGACCTCAGATTTTTTAAACCTATGAGGAAAGTAAATGAAACTGTTCAAAGCAAGCTTATTAGCAGCCGCTATCGCCATTGCTCCTACTGCTGTTATGACAGCCCATGCCGCTGGCGGCGGCACCGATCAATTAGTGAATGCCACGCGTGACCAAGCACCCGACCTATCCAAACTGAAACACATTAGTGTGGATTTAAAAGCCCCTCCTTTTGTGCACGACTTCGACCAAGTAGCAAAAGGCGGTCCCAAAGTAGTGAAATTCACTATGCCAATCGTTGAAAAAGAAATCACCGTTGATGCTCTAGGCACCAAACTACGCGCCATGACCTTTGGTGGCACGATTCCTGGCCCTATGATGGTGGTTCATGAAGGCGACTATGTGGAGCTAACCCTAGTTAACCCTATCGAAAATGAACACGTTCATAACGTTGACTTCCACGCTTCAACTGGCGCAATGGGCGGTGGCGACATCACTATTATCGCCCCCGGTCAAGAAGTAACCATGCGCTTTAAAGCCGACCGTGCCGGTACTTTCGTTTATCACTGCGCACCAGGTGGTGCAATGACTCCATGGCACATGACTGCTGGCATGAACGGCGTAATCATGGTGTTACCACGCGACGGCCTAAAAGATGAAAAAGGTAAAAAACTGAAATTCGACAAAGTAGCCTACATTGGCGAAAGCGACTTCTACATTCCTAAAGATGAGAATGGCAACTTCAAAAAGTACAACTCATCGGTTGAATCAATGGCCGACACCATGGAAACCATGAAAGGGTTAATTCCTTCACACGTGGTATTCAATGGCGCAGCAGGCTCACTAACAGGCCCTAATGCCATTAAGAGCAAAGTAGGCGAAACCGTGTTATTTGTGCACTCACAAGCTAACCGCGACAGCCGCCCACACCTAATTGGTGGCCATGCTGACTACGCTTGGGAACACGGCAAATTCAACAACCCACCAGAAAAAGACTTAGAAACTTGGTTTATTCGTGGTGGCTCTGCTGGTGCCGCACTTTACACCTTCAAACAACCTGGCATTTACGCCTACGTTAACCACAACCTAATTGAAGCCATTATGCTAGGTGCAGCGGCTCACGTTCAGGTTGAAGGCGACAAATGGAACCACGACTTAATGACCATCACCTCACCTGTGGGTGCCATAAAAAAAGACACCGACTTATCTTTACCCAAGTAACGAATAAGTAATTAAGTCGTAATAAAAAAACCCTTAGCAGTTGAACTGCTAAGGGTTTTTTGCTGCAACGCTAAAAATTAAGCGTTAGCAGATTCAAGCAAAGGCAGTAATTCACCTTTAGCGTGCATATCGGTCACTATGTCGCAACCACCAACCAATTCGCCTTTCACCCACAGTTGGGGGAAAGTTGGCCAGTTTGCATAAACGGGTAAATTTTGACGAATTTCAGGGTTAGAAAGCACGTCTACATAGGCAAATTTTTGATTGCATTCCATCACCGCCTGCACAGTACGAGCAGAGAAGCCGCACATTGGCTGGTTGGGTGAGCCTTTCATGTAAAGGATGACAGGGTTTTGTTCAACTTGGTCTTTGATAGCCTGCATAATATCCATTGCTTGTCTCCGCAGTGGTGGTTAAATTCGGGCGCGCATTGTAGCACAGCTCAAATCAAATCCGACAGTATTAGTCGGATTTGATACCCACTAAATCTCCAGCCGCAACATAAATAGGCAGAGAAGGAAACTCAAACTCCATGCTCCCAGTGCTGCGCAGCACAAAAGTAACCTTGCCAAGCTCATCCTGTGCCGCTAAAGCATGACCTACCAACACTCGCCAAGTGCTTTGCTTACCCGCCCCGGTAACCGCATCCAAATACAACAAACCTTGGCGCTCTATATGCTCTAGCCTCTGCCAGTAAAGCCATTCTTCCAGCCCTAACAGCACCCGTTCAAACCCCAATTCAAGCGCCAATTCTTGAATTTGCTGAGCATGTTGCGTATGAGTTGCTGCATGCAGCAATAACATCAGTACAGTGGTAGCGCCCTGCTGCCTAGCCTCTAACAGTTGCACCAAGGTTGTTTCCATATCCACCGCATAAGCCACAGTGCCATCCGCCAGAATGCGTTCGGCTACGGCATAGGCAAAACGGCAATCATGCAAACCACCAACATCAATACCTTTACTGGTTAATAAAACTGTCTTAGTTGGGTTTAGGCCCAATTCTACACAGCTTAAGGGGGAAAACAGCAAACTCGCCTCCTACTTTCATGCTCATTAGAGTACACTATGGCACTTTTCTATTTTGCCAGCCAAGCTACTTATTAATCATGATGCACGATACTTACAACCCACACGATATTGAACCAGCCATTCAGCAACGCTGGGAAAAAGAACAAGTTTTCCGCGCTGTCGTTGACAGCAACAAAGAAAAATTTTATTGCCTGTCCATGTTCCCCTATCCCAGTGGCCGCTTACACATGGGGCATGTGCGTAACTACAGCATCGGCGACGTAATCTCGCGCTATCAACGTATGCAAGGCAAAAACGTAATGCAGCCAATGGGTTGGGATGCCTTCGGCTTGCCCGCCGAAAACGCCGCGATTAAGCACCAAACCGCCCCTGCCAAATGGACCAAAGAAAACATCGCCTACATGAAAGGCCAGCTAAAATCCTTGGGCTTTGGCTACGACTGGAACCGTGAACTGGCCACCTGCGACCCAGAATATTACCAATGGGAACAATGGTTTTTTACCACTTTGATTGAAAAAGGCTTGGCCTATAAAAAAATCGCCGCCGTAAACTGGTGCCCCAACGACCAAACCGTACTTGCCAACGAGCAGGTTATCGAAGGCTGCTGCTGGCGCTGCGATGGCCCTGTAGTGCGCAAGGAAATCCCACAGTGGTTTATTCGCATTACCGCCTACGCCGAAGAGCTTTTAAACGACTTAGACCAGCTTGAAGGCTGGCCAGAACAAGTAAAGGCCATGCAGCGCAACTGGATTGGCAAATCACGCG
>JBASZG010000264.1:0-21398 GCA_049277875.1 Venatoribacter sp.
TGCGGAATGCCAATGAGTTCCATATCCGCAAACTTCACCCCTGGGCTGGTTTTTTTATCGCGGTCGTCTAGGTACACATCGATACCAGCGGCTTTTAGTTGCTCGTAGAGTTCATCGGTGGCTTTGGTTACTGCTTCCGATTTGCCATAACCCATAGGTACTATGCCCACATGGAAAGGAGCCATGCTTTCTGGCCAAATAATGCCTTTATCGTCGTGGTTTTGCTCAATAGCCGCAGCCACAACGCGGCTTACGCCTATGCCATAGCAGCCCATAATCATAGTGATGGCCTTGCCGTTTTCGTCTAATACAGTGGCGTTCATGGCTTTAGAGTAGGTGGTGCCTAATTGGAAAATATGCCCCACTTCGATACCGCGTTTTATCTCTAGCGTGCCTTTGCCACAGGGGCTAGGGTCGCCTACTTGCACGTTGCGAAGATCATGCACTTCAGCCAAGGCAAAGTCGCGTTCCCAGTTCGCGCCGGTAAAGTGAGCGTCTTTTTCGTTAGCACCGCATGCAAAGTCGGCCATCTGAGCGGCGCTGCGGTCTACATATATTTTGGTTGTTAGCCCTTTGGGGCCAACAAAGCCTGTTACTCCACCAATAGCAGTAATTTCTTCGTCGCTGGCAAACTGCAAAGGCGAGGCCACACCTGGCACTTTTTCGGCTTTAATTTCGTTTAGCTCGTGGTCGCCACGCAAGAAGAACACCACTGGGCTTGCTGGGTTGCCTTCTTCATCGGCGCCGCGCACCACAATGGCTTTTAACACTTGTTTGGCTTCTAGGTTTAAAAGGGCTGCCACGTCTTCAATGCTTTGTGCATTGGGGGTGGCCACTTTATTTAGCTTAAGGCTTGGTGCAGGACGAACGCCTGCAGGAGCGATGGCTTCGGCCAATTCGATGTTGGCGGCATAGTCGCTGGCGTTTGAGAAAACAATGTCGTCTTCACCAGAGTTGGCTAATACTTGGAACTCGTGCGATTTGGCTCCGCCAATCGAGCCGGTATCGGCCATAACAGGGCGAAAATCTAAGCCTAAGCGATTAAAAATATTGCAGTAGGCTTGGTGCATTTTTTGATAGGTTTCTTCTAAGCTGGCTTCGTTGGTATGAAAGGAGTAAGCGTCTTTCATAATACATTCGCGCGCGCGCATTACCCCAAAGCGTGGGCGGGTTTCGTCACGAAACTTGGTTTGTATTTGATACAGGTTTACTGGCAGTTGGCGGTAGCTGCTAATTTGGGTGCGTGCTAGGTCGGTAATTACTTCTTCGTGGGTTGGGCCAATACAAAAATCGCGGTTGTGACGGTCTTTTACGCGCAATAATTCGCCACCGTATTTAAACCAACGGCCGGTTTCTTCCCATAATTCTGCAGGTTGTACTGCGGGCATCAGCACTTCTTGTGCGCCTGCTTTGTTCATTTCTTCACGAACAATAGCTTCTACTTTGCGTAAAGTACGAAGGCCAATTGGCATCCATGTGTATAAACCTGCGGCTAGTTTGCGAATTAACCCCGCTCGTAGCATGAGTTTGTGGCTTGCCACAACGGCATCGGCAGGGGTTTCTTTTTCGGTGGTTAATAAAAATTCGGTAGCGCGCATGAATACTGCTCTTAAGAGGGAATAGATTGGGCGCTGATTTTAGCGGTTTACTCTCAGACGGACAACAAGCAACGCCCAGTGGTAGGCACACTGGGCGCATTAATAGAAAAAAGAAAATTATTTTATTTGCATGGCTATTTCAGCCAATTGTTTAGCTAAAAGTTGATACTCGTTGGATTTTTCCAAACCATCAATAAAGCGCTTGGGGATTGCTTCCACGCCACCAATAGCACCGCACAGTGCACCCGTAAGCATGGCGCGTGCCATATTTTGCCCACCACCGTTAACCGCGTGCAACACGGCGCTTTCAAAGTCGCCTTGAAAGCGCGCCGCTAGGTGGTACACCGCAGGCAACTGGTGATACACCGCGCAAGGCAAGCCGTAGAGCAAAGATACCTTCCAAGCTGGCTCAATACGCACTTCTTGCTGTTGCACCGCTTGAGCAATGGACGAAACCGTAAGCAGGGCATCGGGTGAGGCGTAATGAAAAGGCAGTGCCTTATTCATAAAGAGATTCATTAGCTTAGAAGAAAGCTGGTCGTCTAGGGCTTCGCCTTGCAGCAGTTGCCCAAGCACCAAAGCATAGGCGCAGGTCATAGCGCCAACGGTTGGGTCGGATTGGGTAAGAGCCGTGTTGCTGCTTACTTTTTCGGCAATGGCGTTGGGGTTATTAAAATACAGCGCAGCAATAGCCAGCACGCGCTCGGCGGCTTCGGTGTTATCACTTAGGCTGGCCACTTGATTCCAGCCATTGCCAGCTTGGCGAGCACGCCATGCATCGCGGATAGACTGACTGGTGTAACCGCCTGGGCCGTGTTTGGGTTCGCCGTCTAAAAGTGGAAATAAATCGTCGTCTAGGCGTTTGCAGAAATCTTTTTCGTCGTAGCCTTGGTTGGCAATTAACGATTTGAGAGTAAGGTCGAGAATCACGCCCGATTGCGATGAAGCGCCGGCTTTTAAGCCTGCATGATAGCGGCCTTCTTTGGGAGTGGTGTAGTCGCTAATCCAGTTGCCATAGTCGTTGCGTAGCTCATCAAGGTTGTAATACCAATGTGGGCCTAAGGCGAGAGCGTCACCAATAAACGCGCCTAAAATAGCGCCTTGGACGCGGCTTGAAGTGGTAGGTTGGTTCATGGTTAGGCTCCCAATAAAATAGCGGTGAGCCTTAAAATGCACCTTAAACCGCTACTGGGTCAATCGTTTCTTCGGTTAAGTGTTTTACCCCAATGCGTTTAATTTGCTCGCCTTCAAGCTCTGCTACCGTCCATTGCATACCTGCCCAACGGCAAGAGTCGCCTACCACCAGCTTGGTGCCTAGCTTACGTTTAAGCTGCTCTTCTATGGTAATGGCATCGGTTTTATCCGGGGCAATCGGGTAGAACATGGCAAGGTCGGCAATACGTGCTTCGCCGTCGATAAAAAAGTCGCCAAAAAAGTTCATATTTAACCCTTTTTCTGGGCGCTCACTGAACATATTGCCAAGAATTGGCAGGTCGTGATCATGACCGACAATGCATAAAATATCGTCGGCTTCTAAGCGGGTGCTGCCGGAGGGGTGAAGCAATATGTTGTGGCGGAAAAGCGCCACAATGCGGGTGTTTTCGGGCATGTGCAGTTCACGTAGCTCGGCTCCTACGCACCAACGTGTCGCTTTAAGGCGGTAAATAAACAATTCCCATTGGCTGGCAAGTTGAATTTCTAAGCCCAAGCGTGAAATTGGGGCAGGCATTTCAGGTACGACAACGTTGGCTTTGCGTGCTGTCCAAGCCAAAGTGGTGCCTTGCAAAATAAGCGAAACCAACACGATAAAAAAGGCCACGTTAAAGAATAGTTGGGCATGCTCTAGCCCGGCCATTAATGGGAAAACGGCCAAAATGGCCGGCACTGCGCCACGCAAGCCTACCCATGAAATAAAACTGCGTTCTTTAAGAGTGAAATTTTTAAAGGGCAATAAGCTTACAAACACGGAAAGCGGACGAGCAAAGAAAATCATCCACATGGAAAGTAGTAAAGCAGGCACCAAGATAGGCAGCATCTCGGAAGGATTAACTAATAATCCCAGTACAACGAACATACCAATTTGGCTTAACCAAGCTAGGCCGTCGAACATGTGTAAAATGCCGTGGCGGTTGCGAATTGGCCTGTTGCCAAGCACTAGGCCACAGATATAAACGGCCAAAATACCACTGCCACCAACCTCAGACGACAAGGCATAAAGCAACACCGCGCCAGAAACCGCCAACAATGGGTATAAGCCCTCGGCAATACTGAGCGTATTAATAAGACGCAGTAACAACCAACCACCACCTAGGCCAAGAAAAATTCCTAGGCCAAACTGCTGTATCAAACTGAATAGAATGGAAATTTCAAAGCTGGTTTTGCCTTCCACCAGCATGGCGATAAGGGTGATGGTTAAAAACATCGCCATTGGGTCGTTACTGCCGGATTCAATTTCGAGTGTTGAGCCAACCCGCTCGTTTAAGCCTTTGCCTTTAAGTAGATTAAACACCACAGCGGCGTCGGTTGAGCCAACAATGGCGCCAATAAGTAAGCCTTGTAGAAGAGTTAAATTGAATAACCAATGCGCCATGAGGCCTGTAAGCCCTGCGGTAATCACCACCCCAAGGGTGGCTAATATAAGCGATGGTCCGAGTGCAATTTTAAAGGTGCTGGCGCGAGTGCGCATGCCCCCATCAAGCAGAATAATGGCCAGCGCAAGGTTGCTGACCATATACATCAAAGAATAATCTTGAAAAACAATACCACCTGGGCCGTCTACTCCTGCAAACATCCCCACAGCCAAAAAGATGACTAAAATAGGCACGCCAATACGGCTTGCTAAGGAGCTCAGCATAATGCTGGTGCCAATGAGCACTGCTCCTACTAAAAGCAAGTGATTAATGGTTACTGCGTCCAAACATTACTCCTAAGTGGTGTTGCCGTTTATTGATTGCGAGTGGGCAAAACGGCTTTTAGTTTTTCGTGCATTTTTAAGATGGCGTTTTCGGTCTCATCCCAACTAATGCAGCCATCTGTAACCGATAGGCCATATTCCAGCTCGTCTAAATTGGCGGGAATGTTTTGACGGCCATGTTTAAGGTTTGACTCGACCATTAAACCAATGATTGATTTATTGCCGTCCAAAATTTGGTTAGTGACGTTGTCCATAACCAAAGGCTGCAATGCAGGGTTTTTGCTTGAGTTCTCGTGACTGCAGTCAATCATGATGTTTTGGGGCAAATCAGATTTAGCCAAGGTTTGCTCGGCAATAGACACATTCACAGAATCGTAGTTTGGTTTGCCACCGCCACCACGCAGAACCAAGTGAGCGTAAGGGTTGCCACGAGTTGAAACGATAGACACTTGGCCGTCGCTGTTAATACCTAAGAAACGATGGGGGTTGGCTACCGACATCAAAGCGTTGGTGACAACAGTCAGGCCACCGTCTGTACCGTTTTTAAAACCAACGCCAGACGACAAGCCAGAAGCCATTTCGCGGTGAGTTTGCGATTCAGTGGTGCGTGCGCCAATGGCCGACCAGCTAATTAAATCTTGAATGTACTGAGGTGAAATGGGATCGAGTGCTTCAGTTGAAAGGGGCAAGCCCAGTTCGGCAAGATCAATCAATAGTTTGCGGGCAATGTGCAAACCATCTTGAATTTTAAAGGTATCGTTCATGTAAGGGTCGTTAATTAAACCCTTCCAGCCCACTGTAGTGCGGGGCTTCTCGAAATAAACACGCATAACTAAATATAGGGTGTCGCTTACTTTCTCGGATAGTGCTTTTAAACGCTTGGCGTAGTCTAGGGCGGCGTCTACATCATGGATAGAGCAGGGGCCAACCACTAAAAAAATGCGGTGGTCTTTGCGATCTAAAATATTGCGCACAGTTTCGCGGCCAGCTTGCACGCATGCAACGGCAGCTTCGCTGATTGGTAAGGCAGCTTTTAATTCTTTCGGGGTGATAAGAGGCAAAATAGACTCAACGTTAAGGTCGTCTACACGAATATCAGACATGCTTAATTCCTGATTTATAAGTTGTTTTTTAATGCGTCTGATTATGACAAAAGCCTGAACGCTTGCCCATGACTAAATGTTGCTTATAACTATTGTTGGTTAAAAAAACCGCCAAGCTTTATAAAAACATATAAAAGACTTGGCTATGTATAGTTAAAAAGAATAAGATGGCGGTCATTATTAACTTTGTTGTTATAAGTATTCAAAGGAGACTGTTTGTATGAAACTGCAACAACTTCGATATATCTGCGCGGTTCAGAAAAACAATTTGAATGTATCGGCTACGGCTCAATCTTTATACACGTCACAGCCCGGCATCAGTAAGCAAATACGTTTACTGGAAGATGAACTGGGTGTGGAGATTTTTGCGCGAAGTGGCAAACACCTAACAAGAGTGACACCTGCAGGCGAAGCTGTGCTTCGAATTGCCAATGATATTTTGCGTCAGACTGAAAGCATTAAGCGTATAGCTCAAGAATTTGGTGATGAAACCAAAGGCAATCTTTCTATTGCCACCACGCATACGCAAGCGCGCTACGCACTGCCTCCTATTATTCATAAGTTTATGGAGCAGTATCCAGATGTAAGCTTACATATGCATCAGGGAACCCCCATGCAAATCGCTGAAATGGCGGCAAATGGCACCACCGACTTCGCCATTGCTACCGAAGCAATGGAGCTGTTTAACGATTTAATTATGATGCCTTGCTATCGCTGGAACCGTTCTATTTTGGTACCCAAAGGCCATCCTCTTACTAAAGTGAGCAACTTAACCTTAAAAGACATTGCCGCTTATCCGTTGGTGACCTATGTGTTTGGCTTTACTGGGCGTTCACAGTTAGACGATGCTTTTAATGAGCAGGGCTTAACCCCAAAAATTGCTTTTACGGCTGCCGATGCCGACGTTATTAAAACCTATGTGCGTTTGGGTGTGGGGATTGGAATTGTCGCCAGTATGGCCTACGAGCCAGATTTGGATAAAGACATTGTTGCCTTGGATGCCCGTCATTTGTTTAGGTCCAGCATCACGAAAATTGGATTTAGGCGTGGAACCTTCTTACGTGGCTATATGCTCGATTTTATTAAAACCTTTGCGCCACACTTAAATAAGCGTTTGGTAGAGAAGGCCATGGCCTGCACTAATTCACAAGAGATCGAAGAGCTATTTGAAGACACCGTACTGCCGGAATACTGATAACCAAAAAGCCAAGCAACTTGCTTGGCTTTTGGTTTTAAGCGCTTTGAATATTTAGTTTTCGGCTTCGTTACTTTCCATTTCCGCTGCACTCATCGCGCAGCTATTAAAGCCACCATCTACATAGATGGTTTGTGCAGAAATACCAGAGGCCATATCCGAGCATAAAAAGGCAGCGGTGTTGCCTACTTCTTCAATAGTGATGTTGCGCCCAAGAGGTGCACGCTCGGCGTTGCGTTTCAGCATTTTGCGGAAGCTCTTAATGCCTGCCGCCGCTAAGGTTTTAATAGGGCCAGCAGAAATGGCGTTTACACGAATACCATCTTGGCCAACACTGCCTGCCAGATAGCGCACCGAGGCCTCAAGCGACGCTTTAGCTAAGCCCATAACGTTGTAGTTGGGCAAGGTTTGTTGCGAGCCATGATAGGTAAGGGTAAGCATGGCACCGTTACGGCCTTGCATGAGTGGGCGTGCTTCTTTGGCTAAAGCGACAAAACTGTACGCACTGATATCGTGGGCAATGCGGAAGCCCTCGCGGGTGGTAACGTCTAAATAATTGCCGTCTAGTTCGTGTGCAGGGGCAAAACCAACCGAATGAACTAGCACATCTAAATGGCCCCAGCGTGCTTTTAATTCGGCAAATACGGCAGCTATTTCTTCATCAGAGGCAACGTCACAGGGTAAAACAATGTCTGAGCCCCAAGCTGCAGCCATTTTTTCCACGCGCTCTTTTAGCTTTTCGCCTTGGTAAGTGAATGCCAGTTCGGCGCCTTCACGATAACAAGCATCGGCGATACCGTAAGCAATGGAAAGCTTGCTGGCAACACCAACGATTAATACTTTTTTACCGCTTAACATTCCCATAACGATTCCTATCCAAAAATTAAAACGCCCTAAGGCTAAAACAGATTAAGGGCTTAGCCAATGGTATTTTGGCTAATCACCCTGTCTTGAAGGTTGATAATCTAGCGTGTGACATCCACATGCAGCGTCAGCTTTTGGCCGGGTTGCAGGTATTTATTACTTACCTGAGAAGAATTCCAGCGCTTGATATCACTAATGCGTACATTGTGCTTTTGCGAAATGCGTGCCAATGAGTCGCCTTTGCGCACTGTGTAAGTGATTTTTCGTATCACCTCGCGCTGAGCTGGCGGGGTAAAGCCAGTGGTGCTTGTTTTTACTTTTTGATGAATGACTAATTTTCGCCCAACGCTTAACGGATCGCGTGGTGCCATGCCATTCCAGCGTGCCAACTCGGCGGTTTGCACCCCATGATGGCGAGCGATGCTCCAAAAACTATCACCATTTTTAACCGTGTAGTGAATGGTTTTGCTGTTGGCTGGTTGGCGCGCTGACACCAGCCTAGAGTGGCGGGCATTTTCGCTAAAGGCGTAGCGGCTTTGTGGATGCATGGCACTTGGAATGTTAAGCAGTTGCCCCACCTGAATAATATTGCCGCGAATACCATTAACACTCTGTAAAACATCGGTGGTGGTGTTAAATTTCTTGGAAATCGTAATTAAGCTGTCGCCTTTTTGCACTTGATACATTTGCCACTTCACCCGATCAGAGGCAGGTAGCTGGGAAAGCTGTTCGTTGAAGGCATCAAGTTGCTGGTAGGGAATCAGTATTTCATGTGGGCCATTAGGGTGAGTTGCCCAGTTATTAAAGCTAGGGTTTAAATTGTAAATTTCTTCGATGGGCGTGTCGGATAATTTCGCCACTTGGCTTAGGTCGATTTGCCCGCCAGTCTTGGCCACCGCAAAATAAGGCTCATCAGGAATGGGTAATAATGAAACATGATACTGCTCTGGTGTTCTGACTAACTTAGCCAAGGCCAAAAGCTTAGGGACGTAGTCGCGGGTTTCGCGTGGCAAATCTAACGACCAAAAATCGGTTGGCTTACCACGCGCTTTGTTTAGTCGAATGGCCTTGCGCACGGTGCCAGCACCAGAGTTATAAGCGGCCAAAGCCAATAGCCAATCACCATTAAATTCTTTCTGCAGGCCATCTAAGAAGGTTAAAGCAGCAATGGTGGAGGCACGAATATCGCGGCGGCCATCATGCCAATGGTCGCTTTTTAAGCCAAAGAGCACACCAGTTGATGGAATAAATTGCCATACGCCGGAAGCGCGACCATGAGAATAAGCAAAGGGTTCAAAAGCGCTTTCCACAATAGGAAGCAGGGCTATTTCGCCTGGAATTTCACGCGCTTCAATTTGCTCGGCAATAAAATACAAATAGCGCTCGCCACGTTCAGCCACACGGTTAAGGTAATCTTGGCGTGCTTTATACCAATTTAATTGAGCGGTAATACGTGGATTTTCAAGACTGGTATCCAGTTGATAGGCCGCTATAATGCGCTGCCAGATGGTTTCATAAGCTTCAACCGAAGTGTTGTTAGGTTGCCAATCTTCCAGAATTACTAGGGTTTGTTGGTCTGGCTGAGAAAGGTTAGTGTCGTCTTCGCTTTGTGCAAGAGCATTGGCTTGGGTACTGGTGTAAGCACTGAGTAAAAAGGTTGCTATCAGTGTCTTTCCCCATAAAGCTAGGGTGTTTTTCATAGGCACTCTATAAAATAAAAAAAACCAAGTCTAAAGATGCTGGGCAAGAACAGCAAGGCTTAAGCAATGGGTAGATTAAACTATGATTCTTAACAAAGAAAATGCGATTAAACCTGAACAGCTTGCTCTTTGGTTGCAAAAACCCTCTACCAAGCGGTTGTTAGAGCTAGAGGCGGGCTGGCTAAAACACTGGGTAGCTCAGTTTTTTGGCTATCACATTGCCTATACTGGAATTGACCCTAAACCTAAATTCCTACGTCACTCAAGAGTGCAGCATAAGTTCTGTTTGGGGCTGCCTTGGGGGCGAGGAGTTACTGCAGCCGAAGCCCTGATTGGCGATGGTGAATGGCCTTTACCTAATAACTGTTTAGATGTTGTTATTATGCAGCACTCGCTTGATATGAGCGCCCATCCTCACCAGTTATTGCGCAATGCCAGCCGTTGCTTGGTGTCGGGTGGGTATTTGGTTATCGTTGGTTTTAATCCGCTTAGTGCTTGGGGGTTGGCGCGTTGGATGCATATTTTTTCACCGCGAATGCCTTGGCTAACGCGGCCCGTCTCTCCTGCAAGATTGCAAGACTGGCTTGTTTTATTGGATATGAAAATTGAACGTCAGTCTGCTGCTGCACATTTTTGGCCGTTAAGCCTTGGCAATGAGCAACTTAATAAGCGCATCGACCGAGTTTTATACGATCTTCGCTGGTTGCCTGCCAACGCTTATGTCATGGTGGCGCGCAAAACCACAGCCGGCATGACGCCCATTCGCCAAAAGCGTTGGGCACTTGTGCAAAAGCCTTTTACTTTACCTGTAGCGGCGGCATCAAAGGCGCTGCATGAAATGAGCAAAACCGAATGAAAGTTGAACTATTTACCGATGGTGCCTGTAAGGGCAATCCAGGTCCTGGTGGTTGGGGAGTGCTTTTGCGCTATGGTCAGCACGAAAAAGAACTCTGGGGTGGTGAATCTAATACCACCAACAACCGCATGGAGCTAACCGCCGCCATCGAAGGCTTAAAAGCCCTAACCCGCTCTTGCGACGTTAAACTTACAACCGACTCGCAATATGTAAAACAAGGCATTAACAGTTGGTTGGCTGGCTGGAAGCGTAACGGCTGGCGCACAGCAGCCAAAGAGCCCGTAAAAAACCAAGAATTGTGGCAAGAATTAGATGCACAGTGCCAGCGCCATAACATTGAATGGCATTGGGTGCGTGGCCATACCGGTCATGCAGAAAACGAAAAAGCCGATGAATTAGCCAATCGTGGCGTGAGTGAGATTTTAAAATGAGGCAAGTTGTATTAGATACGGAAACAACCGGTATTGGTGAGGGGCACCGTATTCTTGAAATTGGCTGCGTGGAAATTATCGAGCGCAAACTTACTGGCCGCCATTTTCATATTTACATTAATCCAGATCGTGAAATTGATGCCGGGGCTGCCGAGGTTCACGGCATTACTTTAGAGTGGCTCAAAGAACGTAATGCCCCTTATTTTAAGGACATCGCGCAGGAATTTCGTGAATTTATTGATGGCGCTGAATTAGTCATTCACAATGCAGCGTTCGATATTGGCATGATGGACGGCGAGTTCAACCGCTTAGGCTTAAGCAAAACCAGAACTTTCTGCACGGTACTTGATACCTTATTGTTAGCCAGAGACATGTTTCCTGGTCAACGCAACAGCTTAGATGCCCTGTGTAAACGTCTTGGCATTGACAACAGCCACCGCGAGCTTCACGGTGCGCTACTTGACGCTGAAATTCTAGCTGATGTTTACTTGACCATGACTGGCGGCCAAACCGATTTGGCTCTCGTCGACGACACCCAAGAAGAGCAGCCAGAAGAAGTGCAATTTGCCGATATTGATATTTCTACGGCAAACTTGCTGGTAATAAAAGCCAACGCGGCGGAACTTGAAAAGCACGAATCAATGCTAGACTTGGTTGATAAGAAAGCAGGGCAGGCCATTTGGCGAGCAAGTGAAAATAATCAAAAACAGGAGTAGCTATTTTGATGCTAACAGGAAGTGAGAACGACCAAATAAAAGTGATGCTAAAGCTGGTTAAAGAGGAAGTTTTTAACGCTTTAGACCAAGCCACTGCATGCCTTGACAGCTATGCATCGTTTGCAGACGAAGAAGTGCTTGATGCCTTTTTACAAGAAATTCAGCAGCTTCGTGGCACCTTCCGAATGCTTGATTTTCGTGCTGGCGAAACTCTTTGCGAAGAAGCAACCGAAGTATCCGCTATAGTGCGCCAGTCGGGGTTATCCGAACCTATTTTAACCGCGCTGACCCAAGCTATTATGCAATTAAAGCATTATTTGCATTTTGTCAGTGACGATATCGTTGTTGTCCCAAGCTTATTGGTGCCTGCCATTAATATCTTGCGCAAAGAACGCCAAGCTAAGCCCTTGCCCGAATCGTTCTTTTTTTTGGCTAACTTACGCGTTAAATACGAACAGCCTCAGCCTGCCACCTCAGAAAACATTCCAATTAGCCGTGCTCGTCAGCTTTATCAATTGGGATTATTAGGACTTATTAAAGGTGAAGCGCGAGGCGGTGCTATCAGTGTTATGCAACGCTCGGTTCACCACTTCGAGATTCTAAGTCGACAAGAAAAAACATGGTTTTTATGGCATTTAACTCAAGGCGTGTTGGATGCTCTATCCCAAGAACAATTTGAAGTTACCTCAACACGCATTTTTGCGCTCTCTTATATGGATAAGCTGCTCAGACGCATTCAGCTTAATCCAACTTTGGCCAACGCCGAAGACGCGCCCGATTGGCTGGTAAAAGAATTTGTCTATCTCATTGCCTTGGCAGAACCAAATACACCGCTTTTGCAAAAGCTTCAACGCCTGTATTTGGTTGAAAACCTTATCAATGAGTCTGAGTTAGTAAAAACTCGAAAACTCATGCATGGGCCAAATCAGTCGGTTCTGAACTCTCTCTCCATTGCCTTAATTGAAGAAATTCAACTGATAAAAGACCATTTTATCGGCATGGAGCACGGTGCCATTACCGTCGAAAGCCTTGAAAACCTAAGCGATGCGCTGGTGCGCCTAGCCGATTCCTTAGTGGTAACTGGTTTAGAAAAAACCGCACTAAAAACTCGCAAGCTGCTTGAACATTTCCAATTTGCCACAGGCAACCCTAAGCTTATTAAAGAAAACCTAAGCAACAGCGCCTATGAAATTATTGGTATTGAACAAGACGTTAGAGCCCTTGCTGAAGGCAATCTTGAAAAAGCTGTGCTGGTTGATCCGCTTAGCCTAAAAGAAGCGCGCATTGCCTTGGTGTTTGAATCTTTGGCGGTGCTGGATTCAATCAAACGTGCCACCGATCTTTACAACAGTTCAGGTTTTGATGCCAGTCACATGCAGGACGTAGATCAGCGCTTAATTGAACTGGGTGCAGCTCTGTTGTTTTTAGAACAAAACAGATTGCCTCAATTAATTGGTGTTATGGCGCATTTTGTTCGCACTCATATTCTAAGCAACCAACCTATAGCAAACGAAAAGTTTGAAGCCTTTGCCGATGCCATATCTGCTATTGAGTTTTATTTGGAGTCTTTAAATGGTAAAACTCAAGGTTCTAAAAATGCTTTGGATTTGGTGGTTGAAAGTATCGAAATACTGCAGGGTTAAACATGTTAATTGGTAGTTTGTCTGTTTTAGGTCTTTTGGTTTGCGCTGCTTTAGGCTTTGCCGTTTTTTTGCTGTTGTGGCCTAAAAACTGGCTTATTCCTTGGCTAAAAGGTACCGCTGGTCTGCTTTTGGCCTTTTTTGCTGTCGCACTGCTGTTTTCTCTATTTGATTTTTGGAGCTACAGCCGCAGCGCCAAAGAAGAGAGCCTAGGAACTGTTAGTATCAGCAAGCAGGCTCATCAAAACTTCGTTTTAACCCTAACGGACTCATCTGGAAAAAGTAAAAGCTATCCCTTGCTTGGCGATCAGTGGCAGCTTGATGTGCGAATGCTAACGTGGAAAGGGCCGTTTCATGCCGACCCGCTTTATCGGCTAGACCGCTTGTCTGGCCGTTATCTTGCTCTTGAACAAGAACGGCGCTCTCCGAGAACGCTCTATCCATTAGAGCAGTCAGGGATCATTGACCTCTGGCAATGGTTCAACAGCGTTGGGTTTTTATTCGATGCTCAGTATGGCAATGCCGTTTACATGCCCTTGGCAGAAGGGGCTGTATTTTATATTTACATGACTCCTAACGGCCTTATTTCACGCGCAGCCAATGAAATTGCTGCACAATCACTTGGCAAACGTTGGTAATTCAGCTAAAACAGGCGCCAAAATAAAAAATGGTAGCCGGCTTTGTGAGTTACTCGAATCCCAGTAAAAAAATTAATCTTGTTTATGTCGCTTCAAATCAGCAGGGCCTAGATTTGGAGCGCTTTGAAGTTAAGCAGCTTTTGGCTCGCCATTCCTTTATCGACGTCGGGTTACCCTGCTTAAAAGAGGGTAAAAGTTACGACTGGGAAGTCTCGCGTCGGCAAATTGAATTAGCCGATGCTTTTATTTTATTACTTGGTGACACCTATGGCGCAATCTCTCCTGCAGGGCTTGGCTATTTGCACCGTGAGTATGTGCACGCCTGTTCCTTAGATAAGCCAATCTTTATTTTTGTAAAAAGTATATTAACCATAGAAAGCAAAAATACCGATCAAAAGCGCTTAATTGATTTTCACAATTTGCTGGTTGGTAAGTCGGCGTATAAAAAATGGCACGTGCGCGATGAGCTGTTGGCTCATATCAAAAATATGGTGACAGCCAACAAAGATGGTATGAGTGCTTGGTCTAATCTTGCTATAAAAGATAAGCCAAGCAACATTAGCCCAGTGGTAGACGATTTAACCAAATTGAAGCTAAACACCAAGGAAATGCTAGAGCGCAGCCGCACCATGATTAACCTCAGGCTGTCTGCCAAGGTGTTTGAAAGCGGTAATTTGTCGATTGATGAAGTATTGCTGTCGCTACGGTTGGATCATATTTTTAATATTCTTCAGCCAACATTTGCTCAATGTGGCAGTGAAGATAGGCTTCGTAAAACGCTTGAAAGCTTTCTCACTCAAGGGGTGAAAGAACAGCTTTTGGAAAAACACCCTAAAGCGCACGCTGTAGATGATATTCGGCTTAATCGGTTGCAGTTTCAGAGCATGTTACATACTTGGTCTGACATTGGAAAAATTCGCTTCGATGCCTCGACCTTACGCAAGCATTGGTGCCTTGTTAACGACTAATTACTACCTAAAAGGTTAGAACGCTGCTCTAATTCTTCGCGCATATTGTCGCAAACGGTGTTGCACAGCTCGAAAATAAATGGCGCACCAATTGAAAAATAAGCCATGTTGCCCTGCTGTCTGCGTTTAACCAGACCAAAGTTTTTTAATGTGGAAAGGTGTTTTGAAACGTTAGGCTGCGACGCTCCGGTTGCATCCACCAATTCAGTTACGGTTTTTTCGCCCGCTTGCAATTGGTGTAATATACGCAGACGCATTGGGTCGGCCAGTAGGCGAAAGCGTTGTGAAACAAGCTCTAGCATTTCATCAGACATAGTGTTGTTCATACAAAAATCCTCATAAACGCAGGCATTCTACACGATTTTGCCATTCTTATATATAACCACATAGGCATTTAGTTTAACTTTTTAGGTATAACTATGTTGCACCTAGGTCTCATGCAAAGGCGCGAGCATGGTTGTATACTACCGGCCTTAGGAGGAGCTATGCGCACTATTGTTGTTTTTTGTTTTGCTTTGTTACTAACCGCCTGCGATCTAGGCCCTAAAGAGCACATTATTCGAGTGTCTGGCCCCACTATGGGCACTCAGTACCATGTGGCTTGGGTAGGCACCAGCGATGAAATTGCTGGCAGTCTTCAAGAGAAAATTGATGCGCGATTAAAAGCCATTAACCAAAGCATGTCTACCTACATTGCCGATTCCGAACTGTCAAAACTAAATAAAGGCGAGCTAAGCCAAGATGAAGCTGGCTGGGTTGCTATTTCATCTGACCTAACTCAGGTATTGGCTATTTCTTTAGAAATTTGGCAACAAAGTGCAGGGCGCTTTGATGTTACCGTTGGGCCTTTAGTGAATATGTGGGGCTTTGGTCCAGATGCGCGGGTAGAGCACGCCCCAGATGAGTCACTAATTGCCGCCAAGCTGGCCAGTATCGGCAGCCAATTTATTGAACTAGACGTTAGTAAACAACGAGTGCGTTTATTAAAGCCTCTTTATATTGATCTATCTGCGGTGGCTAAAGGTTGGGCCGTTGATCAAATTGCAGAATTGGTGCACCAAGAAGGCATTAACTCTTACATGGTTGAAATTGGTGGCGAGCTAATTACCCAAGGAAGCAAACCCGATAATCAGCCTTGGCGCATTGCCATAGAACGCCCACAGCAGCTATCGCAAGATGTGATGTTGGTAATTGAACCCAATGGCTTGGGTGTTGCAACTTCTGGCAGTTATCGTAACTATTTTGAAGAAAAGGGCACGCGCTATTCCCATACCATTGATCCTAAAACTGGGCACCCTATTACCCATAAATTAGTTTCTGTTACTGTGCTTCAACCTCAGGTAGGTTATGCCGATGCTTGGGCGACTGCCATTACGGTTGCAGGCCCAGATGCAGGTATGGAATTAGCCGAAACGCTTAAATTACCCATCTTTATGATTGTAAGCCAGGGCGATAATGTGTTTGCCGAGCAGGCTTCATCCGAGTTTAAACGCTTATTTTCTAATGCCTTAAAAGGAGGCAAATAAAATGTTAATGATTCTAATCGCATTTGCAGTAATGGCTTTGGTTGTTGTTGGTATGTCGGTTGGCGTTATGGCTGGCCGTAAGCCGATTGGTGGCTCTTGTGGCGGCGCTGCCAACTTAGGTGTTAAAGGCGCTTGTGCCTGTGGTCGTAGTGGCCCAGGTAGCTGTGCCAGTGTTGCGGAGGCTCCAGCCAATAACGCTAACTTTCACGACGCCTCAAAATAATGATTATGAATGGAGTGATGCATGTCGGATTACCAATTTGATCTGGTTGTAATAGGTGCAGGCCCTGCAGGAGAAGCAGCGGCTATCAATGCAGCTAAACACGGTAAAAAGGTTGCAATAATTGAAGACAAAAACCTAGTAGGTGGAAACTGCACCCACCTTGGCACAATTCCTTCAAAAGCTTTGCGTCACGCGGTGAAGCAGATTATTGAGTTTAATACCAACCCCATGTTCCGCGATGTTAGCGGCCCAGGTTGGTTTTCATTTCCTAAAGTTTTAAAAAATGCCGAGCGTGTTATCAGTAAACAAGTGAAGCTGCGCACTGGTTTTCTATCGCGCAATCGCATCACGCTTTATACCGGCAAAGCTTACTTTGCGGATAAGCACACCATTGATGTGTTTACCGATGATACCAGTAACCTGCGTTTGCATACGGCGGAAGTGGTGATTGCAACAGGCTCTAGCCCTTGGCGCCCTAATAATATCGACTTCACTCATCCTAGAGTTTACGACTCAGACACGATTTTAAGCCTAGAGCACACACCTCGAACCATTATTATTTATGGCGCCGGGGTGATTGGTTGTGAATACGCGTCTATTTTTTCAGGCTTAGGAGTGAAAGTTGATTTAATTCATCCAGGTGATCGCTTACTGAATTTCTTAGACGACGAAATCTCCGATGCACTTAGTTATCACCTTCGTGATAAAGGCGTGCTGATTCGCCATAGCGAGCAGTTTGGTTCAGTTGAAGCTAATGAACGTTATGTCACTTTGGTGATGGCATCGGGTAAAAAAGTAAAAGCTGACGCTTTCCTTTGGGCGGCTGGCCGCAGTGGCAACACTAAGGGCTTGGGGCTGGAAAACATTGGCCTTACGCCCAATAGCCGTGGTCAATTAGACGTAGACAGTGAATATCGCACAGCGATTGAAAACATCTACGCAGCAGGGGATGTCATTGGTTGGCCAGCTTTAGCCTCTGCGGCCTACGACCAAGGCCGCTCGGCTGCAGCATCCATCTACAACCCAGCGGATTTTCGTTTTGTTAACTCGGTGCCAACGGGCATTTATACCATTCCTGAAATTAGCTCGGTGGGAAAAACAGAACGTGAATTAACCGAAGAAAAAGTACCCTATGAAATAGGGCAGGCTTTTTTTAAACATATCGCTCGTGCGCAAATCACCGGCGAAGGTGTTGGCATGCTTAAAATACTATTTCACCGTCAAACCATGGAAATTTTGGGCATTCATTGTTTTGGTGACCAAGCGGCTGAAATTATCCATATTGGCCAAGCCATTATGGAGCAGAAAGGTGAGGGTAATACGTTAGAGTATTTTGTTAACACCACTTTCAACTACCCAACCATGGCAGAGGCTTATCGAGTGGCAGCGCTGAATGGTTTAAACCGTCTATAAGCACTGGTTAAACAACAAGGCCGGATTTTCCGGCTTTGTTGTTATGGCTTAGGTTTTACCGATAACTTAGCGCGAATAAATTCGCTATGGGGCAGGTAAAGCAAATCGCTGATTCGCCGAATCATATATTCTTCGTACTTATCTAAGCGTGCATCGCTAAATGCCACGCGCCATAAACCCTGCACTAACTTGTATTTATCATCTGCTTGCCAGTGTTGGTTAATGGCTTCAGTGAATTGAAATAAATCGTTGGCTTGGTCTGACTGTTGTTTAGCGCGAATAACCAAATTATCAATGCTGGTTTTATCCTGTTGAAATAAGTCGCTTAGCACCTTTTTTAGAGTATTGATTTCGCGCTCGTCCAGCTCGTGGTCGGCTTTCATGATTTCGGTTAGCAGTACGGCCACGGCTAAATCCAGCTCTTGCTGTGGTCGTGCTGCTTGTGGTTGTTTAAATAGGGCTAAAAGCTTTTCAATCACAACAATGCCTTAAGCATATCTTCTAAATGGCGCTGATCTACCGCGAATTTACGAATGCCTTCGGCTAGTTTTTCTGTGGCCATGGCATCCTCGTTCATTGACCAGCGGAAGTCTTGCTCGTTCACTGCAAAACGCTCGTAGGTGGCCGTGGCTTTAGCCACAGACAGTTGTTGTGATAGTGCGGAGTTATCTTTTTCAAGCTCTAGCATAAGCTCTGGGCTAATAGTGAGTTTGTCGCAGCCCGCTAAGGCTTCAAGTTCAGAGGTGTTACGAAAGCTTGCGCCCATAACAATGGTTTTATAGCCGTGTGCTTTGTAATGGTTATAAATTTGGGTAACCGATTGCACACCTGGGTCGTTAAAACCTGAAAAGTCGGCTGTGGGGTTCTGAGCTTTGTGCCAGTCTAAGATACGTCCAACAAAAGGCGAAATAAGGGTGACATTGGCCTCGGCGCAAGCAACGGCCTGAGTGAAGTTAAAAAGTAGAGTAAGGTTACACTGAATACCCAATTCTTCTAAGGCTTTGGCTGCCTGAATGCCTTCCCAAGTGGCAGCTACTTTAATCATCACGCGCTCACGCGAAATCCCCTCAGCTTCGTACATGGCAATGAGCTTGCGGGCTTTGGCAATGGTCGCCTCGCGCTGGAAAGATAAACGCGCATCGACTTCGGTGGAAATTAAACCAGGGATATTATCTAAAATTTCTAAGCCAATATTAACGGCTAGTTTGTCGGTAGCATTGCTTAGCTCAGATTCGCTATTTTTAATGCTTTTCGCAAAGCTAACCGCTTTATGCAGTAAGGGTTGATAAGCGTCTTGTTTCGCTGCTTTTAGAATTAAAGAGGGGTTAGTGGTTGCGTCTTGCGGGTGAGTTTTACGGATGGCGTCGATGTCGCCGGTGTCGCCTACTACAACCGTCATTTGACGCAAGGCTTCCAGTTTGTTCATGGTAATTCCTTAAAAATAAGTAAATAATGCGTTTTCTATTTAGGAGAAAAATATGAAAAAGATTGTAACATTAATGCTGCTTCTGGCTAGTAGCTTGGCGTGGTCACTTGAAGGCGTTTGGATCGATGTGCGCACTGAAGCGGAGTACGCTCAAGACCACTTAGAAGGCGTTGATAGGTTAATTCCTTACGAGCAAATTGGTAGCAGAATTGGCGAATTGAATCTCGCCAAAGACACCGAAATCAACCTTTACTGCCGTTCTGGAAAGCGCGCCGAGGCCGCTCGCCAAGCCCTGCTGAAGCTCGGTTACAGCAAGGTAATTAATCATGGTGGCCTAGACGATGCACGCGCCTTTGTGGCTAAGCAGAAATAAACCCTGCTGCCTCTAATGCTTGATAAAGCACATTCATAGAGGCTTCTTTTTGATGAGCATTTTCGCTGATGTAACGGCGAAAGGCTCTGCCTCCGGCTTGACCATGAAACAGTCCTAAAATATGCCGAGTAATATGCTGCAAGCGAATGCCTTGGGCTAATTGCTGTTCAATATAGGGAATGTAGTTTTCAAGGGCTTGTAAGCGCGTTTGTGCAGGGTTTTCTTGGCCAAAGTAGTTTGAGTCTACGTCACTTAGCAACCAAGGGTTGTGATAAGCCTCACGCCCCAGCATCACACCATCAACGTGCTGAAGGTGCTCTTGGCATTGCTGGTGAGTTTGAATGCCGCCGTTAATCAATATTTCTAAGCTGGGAAAGTCTTGTTTTAGCTGATACACCACTTCGTAGCGAAGCGGTGGAATTTCGCGGTTTTCTTTGGGAGATAAGCCCTGCAAAATGGCTTTGCGAGCATGCACGATAAAGGTTTTACAACCTGTAGCGGCCACGATATGCACAAAGTTTGCGAGTGCCTCATAGCTGTCGTTATCGTCGATGCCAATGCGGTGCTTAATGGTAACGTCAAGCTCGCAGGCATCTTGCATGGCCTTAATGCAATCGGCTACTAGCTGCGGGTGGGCCATTAAGCAGGCACCAATCATGTTGTTTTGCACCCGATCACTGGGGCAGCCCACGTTTAGATTAACCTCATCGTAGCCCCAATCTTGGGCTAATTTTGCACAACGAGCCAAATCGCTTGGGCTGCTGCCGCCTAACTGTAATGCAAGTGGATGTTCGGCCTTATCAAAGTGCAATAGCCGTTTGGTATCACCGTGCAGCAATGCGCCTGTGGTGACCATTTCGCTATAAAGCAAGGCTTTTTGGGTTAGGCTTCGCCAGAACATTCGACAGTATGAGTCGCTTAGCTCCATCATTGGGGCTGTGCTGAAACGGCGGTTAATGCTCACGAATTGGCTCCGCTTAGCTGTTGAGCATGACGCAAATAGGCTTGGCGTTTTAAAACCAGAAGCCAGCGTTTGCCGCCGCATTGACGCCATAAAATAGCGGCGCGGATGCCAGCTAAAAGCAAGGCTCGTACACGGTTAGCAGTTTTGGGATTCTGTAAAAAAGTAGGGTTGCCAGTAACCTGAATGCGAAAGCTTAGCTTGCTTAGGGTGTCTTTATAGAGTTCGGCTAAGTTGGCAATGGTGTTTTCATGCAGCACGCCAAAGTGCTCAAGCTGGCGTTTGCTGGCACTAATGCCTTGGCCGAGTTCATCTAGCATTTGTGTTTGTTTTTTTAGTTTTCCCTCAAGGTGCAACAAACTCACGGTGTAACGTGCGATATCTGGGCTAATGCGAGAGCCTTGGCCAAAAATAGACTGCATGTGTTTTAAACCAGTTTTGAGGTGCAGTGGGTTGCCATATACGTCGTAAAACTGCTCAGGTGATTGCACAAATAACGCGTTGAGTAGTGGTTCGGCATCAGCCAAATTCATATCGCCAGTGCGAGCCAGTTGTTCTACCAGCGTTGCCACTTGAATGACAGCCGCTAAGGCAATGACTTGTTCTTCGTTCTTATGGCTCATGCTAGGTTACCCGTTGTTTCAATTACACCACCACCTAAGCAGCGCTCGCCTACATAAAACACCACAGATTGCCCAGGGGTAACAGCGCGCTGAGGCTCGGTAAAGGTAACTTTATAGCCTTCTGCACAAGGCTCAATGCGGCAAGCTTGATCGGCTTGGCGATAGCGAACTTTGGCGGTGCAATTTAGCGGTAATGTAGGTTCCTCGTTTACCCAAAACACTTGGTTGGT
>JBASZG010000265.1:0-7317 GCA_049277875.1 Venatoribacter sp.
CATATAGAATGCGTTAACTGGGCTTTGCTTCATAAAAGCAAAGATGCCGTCGGTAAGCTGAATTTCGTCACCAGCACCAGGTGGGGTGAAGGCCAGTGTATCCATAATCTCGGCTGGAAATACATAACGCCCAACCACGCTTAGATTGCTTGGGGCATCTGCGGGTTCGGGTTTCTCTACAATACTGCTTAGGGCTGCGCTACTACCGAGTTTTAATTCTTTTCCGCCCAAATCGACAATGCCGTATTTGTTTACCTCCTCCTGAGGAACGGGTTCAACCAGAATTTGGCTAACGCCAGTTTGTTTAAATTCGCGCACCATAGCCGCAAGGTTATCCTTGCTTAAATCGCTGGCGGCGTTGTCAATTAACACATCTGGCAAAACAACGGCGAAGGGGGAGTTTCCAATGAGTGGTTTGGCACACAATACGGCGTGACCTAAACCTTTGGCTTGTCCTTGGCGCACTTGCATAATGGTGACGCCTTTGGGGGTGATGGAGCGAACTTCATCTAAAAGCTGGCGTTTAACTCGCGCTTCTAGTGTGCTTTCTAGTTCAAAGCTGGTATCAAAGTGGTTTTCAATGGCGTTTTTAGAGGAGTGAGTAACTAGAATAATTTCCTTGATGCCAGCTGCTGCGCATTCCTCTACCACATACTGAATAAGTGGTTTGTCGGCCAGAGTAAGCATTTCTTTGGGAATCGCTTTACTGGCCGGAAGCATACGTGTACCAAGGCCAGCAACAGGGATAATAGCTTTCATGGTTGTTCCTTCTGAGAGCGGTGATGGCCGCCCTCGCAATTTGAATTTATTTATCTTCTTTTAAGGTTTGGCGTACCATCGCAGCAAAGCCAACGATAAACACGGTCATAACCAGCAGCAGTGCAAGTATTTTTAGGTCTTGCCCAGTCACAATACGAGTGGCTTGAATATTAAAAGTGCCACCTTGAGCGGTAATAAGCTGGCTGATATAACCGGCGTTTTGTTTACCTTGTTTTTCGTACATGCGGTTCATAACACGAGTGTATTCACGTAAGTTCTCTAATACGACGGGTAATTGTTCTTGCACAGCTTTAACGTAAGTTAAACGTATGTTGCTGTCTTTATCCTTGCCATTTAACCCCTTTAAGGTGCGCTGAATTTCGGTAATTTCCTGTTGTAAGTCGATTGAGCGATTTTGGTATTTCAACACTTCTTTGGTTAAATTTTGACGGAATTCTAAGTTACTGCCTTGGCGTGATACTTCTAGTAAACGATCTAAGAAGGCATCCCCTAACTGTGGCACCATATTATTCGAAGAGGTAATGGTGCTGGAGGTGGCATTTTGATCAACGCGAATTTCGCCGTTTAAAATTGCGCGGGTGGCTTCGGCACGAGCTTTCCATTGTTTTTGTTCTTCTTGCAGGTCAACCAAGCGGCGCTCAAAATACAGCTTCACTATTTCAGGATTGCGTGAAATGCCCAGTTCTTTAATTGGGTCGATAATTTGGCGAATATCGTAACTAGCAATATCTTGCATGGCTTTATCCAAATCGACTAAGGTGAAGCCGCTTTGATCATCAACTAAGGTATTGGCGTTGGGCTGTTCACGCAAGCTGGCAATATTATTACGAACCAGTTTGATGCTATTGAGCAGAAGTTCCATGCCTAGCAGATAATCAAGATTTTCAAAACGCTCGTTACTGAAAATACGATCAGAATAAACGGCCACATTCGCCTTTAATACACCTTGTTCTACGATAGCGCGTTCGGCCCAAGTGTTAACAATGTCGGCAATCACTTTAGTTGCTAAAACGGCATCAATATTATTGGGCCGAGTGAGCGTTAAACTCACTTCAATACTGCTGCTTTGCGCGGCTTTAATTTCATTCTCCATGCGTTTTTGCAGATCATTAATGGCGATAGGATCGAGTTTTTTATCGGCAAGACGGCTTTCGTATTTGGCTCGAATAAATTCAATGTTTCTGGCATAAGGTTGCACGTTTACGCCATTACGAAAGTCGGTAAGGTTAATGCTTTGTGCTTCTAAATTATTTTGTTGATATACACGGTTAAGCACAGTGGGGCTAGTGATGTCGCTAAGAACAAAGTGTGAGCCATTCGGAAATTTGCCTTTGCTTAGCCCTTCAAAGGTTAGGTCATAAATTTGGCTATAACGCACTGTCTTTTCTGTAAGTAGGAAAAATTTAGCACCAACAAAAATAACGTAAAAAGACAAAACGATGAATAAAGCCTTTATAACAGCAATACGAGTTGCCCAGATTTTCTTAAGTAAGTCGCGCAAGTCAATTTCATCATCGGCAATGGCAAGCTGCGTATTGGTGGAATGTTGTTGTAATTGGCTCATGAATACTCCATGCCTAAGATGTTATGGCAAAATTAAGGGGCGAATTATTGCTAATAAGATGGTAGTAAGCAAGCTTGATAGGACCAGACAGCAAAGGTGCAGCCAAAGCTTGCACCTTAACGTTTCAATAATGACTTAAGCTTGCTTTCCGCTTCTTTTTTGGCTTTCGCTTCAGCTTCTTTCTTTTTCGCCTCGGCTTCAGCCTTGGCCTTATCTTCTGCGGCTTTTAGCTCGGCTTTGGCTTTTTCTTCTGCCTCGCGTTTTTGCTGGTTGGCAAAATCTTCTAGCTCGTTGCTGGCAAGTTTTTGTACTTGTTTAAGCTTGCTGTTTAAGCTGCCATCAAGTTGGTTAAACTGATCTAGGTATTTGGCGTTACGGCCAAGCATGTCGGCCGCTTTGGCCTGTAATTGCCTTTCTAATTCTTGCTCAAACTCTTTTTGTTTCTGTTTCAAGCGAGCGTTAAAGGCGGTTTGCAGTTGTTTATCCAAGTTAGAACTTAGGCTTAAATTTGGTGATGTTAGCTTACCTTTGGCGCTGGCAATTAAATTAAACTCGGCAATAGTATCCAGAGCGGCTTTTAACTCTTTGGCTAATACGGTTTTATCTTCACTCTCAAATTTAGCTTGGGCGAAATCCATCATGGCCTGCGCATTCAATTTTCCGCTAACGATCTCGGCTGTCGCGGTGAGCTGGCTGTTTGAGTTGGCCAATTTTAAGCCGGCAACGCCAAGCTTCATGCCTGTTAAAGACCAATTATTTAAGTTCAAATTAAGACTGTCGCGTGCAGGCTGGCTTAAGTGATTAAACTCCAGTTTTAAATTAAGTTGATCAATGTTTTTAAGCTGAGTGCTGTCTGCAAATATTTGGCTGGTGCGGCCAATCACTTGTTGTTGATGGGTGATGTCTTGAGCACGCAGGTGGATAGCGCCACTTTGTGTTTGAGCATCAGCAACAGCATGACGCAGTAAAAAGCTGGGCCATGGATTCGGGTTCTTAAACTGCACTAAATAACCACCACGAGGAATTTTTACTTCCTTCGGCTTTGCTTCTTCATCGGCTTTGCTTAAATAGGGCTGTACTTTTTCATACCAATACAATGCCTGCGAGGCCCACTGCCCTGCATCATCGCCAAATAAAGTAGCACTTAAATTAGCGGCACCGGCGGCGTTAAGCTGGTATTTATCTTTCAGTGTTTTTAAATCGTTGCCTGGAGCGCGTTCAAGGTTTTTAACGCCCTCTTGCAGTTGGGACTTGGCTGTTTTGATAGCCTCTTGAGCATCTTGAATGGCTTGTTGGTCTTGTTTGAGTTGAGCCTTTAAAGCGTCTAAATCGGCTTTAATTTTTTTAAAATCGTTGGCTGAACTGATTTTGGTTTTTAAAATGCGCTGCACGTCATCTTCATATTTTGCTAATGAGTCTTCATTGGGTACAGCGGCAAGTTTGGCGTCTAAATTAGCCATGTTAGCTTTGTAACGTTGTTCAAGCTCTTGACCTAGTTTTTCGGTGGTTAAGCTGTCTTTTTCTTTATTTAGAATTTCTTTGGGGTCGGGTAAATCTACGCTATCTAAAATGGAAGGCTCGGTTGGTTTGCTCTCTACTTTCTCAACAGGCTTGGCCACAAAGCCTGATTTAGAGCGTTGTGTGTCAAAGCGCAAGCCGTTTAGGCTTAGCTCTTTGATAATAAGATTGCCTGCCAACAGCGGGGCCAATTCTAGCTCGGCCAGCGCCGAGTCAAATTCTAAACTGTTGCGCATCGGCTGCTTGGCGTCGGTGACTTGAAGCTTTTCTATTTTCAAGCCAATAGGATTTAAGCTAACAGCAACGTCGTTCACTTCCACCAACGCGCCATTGGCTTGGGTGCCAAATTTTTCAATGGCAATTTTGGCAAGAGGGCCTGCCGCAAAGATAAAAAACGCAGCCAAGCCGCCAAAAATAATTACAAAAGAAATTAAACCGCCCCAACGGATCCACTTAAACATTTCGCTCTCCTTAGCCCGCAAAGTTTTGATAAATGCGGTAAAACTTGCTGCCTTTTATAAACTTGGCAATCCAAAGTTTTTCAACCCATACCAATAATTTTGCGCGGTATTGGTTGACCAACATTTTGCTAATAAAAAAGACAGGCACAAAAGCAAAGAGTGCAGCGGTAATTCCGCCCATCACTAGAGTATGGTTAAACCGAGTAATCCGCCAAAAATCATTATTATAAAGCCCTTGCCAAAATGGCTGCCAATCGGGGTTGGTAAGAATGGCGGCACCTAGCTGAGAGATATAAGGGTCGAACAGCCAGCCCAAGCCAGAGAACACCAGCACGCCAAAAATAAAACCACTTAGGTTGATTTTAATTACAAGCACCAGCAACAGAACAATCAGATTATGCCAACTCATCATTGGTGTGAGCGCGACAAATAAAGACATAGACAAAGCAATAGCAATTTGCCATGGCGCAGCTTCAGAATTCAGAGCCTTCAATAATCGAGCTAAAAGCGTCAGCATGGGGGTTCCTTAGAGTTCTTGTAATTGCGGCCAATATACACAATTTTTTTTACATGTGCATGTGACACTAACGTACCGGCGCCCCAATAAAAAACCCCGATAAGTTAGTTCAACTTATCGGGGTCGGTTTACAACGCGGGTTAAAACGGTTGTGTTTTATGAGACACGGCGTATAGCGCGGCTAATCTTCATTACCAGAACATAGAATAAAGGCACGAAGAAGATAGCTAGGAAGGTGGCGGCTAATACCCCACCAATCACGCCTGTACCAATAGCATGGCGGCTGCTTGCGCCAGCGCCGGTGCTAATGGCCAGTGGCAACACGCCTAGGGTGAAGGCCAATGAAGTCATGATGATTGGGCGCAAACGCATACGCGCAGCGTCAAGGGTAGCAGCAATAAGCTCTTTACCTTCGTCCACTTGCAGTTTGGCAAATTCCACAATCAAGATGGCGTTTTTAGCCGACAAGCCAATGGTGGTTAGCAAGCCCACTTGGAAGTACACGTCGTTACCTAAGCCACGCAAGAAGGCTGCAGTTAAAGCACCTAACACACCCAGTGGCACAATCAGCATAACCGAGAAAGGCACCGACCAGCTTTCGTATAGGGCTGCCAAGCATAGGAACACAACCAACAGGGAAATGCTAAGTAGCATAGGTGTTTGCGAGCCAGATACGCGCTCTTGGTAAGACATGCCAGTCCATTCGTAGCCAACACCTGGAGGCAGTTTGGCAATCATTTCCTCCATAGCAATCATGGCATCACCCGTGCTCAGGCCGGGGGCGGCTTCACCTTGAATGTTCATAGAGGGTACGCCGTTGTAGCGTTCGAGGCGAGGTGAGCCAAATTCCCACGAAGTTGTAGTAAAGGCAGAGAATGGCACCATTTCGCCTTGGTTATTGCGCACATACCATTGATTAATGTCTTCAGGCATCATTCGAAACGGCGCATCGGCTTGCATATACACTTTTTTCACACGGCCACGATCAATAAAGTCATTCACGTAAGTGCCGCCCCAAGCTGAGCTTAGAGTTTGGTTTACAGAGCTAACACTTAAGCCCAATGATTTTACTTTTTCGTAGTCGATATTGATGCGGAAAATAGGCACATCGGGCATACCGTTAGGGCGCACACGCACTAAACGAGGGTCTTGCGCAGCCATACCTAGAAGTTGGTTACGCGCCATGGTCATTTTTTCGTGACCTAGGTTGTTACGGTCTTGCAACTGCAAGTCGAAACCTGATGCTGTACCTAACTCTGGAATAGGAGGCAAGTTAATTGGGAATATTGTGGCGTCTTTAATTTGGCTTAAAGCGCCCCAAGCACGGCCCAATAAGGCCTGAGCAGACTGCTGTGGCTCTGTACGCTCACTCCAATCTTTTAGCTTAACGAAGGCCATACCGACGTTTTGGCCTTGGCCAGAGAAGCTAAAGCCTGCCACTGAGAACACAGACTCTACTATGTCTTCCGACTCATAGTATTTGGTCATTTGATCCATCGCGTCTAGGGTGCGCTCCATAGTCGCCCCTTGAGGCAACTGTACTAAGTTAAGCAGCACACCTTGGTCTTCAGTAGGCAAGAATGAGGTGGGCAGGCGCACATAGAGCACGGCCAAAGCCACGACCAAAGCCGCATAAATGGCAAGCATGCGCACAGGACGCTTAAGCGCGCCATCGGTGGTGTGAACATAGCCATGGGTTAGTTTGCTAAAGATGCGATTGAACCAGCCAAAGAAGCCTTTCTGATCAGTCAGTTCACCTTTAGGGTGATGTTTCAGCAAGCTGGCACACAGTGCTGGAGTTAAAATTAACGCCACTAACACCGACAAGACCATAGCCGATACGATGGTTACCGAGAACTGACGGTAAATAACACCGGTTGAGCCACTCATAAAGGCCATAGGCACAAACACCGCTGAAAGTACCAAGCCAATGCCGACCAGCGCGCCAGTAATTTGCTCCATAGAGCGTTTGGTGGCTTCTTTCGGCGACAGGCCTTCTTCATCCATTACTCGCTCAACGTTTTCAACCACCACGATGGCGTCGTCTACCAAAAGGCCAATGGCCAGCACCATGCCAAACATAGTTAGGGTATTGATGGAGAAACCAAAGGCGTACATCACCCCTAAAGTACCTAGCAGGACCACAGGCACAGCAATGGTTGGAATCAAGGTTGCGCGGAGGTTGCCTAGGAATAGGAACATCACCATAAATACCAGCGCTACGGCTTCGATTAGGGTTTTTACTACTTCGTTAATCGAGATTTTAACGAAAGGCGTAGTATCAAACGGATACACCACTTGCATACCTTGTGGGAAGAAGGGGCTCAGTTCGTCAATTTTAGCGCGCACGGCTGCAGAGGTATCAACCGCATTGGCACCCGGCGCTAACTGAATAGCAATACCGGTAGAAGGCTTGCCATTAAAAAAGAGGTGCTGTTCGGATTCTATCGTGTTTCCCTATTAACCTTAGCAATACG
>JBASZG010000266.1:0-10197 GCA_049277875.1 Venatoribacter sp.
GCCTTAAGGTCATAAATCACCAGTCACTTTTTAGGCTTTAATTACAAAGCGTCCCACCACTGTCCCAAAAGCGTCCCTGAGCGTTTTCGAGTGTTTTGCGACGCTTTTTTATTGTCTTCAGATTAAGCTTTAATTGTTTTAGATTTGAATCGGAAAGATGAGAGAAGGGATTTTGAGTACAGGTGCCTTAAGGTCATTTTCACTTGAAAAAAATGCACAAATTTAAGGTATTAAAAAAGCCTCAAGGCTAGTAACCATGAGGCTTTAAAGAATTCTGGTTGCGGGAGCAGGATTTGAACCTACGACCTTTGGGTTATGAGCCCAACGAGCTACCTAGCTGCTCCATCCCGCGACAAAGGATGAGTAAGAAACATTAGGATTTGATTGGTTGCGGGAGCAGGATTTGGTTATGAGAATTAAGAAATTGAGATATGTTATGTTTCTCAAAAAATCATAAAATCACATTAAATCTCCTCAAATAGGCACTTTTATCTCAAATAATAAAATGCTAGAGTTCACTTAAGGTAATTTGATAAAACTTAAGGCCGTCACATTTATTCAATTGTGGCGACTTACCGTAAGGGTGCGAAGGGAAAAATGCAGGCTAGAAAGACTGAGCTCGAAGCTGAAAGCGTCATTGATGAGCTAGAAAGAAAGTACGGAAAAGAGTATCTAGAACTATGCCTTTGGGCAAGAGAAAATGGAGATTTCGAACTCTTCAATTTAATTTACTGCGCTTTTGAGTTCTCCCCTTCTCGCATAGACCCCAACCGAATCATTGAGGAAATTAAACTTCCCGGCGGTGTGCAGATTCTTTCTGGATGGTCGGATAATGAACTCTCAAGATCGCTCTTAAGTTATTTTAACGACTTCAAATATTCTGAATTAGATAAGCGTTCCCTTTCTCGTGAAGCTACCGCCGAACAAGCTAAAAAAGTCCCAAAGCATTTAGAAGAATCAGGCTACCTGCTGGCACTAAGCTCATCTCAGCTTTTCGTAGACGGCTCATTTAATACTGTTTATTACCAGACGCTCCTCAGACTATGGCTAGTTATTCACGGACTAGATCGCCTAAAACATCACTCAGGGTACGATAGCCTGATAAGTTTGGCTGCACGGTATCTTATTGTCGATAGTGCTGATTTTGCTAAAAAAGACTTATTAAAAGGATTGTTTAAAAAGTTAGATCAACGCTTGCTTCAAGAGGGAGCAAGTTTCGTGTTTACGAATCGGATTATTGACGAAGCTGCTAGGCTAATTATCCAGCAACATGAAAGCGAACTTCCTCAAGGTCAGAAAAACTTTCTATCCCGCTTGTCGCGCATTGCCAATTTTGAACACGACCCTGTTCGCTCTAAAAGCATAGATACAGTACCCATAGCCGCTTTCATCTCACAAAAACCTCCACAAATTACTCGACAAATTGCAGAGCTTTACTTCGGTGATGAAGAAAGCAGAGTTCATTACTCTGAAGAAAGCCTAGATAATCTTAAGACGGAAGAGCCAGAAGATGACGGGTTTCTAACCATTGAAACTCGCGCAGATATGACCCCTGCCGAACAGATAGCTATAGGTCATGGAGTTTATATAGAACGGGCTGAACAAGCGCACTTTCTACCGTGGAGCTGGGATAAAGTTTTACCCACCGAAAAAGAAACTTTAAACGCTTGGCTAGATGAGAAGCTGTCTTCAAATAAAGATCACAAAGCACTGCCTGCAGCACTCATAAAGTTAGCTTTGCAATTTGGACGCTCATTAGAAAACGTATTAAAGCTAAGCGTGGATCAACCACTCAGTAATGAATGGTGCCTTGATGCGGATTATGGGTTGGCTCGTCGCCAAGCAATTCGCCGGCATTCAGCGTATCGCCCTAAACCACACCAAAAGGACTGGCTAACTCCTTCGCAAGAAGAACTAGCCGTGCCCGTTGATAATGCCGTGGCTTCTATCTTGAGAACGAATGCAAGCAATCTTGAGTTCAAGCTCAAGCAGATCAACCAACTTTGGGCGGCCTATTATAAAGAGTCACTTTTTGTATGGTTCAACCAGAACCTTCCTGAAGGATTAAAGCGCTTAAAATCTTCCATGATTGCTACGTCATTGGGGCAAGAAGTTTTCAACCACACCTCTGATTCTTCATTAGCCAGGGCATGGTCCTCCCATCCGCAGAATGCTTTACCTGCGGCATGCGGCTACGGCTCTTGGGATGTAAGTGAGCTGCTTGAAGGAAAAGCCCCCACTTCTAATGTTAAAAAGATGCCGAGCGTGTCTTTAGTAGGCAGTCGTTTACTACCGATAGAAGACGCTTTAGAAACTTATGTGGCGGAGCTTCACAAGTATGTAACAGAGGCTCAGTCACAGATTGATTTCCACAATCGTTTTACCTTTTTCACCGCTCAAGCACTCTATGCCGCTACTGGCGTTCGTTACTTAACTGACCCGTTTGAGTCCTTAGCTTACTTTTACTTAGATGATGATAAAAAACACTTTCCAAGCTGCGTATTCGTAAACGATAAAGAAGACGATATTCACAGTGGCAGGCTTGTACCTTTATGTCAGCAGGCTGAAAAGCTAGTTCGAGATTACCTAGAGCACCTCGCAAACTTTGCCGTAAGCATTAAAGAAACAAGCCAGCACCTTTCAACACAGATACACCAACTCTTAAATCGTAATCCTGCTCACTTGCCTTTGTTCTTTTTTTTAAACAATCGGCTTCAATGGCAGTCGATGTCGGATACTGAGTTACTGAAAAAGCTTCCATCATTTCCGTTACCTAAAAACACCTTTAGGCATCGTTTTTCACAACGAATGACAAGCTTGGGCTTACCTAGCGATGTGTTAGAGGGTTGGATGGGACATGGTGAACGTGGCGCAGCCGCTTACGGAGACTACTCGCCTAGATGTTGGAAAACTGATGCGTTGGAATACTCCAACCTATTAGAAAACAACTTTAATAGCCTTGGCTTTAAGCGTATTAACTCTTCATTGCATGAATTACCTCTGGGTGCTGAGCAAACCGATATACAGGAAGCCACCGAAGTGGTTTTCGGGGCGAGAAAGCGACAAGAAAGCAGAGAAAGAACTCTGGCAAACATTCAAGAGCAAACTCAAGATAGGATCGATAAGTTCTTAGATAATCGACAATGGAGCGAGATAACCCCTGAAGAATTTAGTGAGTTTGTTCAAGGCTTCGGCAAAGCGACTGACGGCAGTATAGCCATTACTTATCCGTTAGAGCGGATGAATATTTTGCGGGCTAATTTAGAGCAAGCCGAGTCTCCTCTAATTCAACATATAAAGTCTAGGCTTGTAAGCCTTAAGCAAGAAGCCAGTCACCTCAGCTCCTCGGTCGCAACGGCTGTTTCTATCTTCCCGAAAATTAAAGACTGGTGCGAGAAGCACGGCCAAGCATACCCCAAGGATTTGAGTTTAAAGCAATCAGGTCAATTAGGCGTGATTCTTTTGGCCGTTGAAAAGCAACTTAGTTATCAGAAAATGCTGGAAGATATAGCTGATGGAGAAAACTTCAAGCTAGTTCAATTTGGACGCGAATGTCTGATTCGATACAGTGAAGAACTGAAGAAAGACGATTTTTTAAGTGCGGCCCAATCTCATCGAATTTCCTATAAAACGGCCAGTTTGCTTAATGCCTTTAAAGGTTCTAAACACAAAGTTAATTTAAAAGAGGCTTTGGCTTTCAAACCATTGGAAGAGCTAGCACTGGCTTTGAATCTAAAGACTGACTGCCAATTTGACGATCTATTAGCTATGGTCTGCCAGGTCATTGAGCAGGTAAACCTAGTTTCGTTACCGGGCTTGGTCGCTGCTGGCTTAAGCCATCGCCAACCCCCAACGAGCCTTTCTCTTCACGATTTGATCAGAATTCAATCCCGCTCACCTTTGGTTGCTCCGTCAGATGGCAATGGTTTTATCGAGCCTGAGTTTAATCAGCTTATGCCGATAAACAGTGAATGGCGAAACGCCACACACTCCGCTCTTAAAAAAGAAGCAAATGCCTACCATAAAGCAATCAACGAGGCTCTTTCCAACTACGAGCCCTCTAAGGCAAAAGAATGCGCTAAAACGGTTGAGAAAATATCAGCTAGTTTTTCCGGTCGAGTCTCGACGGCTGTTTTGGCAACAGGCTACTGGATATCTCACACTATTTTGATTGGGAATTATCAAGGTCGCAGAAAAAACTTCTCTCCGTTAGCTAAAAACACGATTGGCACTTACTGGGGAACGTTAATTATTGCCTTTAAAGAATTAGCTTACGACAAAGATATTCTTACGTTGTCTGAAGATGAGCTTTACGCGCTTTATCAAGAAATGCTCAACTACAAGCAAGAAAAGGAAAACAAAACCGAGTATTTCGGCAACCGCTTACAGGCTTACCACAAGTTTTTAACAACTCAAGGTGTGCCAAATCTGGATTGGAGCGAACTGGACTTTGAAGACCGCGCTCGTAATGTGAGCAGTGGCTTTATTACCGAAAATGACTATCAAAATACGCTGAAGTATTTGGGGCAAAAATTCCAAGATAAAGATCAAGCGACAACCTTGCAGTTTATTTTGCTGCTGGGCTACCGCTTTGGTTTAAGAATTCAAGAAGCCACTTATCTTCTACGCACAGATTGGGTCGAAACCAACAACCGTATTCATGTGTTAATTAGAAACAATAAATACAGAAGCCTAAAAACCAATTATGGCCGACGAGCTGTGCCTCTTTTGTTTGAGCTATCTGAGTCCGAACAAAAAATAGTAAAAACAGTGTTTGAGCGTTATGGGGTGATTGCAGGTAAAGACGTAACACAGTTGGTTCTGTCTGAAATACGAAACAGTGAAATTGTATTAAAGCCTGCCTGCTATGCTGCATCACGAGAAATCATTACTGCACTAAGAGAAGTCACTGGCAACCCCTCATTAGTGTTTCATCATACACGGCACTCTTTTTGTAATCGTATTGCAGCAGCTATGTTGGGCATCAACACTAATTTGACAGGGAAAATCAATAAAACACTAGATCAGTCATTCGTTGTGCGCGAACTCCTTGGATCAAGCCATGCATTAGACCGTAGAGCGTCAATGGCATTGGCTGTAATCATGGGTCATAAGCACGCTTCAACCTCACTAAAAAGCTACAACCACCTTATTACGGAGTGGGCAGATAACCTTTTGCCAATTAAGCCAACTAAAACCCATCGTCTTAGTGAAGCTATCCAATTAGATGAGTGGGAAAAGTGGATACAGCCCAAAATAAAAACGGTAGCAAAGATTGAATTTGTACAACCCAGCGTTGAAAGTTTGATGCAGTTAATGCGATTAGTGGCTTTGGGCAAAACTTTTGAGCAGGCTGTTAACATCATAGGGCTACACCCTAGTCATGCCGAAGCACTTGAAACACTAGCTGCCGAATCCTTTATAAAAGAAGAAGCTAACCTACCATCTGGCATCACAGAAGATTCTATTTTGGGAGTTCGAGAGTTTTTAAGCCATATCAGCGACACGGCATGGAAACGACTTCTATCTAGCTGCGATAACGAGTGTGAAATTCGCATAACGCCAACGATTAGTCTAAATGAGCTGCCACTTCTAATAGGTAATAAACGACAAATATTAATGGCAAAAGATCAGCATTATCAGTTAGTAAAACAGCTTTTAAATTACTTCAAACTACCTAAGCAAAGCTACGGCATCAGCCTCTACCCAAAGAGTATTGAGGCCTTAGAGAAAATTAAAAAATATGGGTTGAATGATGATTCCTTGGCTAACAACAAGCCAATAGATGTTATGCGTGAACGTGATACCTCTCAACGCGGAGCGGTACTACAGGACTATGCTTCTTTTTGGCTCAAAGATAGGCTTTCTGACACATCGCTTAGAAATAGCTATGAAGTCGTCGTGGCGATCTTAATATTGGGATATTTGGCTTAGTGTATTAATGCTTGTTTAGTATCTTCTGACTGTTAATCTAACCACCTTGAATACTGAGTGAATTTTTTAAAAGAAGACGACATGCGAACCGCTTCAGAAATAAACGAATTGCTATCTCTATTGAATACCTCCATAGCGGATGAACTTGAAGGCCAAGATCTGGACTTTAAGCTATGGGACACTGCTAGCCGTGACAAATCCGTTAAAACGGCAGTTCACATGGCGGTGTGCATGGCCAATGGAGGCGGTGGAACTGTGGTGTTCGGCGTGGCTGATCGAGTGGTTGGTCGTGCTAATGCCATTATCGGAGTGCCACCTGAGATTGATTCCAACATTTTGAAAAAAGCGGTCTATAACCAAACAGACCCCAAAATTATTCCCATATTTGAAGAGCTGCAAGTGCCAGAAGGAACAGGTCGTTTGCTCATTATGCAAATACACCCCGGCATGCCGCCACATACGGATACCGCTGGTCGTGGCAGCATTCGTGTTGCCAAAGATTGTGTACCGCTCACTGGCAGTATGCGCCGAAAAATAGCCGTAGAAACGGGCGAAACGGATTACAGTGCTGAGCCTGTGGCTCCTATATCTGCTAGCTTGCTATCTCCAAGCGCATTAGAGGTTCTGCGCCAACAAGCGAAAAAAGAAAACGCAGCGACCGATCTTCTGCAAGTCGATGATATTACTCTGTTAGATCGCCTTCATCTTATAAAAAACAACCAATTTACTCGTGCCGCTTTGTTACTGGCGGGTAACGAGCAGGCCATTCGTGACTATTTGCCAGGGTATAATTGGACGTTTTTACAAATGCTCAGCGACACAGATTATGGTGTGCGTGACGATCGCATTAGTGCGCTTCCCATAGCCATTCAGCGCATAGAAGAATTACTTACGCCTTTCAACCAAATCACGACTTATAAGCAGGGCATGTTCCATTTTGAATATCACACATGGCCACAGATCGCCGTGCGCGAAGCCTTAATGAATGCTTTTTGTCATGCTGACTATCGTATTGGTGGGCCAATTATCGTGAAGCTATACGATGACAAACTCGTATTCAGCAATAATGGTGGCTTTATTGCAGGCATCACGCCTAGCAACATTCTTCACCATCAGCCGGCTGCTAGAAACCCTTTACTAGTCGAAGCGTTAACACGATTAAGGCTAGTGAACAGAAGCAACTTGGGCATCAGCCGTATGTTTGCATCGTTATTGGTTGAAGGTAAAGAAGCTCCTATCATCCGTGAAGTAGGGGATTCTGTTCAGGTTATATTCCCTAAACGCGAACTAAACCCGGCTTTTAGAATGTTTGTGGCAGAAGAAAACGACAAAGGACGAATGCTGGCCGTTGATGAACTCATTCTTTTGCAGTACTTGCAGCAACACAATGAAGTAGACGCTTCTACCGCTGCCGCCTTGTCTCAAAGAAGTGAAAATGAAATTAAAGAGAAGCTTGCGAGCCTAGTAAAGAATGGATATTTGGAACAAGGTGGCCATGGCAAAGGCAGCTACTGGAGCATTGCGCCTAGCCTATATCGTAAACTCGTAGATGATGATACGAATAACGAATCGCGTCGCCGTATTGAATGGGATGCAGCCAAAACGCGTGTGCTGAGTATGCTAATGGATAGAGCTAAGCGCGGTGAGCCGGGCATCAGTAACCAAGAAATACGCCAAGTGACTAAGTTTTCTCGTAGTCATGCTTTGCGTTTAATAAAGGAGCTGCAAGATGAAAACCCTGAGCAAGTATGCAAACAAGGGCAAGCTGCGCACACCACTTACATTTGGTGCGAAAAATAATGCATTTCATTGCTTCATCTTACAAATGGTGCAATGAAATGGTGCATAGAAAGATTTCAATGCACCATTTAATGCTTGGTGTGCAATGAAAATGCATTAAAAGGTGCATTGAAGACAAGAATTTAAGCCAAAAGCCCTCCTGGTCCGTCTGAAACTGAAAAATTTAGTACAACCAATTTTTCACTATAATTATCACCAATAGTTTCTTTAATATATTCAATATTAAAAAAGCCACTAATAGATATGGATTTTATTAGCTGGTTTTTTAAGCCTTCATCAAAGTGTAAGATATTTCCTTTAGTTTTTATCTTATTTTCTTTCTTATTGTAAAAATAAATTTTAATAGTATTCTTTTTAAAATCAATAATTTCATATTGAGCCATACTACTATAAATGGTTTTATTTTGAGATATATTTTTAATTACTGGCGATTTAATCTTACTCCTTAATGCTAAGGGAGTACTAAAGTTTTCACTTGAAACAAAAGTGTCTTTACCTAAAGATTTACCACCATTTTTATTTAAAAATTCTCTTGTGAGATCATGAGTCTCCTCGAAATCAATATTAATCTTTTCGAGCAGTTCTCCTCGTGGGTCGCCATTAAAAAAGTCACTTTGAGAAAAAGCGTTTGACTCAGCTAAAGATAAGCAGAACTTAAAGGCGGCCATTTCGATATCTTTTTTTATTTCTAAAGGAATGAAAATATTTTGGCAAAAAACAATATATGAATATTCGTGATTATTTTTTTCAGTCGGTCTTAGCACCTCTGCCGATGAAAAAATAGCCAACGTATTTTTATGATTAAGTAAAATATATGAATTTATGAATCGTGCGATAAAATAAACCACCCTCCTTTTAAAACTATTTTTAGCAGGTTTTTTGCCGAGTGGTATATCTCCATTTTTTAAGTTTTTAATGTTGAAATTATTGGAGCTTAATTCAAAAGCTATAAAAATACTTTCTTCGTCCATTGCGAACCTCTTAAGTTTAAAAAACTATTTTTAACGACAGCGGCTAATTTATTTTTCTCTAAGTTAAATCTTGGATTTTTATTTTCTGACTCCTAATATTTCAATCGATCTTTTCCGAAAAAGAATAGCCTGTCAAGTATAATTTCTTTTTAAAATCAATGAGTTGTCGCATGCGGGGTAACATTCGAAAAAATAATTTTGGCTTTTAAGCAAGTCCATAAAGCTTAATTCTCGTGTTATAAAAATGAAATTTCTTCTCATAAAAACCTTCTTTGTAGTGGTTGCTAAATTTTAATAAGTATTTGTTTTCAATGGCTTTTAGCATGATATTTTTAATAAACATCAACGCTTAAAGGGTAAAAAACTAAGATGTTGACTAACAAGATGAAAGCCGCAGTTTCAGCTTTCTAAAAAGCAGAAATAATAAAACCAACCAAGCTTGGTTTCTTTTCAACAAATAATGAATTACTCGGTTAAGAGTTAGATGACTACTTTGAGTAGCCAGAGAGTTGTAGAGGGAATAAATCCCGGTCGCAAACAACGAGGTCGGCGAGAAGCACCAACAGCCTACTACATTTTTAATTCCCGTCAACCCCTTACGTTTGAGCCACTCGACTTCTCGTTTTTATTCACTATTGACGGGTAAAAAAAGTATGTTTTATTAAATGGGTACATAACAAAAGGAGTACACGAATGAATACAACAAATTTAAAAATTCGCTTAGCCAATGCTAGCCGCCCATTTAATAAAGAAGCTGCTCAACAATTTATTAGTCAGTCGGCTAGCCTTGCTAGCAACATCCATGTCATGCACCACCTAGAAGCACTGGAAAGCAAACAAAGCCTTAATCATCTTCTATGGCTGGCAGAGTTAAACGGCACCTATATTGGTTGGGTCGCTGTTGAAGCCTCCTTTTCAGAAGACCAAACGGGTGCCTATTTAAATACAGCGCTCACAGCGTTATATGTAGCTGAAAACTACCGTCATAGCGGTGTGGCAACGCAGCTGATTGAAACTGCAGCAGCCGATACAGCCAAGCTTGTTTGCAAAGAGCTAATGTATCAATCATTCGATGAGTTCAGACTATATAAAGGCGAAGATGCTGAGGTGTTAGATTTTGAAGTTGATGTTGAGCAAGGTGCTAACGACGAACACTCTATCAACGAAATATTTAGTCGTTCTATTACTAACGCTATTGAAAAGCAGATTGATGACCTGCCTTATTTTGCGCATCAGGAGGTGGTTGTGATTTAGGCCTTTATCAACACTGAGGTATCAATGTTAGCAAGCCCTGCTATTTTGCGGGGCTTGTTATTAATAAGCTAACCGTCTCACTCCCTTAAATGCGAAGAGCCCACTTGGGTGACTGTAACTACCCCGTAAAATAATACAGCCCACTCGTAGAATTTCTTTTAAACTAAAACAAAGGAGTTTTACGATGAGCAAACGCATGACTGAGAGCCAGATCGTGGCGATTTTAAAAGAAGCCGAA
>JBASZG010000267.1:0-3922 GCA_049277875.1 Venatoribacter sp.
CACCTGCCTTATGAACTGCTGGAAACTGTATCCCGCCGTATCATTAATGAAATCTCTCAGGTTTCTCGCGTGGCTTACGATATCTCAAGCAAGCCACCCGCCACCATCGAGTGGGAATAACCAGTAAAAAAGCGGCCTAGGCCGCTTTTGAATAAACTGTTAGGCGCGGAACAACATGCACAAAGAACTTCTCAGCGGCACGGGCATTGTTCTGACGCTCGTCATCTTCGTGCCCTATATCCAATCTATCCTGCAAGGGCGAACCAAGCCCCATGTCTTTTCATGGTTCATCTGGGCGCTGGCCACCTTTATCGTTTTCCTTGCCCAGCTTTCGGGCGGTGGCGGTTTGGGCGCTTGGCCTATCGGTGTGTCAGGGGTCATCACCGGATACGTGGCCGTTCTCGCTTACCGCAAAAGTATGGATAGGAGCATCACGAAATCAGACTGGGCGTTTCTGATCGTGGCGCTTACAGCGCTGCCATGCTGGTTTCTTACGTCAAATCCACTTTGGGCAGTTGTCATCCTCACGGGCGTAGATCTCGCAGGGTTTGGTCCGACGGTTCGGTCAGCCTACCTTTGCCCGCATCAAGAGCGCATGGGTTTCTACTCTTTGGCCGCTTTACGAAACTTCATTGTCATTCTGGCGCTGGAGCACTATTCTCTTACCACTGTCTTGTTTCCGGCAGCGGTAGGCGTCGCGTGCCTGATCTTTGTGACAATGGTTTCTTATCGGCGCCGCACATTGGCACGTCATTCTGGTAGTGCAACTTTTGAGTAGCGCCTAACTAGGCACTAGAGAGGGCCGCAGTATTTACCAAATAAGAAAATCATTATGAGTTCTAAACCTCAAATATTATTCTTGTCGCATGGCGGTGGGCCAATGCCTCTTTTGGGTGATCCAGGGCATGCAAAAATGGTTGATTGCTTAAAAAACATAACATCTTTTTAGTACTGGTCAGGCGCTAGAAGGCTTAGGCTATAAAGATTTACTTTTAATAGGGGCAGGGTTTTCTTTTCACAATATGAAGGCCCTTTTTACTCCAGAAACTATTTTATTCATTTGTGGTTTTGGCTGGCTTCACTACTCTTTTCTTATTTCTATATAAAGTTAGCCACTTTATTAACCTTTAAAACGGTATTTTTATGACAGTTACCACCCCCTCAGTTCGTTGCCCTTGGGCTAAGGGCGAAGATTACGAACGCTATCACGACACCGAATGGGGCGTGCCCTGCCGTGATCGCCTTAAACTATTCGAGAAACTTTGCCTAGAAGGCCAGCAGGCTGGCTTGAGCTGGATTACCGTTTTACGCAAGCGTGAACATTATCGAGCCTGCTTTTTTAATTTCGAGCCACAAAAACTAGCGGCCATGACGGATGCGCAAATTGAAGCCTTGCTACAAGACGGCGGGCTTATTCGCAATCGTTTAAAACTCTATGCCATTCGGCAAAACGCCCAAGCGCTTTTAGCGTTTGAAGGGCAGGGCGGCAACTTTGTTGAACTGGTCTGGAGTGTGGTAAATGGCAAAACCAAAGTAAATCACCCCAGCAGCATGACCGAGATTGCAGCGCAAACCGAAGAGTCACAACAGCTAAGTAAAATGCTTAAAAAATTAGGCTTTAATTTTGTTGGCCCAACCATTTGTTATGCCTTTATGCAAAGCATGGGGCTGGTGGATGACCATCTTCAAAATTGCCCGCAAAAACACTCATAACTGTATGATTTTTAATCGTAAATTAATCTTCTAAGAAAAAATTAAAATATTTAAATAAAAGCGGTTGACGAAGGTGAAAACGCTCTATATTATGCGCACCACTTACGAGGCACAGCCCACAGTAAGTAGTGTCGGGGTATAGCGCAGTCTGGTAGCGCACCTGGTTTGGGACCAGGGTGTCGGGAGTTCGAATCTCTCTACCCCGACCATTTTTTTGCCTAAAAAACACCATGCGCCCGTAGCTCAATCGGATAGAGCACCGGCCTTCTAAGCCGGGGGTTGCAGGTTCGATCCCTGCCGGGTGCGCCAAAGCACTTGTGCAGCAGATATGGTGGCCGTAGCTCAGTCGGTAGAGTCCAGGATTGTGATTCCTGTTGTCGCGGGTTCGATCCCCGTCGGCCACCCCACTCCCTCAATAATTTCCAAGTAAATAAGCACTAGCAAAAATCGCTTTCGGAATATGGTATTCCGAATATACAGTCTAATTTTGTGTTTTATTCGTGTGGCGGCTTGGGCTATAATTCGCGCCTTTAAAATTTAACCTTTGCACAAATCCGCTTGTGCTTTTATTGATTCACATATTGAGAGGCTTCTATGCAAGTGTCTGTTGAGACCACTTCCGGTTTAGAACGTGTAATGACCATCAGCGTTCCAGCGGCTGATTTTGAGAATGTTGTAAACAGCGAATTAAAACGCGTTGCTAAAAGCCAGAAAGTGAATGGCTTTCGTAAAGGTAAGGCTCTTCCTGCCAATGTAGCTAAGCGTATGTTTGGTAAACAGGCTCGCTTTGAAGCTATGTACGCTCAAATGCAACAATCTTTTTTTGAAGCCATTCAAAAACAACAGTTTAAAATTGCTGGCATGCCTGCGTTTGAACCAACGGTTAACGAAGAAGGTAAAGATCTAGAATTTAAAGCCACTTTTGAAGTGTACCCAGAAGTTGTAGTTGGCGATTTTTCAGCGATTGAAGTAGAGCAAAAAACCGCAGAAATTACCGATGCTGACATCAATACTATGCTGGATAACCTACGCAAACAAAGCGCCACTTGGAATGAAAGCGCCGAAGCGGCAGCCGATGGCGATCAAGTTGTTATCGACTTTGAAGGTTTTATCGACGGTGAAGCATTTGAAGGCGGCAGCGCTCAAGGTTACAGCCTAACTTTAGGTTCTAAATCTATGATTCCTGGCTTTGAAGAGGCTCTAGTGGGCGTTAAAGCTGGTGAAGAACGTACTTTGGATGTGAGCTTCCCAGAGGACTATCACAAAGAAGAGCTAAAAGGCAAAGCTGCGCAATTCAAAACCAAAACCAGTGCAGTGAAAAAAGCTCAATTACCTGAATTAACCGAAGAATTCTTCAAAAAATTTGGGGTTGAGGCCAAAGATGAAGCTGAATTCCGTACTGAAGTGCGCAAAAACATGGAACGTGAATTAGCTCGTGCCTTGCGTGCCATCACCAAACAACAAGTAGTTGATGGCTTAATCGCCAATAACAGCATTGATGTTCCAAGCGCATTAATCGACCAAGAAATTGATCGTTTACGCCAACAAGCCGTACAACAATTTGGCGGCGCTCAATATATGGATCCAAACCGTTTGCCAGCCGAGCTATTCAAAGACCAAGCACAAAAACGCGTGCAAATTGGTTTGTTAATGAACGCTATTGTTGAAGCAAACGAAATCAAAGCCAGCGAAGAAAAAGTAAACGCCTTAATCGAAGAAGTAGCTGCTACTTATCAAGACCCAGAAGAAGTGCGTAATTTCTATGCAACCAACGCTCAACAAAAAGCCCAAGTAGAAGCTTTGGCCATTGAAGAACAAGTGGTTGAAAAAGTATTGGCTGGCGCCAAAGTAAGCCAAGCGTCGGCTTCTTACGAAGATGTTATTAAAGCGGCTAACCAGCCTGCCTAATTCGTAAAAAAGACTGACACCAAGCGAATCAATCGCTACACTCTAACAGCCGCTGAAAATGCGGCTGTTTTTCTAATTAAAGGGAGCATCGGTCGCATGTTCGACATAATAAAACAACAATCTGAAATTATTCATGCCGCAGGTGGCCTAGTGCCAATGGTGGTTGAACAATCGGCTCGTGGTGAGCGTGCTTACGATATTTATTCTCGCCTTCTTAAAGAGCGTATTATTTTCTTGGTTGGCCCAGTTGAAGATCATATGGCGAACCTAGTGGTTGCTCAGTTGTTATTCCTTGAGTCGG
>JBASZG010000268.1:0-5140 GCA_049277875.1 Venatoribacter sp.
AAAAACTCCCAGAACAGTTGAGTGTCTAGTTTGCCAAGGCTGGCGCGGGTAAATTCCACATTCATAAATAAGCCTGGACGACCAGAAAAATCCACCACCACGCGCGATAGGGCTTCATCCAGTGGCACATAAGAATGGCCGTAACGCACTAAGCCTTTTTTATCACCCACGGCTTGTTTGAAAGCTTGGCCCAAAGTAATGCCAATGTCTTCTACGGTGTGGTGGTCGTCGATGTGGTTGTCTCCTTGGCAGAAAACGTCCAGATCGATCAAACCGTGACGAGCAATTTGCTCCATCATGTGCTCAAGAAAAGGAACGCCAGTGTCGAACTTAGAAACGCCAGTGCCATCCAAATTGATGCTCACTTTAATTTTGGTTTCAAGCGTATTGCGTTCTACCGATGCAGTGCGGGCCATGTTTGCTCCAAAGTCTCGCCAAATCGAAAGGAAAGCATTATAAAGCAAAGCAACAAAGAATGTACCTAGAGGAACGCCGAATGCCTGTTTTACTCGAACAGATCAATAAACCCGCCGAAGCTGATTGGATTGATTTAGAAAAGATTCATCAGGATACCGCCAGTAATGGGTTTTTGCTTAATCGCCAGCAGTTGCAAACTTGGTTTGATCAAGGTGGCTGGGTGATGGCAGGGCGCTTTAACGACCGCTTAATAGGAGCGCTTTTGGCCAAGCAAACCGAGCAGGGGATAGAGCTTTCTCAGGCAGGGGTGCGCACAATCACGCAAAGACGTGGGGTAATGCATCAGCTTATGCATTTTATTACGCATTGGGCCAAAGAGAACCAAAAGACGCTTTATATTGCTGAATGCCCCAAGCACCTTGAGGCGGCTTTGCTTAAGCGAGGCTTTGAGCTAAGTGGCTCAACCTTGCTGTATCAATGACGCTTTGCTTCCTTTGTTCCACTGGGCTAACGCTTTATTCCTTGAAAGCGATTTAATAAATATAACTGTGTTGGCATACTACGCCCCAACAATAGGAGGAAGACCATGCAAAAAATAATTAAGAGTGCTTTGGCGATTTTACTCTTTGTTTCTACTTCTGCGTTTGCAGTAGAAGCATTAAAGGGCAATCCCCAAGAGGTGATTGAGCAGGCTACCAACGGTGTCGCTTCGCAACTGGCTAAGGTTGCCAAAGAAGATCGCAGCGACGAGATGATTCGTGATTTAGTGCTTAATTCAATTATTCCTGCGGTGGATCAACGCCGTTTTGCTATGGGAGCACTAGGTAAGCATTGGCGTACCGCCTCGCCAGAGCAGCGCCAAGCGTTCATAGAGCGCTACCGCGATTTACAAATTCGTATTTACAGCAAGGCATTTAAAGCGTTCAGTGGCGAGCATTTTGTTGTTGAAGACGTGTCTTATAACGACAGCAAAGACAAAGCCATTGTAAAAGGTAATTTAATTCAGGCCGATGGCCGACCTATTCCAATTCAATTTCGTATGTATCAAAACGACAGTAACTCTCCTTGGCTGATATACGATGCCGTTGTGTCTGGTTTAAGCATGATGAAAACTTACCGCGACCAGCTTAACGAGCGCCTACAAAAAATTAGTTTGAATGAATTGTTGGATGAACTTTCTGAACAGTTGAACAACTAACTCGTTACTCTCCTTGTTTTATATCTTAGCCGGCAAATGCCGGTTTTTTTTTAGATATGCACTACACTTACCCTCCAAACAGGCTATCAACCGTGCACTTGGAGCCAGCATTTTGTATTCCAGTCGATTAGAACGCAGCCTTGGGCGTTACTCCTTCAGAGGCAAGCTCATCGTAGTGACTTTACTTGCATCGCTTTTAACCTTAGTGGTTAGTGGTTTTATGTTGCTTGTTTGGGAGTTTTATCAAAGCAAACAAGAGTTAAACGAAAAGCTTCAAACTTTAAGCCAAAGCATTATTTCTCGAACCATCGAGCAGCGTTCGCTGCGCAATGAATCGGAACTAACAGAGGCGCTCACTCTGCTATCGGTGGAATATGGCGTAGTGCGCGGCTGTGTTTATGATGCAGAAGAAAAGCTGTTGGCTTCTTTTGTGCGCCAAGGTTCAAATGCAAGCTGCGCTAATTTGCTGTATGAGCTAGAAAAGTCTGGCGCTTTAAATTACGAATTAATTCAGCCTATTAGTAACGCCACCAACCAAATAGGCGTTTTTTATATAGAGGCCGATTATTCCTCTTTGAACGAGCGCCTAGAAAACTTTTTAGGGTTTGCGCTGTTGGTTTTGTTTATGGCTATGGTGCTGACCTACTTGCTGCACAGCAAGCTGGCAAAAATGATAGGTCGGCCTATAGATGAACTGCGCACCGTGCTGCATGACATCACTCAGAGAAAAGACTACAGCCTGCGTGCAGACAAACAAGCCGACGATGAGGTAGGCGATTTAGTTGATCTGTTTAATAGCCTGCTCAGCGCCGTTGAACAAGAACAAACCTCGCTTAAAACCAGTGAAGAGCGTTTTCGCCAGCTAACAGCCCTGTCGCCTGTTGGGATTTTTCAACTCGATATTGATCAGAAATTTCGCTATGTAAACCAGCGCTGGCGGGAAATTATGGGCATCAAAAAAGGATTTCCCGACAATCAAGTTTGGGCGAAGCTAATAGGGGCCGAAGATCGAACCGCACTGTTGACAAGCTGGCAACGTTTATTGCAAAACCAAGTGAGCATTTCGCAAGAACTTAAAATTTGCCCAGAGGGCAAAAATAGCCTGTGGATTCAGCTAAGAGTGGGGCCACTGCATTCTCATGATGGCGCTTTGTTGGGATATTTGGGGGCGGTTTCTGATATTTCTGAGTTAAAAGAAGCCCAATTAAAAATGGAAACACTGGCGCTTTACGACCCACTTACTGGGTTAGCCAACCGCCGCTTATTTTTACTGAAGCTGGATGAAGCCGTTGCCACAGTGAAACGCTCTAACGCAACTATGGCTCTCATGTTTATTGATATGGACCACTTCAAACGAGTGAACGACACTCTGGGCCATGATGCTGGTGATATTTTATTAAAAGAAGTGGCTAGACGACTAAAAGCCCATGTGCGTGAAAGCGATACAGTATCTCGTGTTGGCGGTGATGAATTTACCGTTATTCTAAGAAGCATTCACCAAGTTAATGACGCCGCCATTGTTGCCGAAAAACTGCTGCAAGGCTTGGCCGTGCCTATTCAGGTGAAAGGACAAACCATTGTTCCTTCTATTAGTATTGGTATCACCATGCTGCCCACCGATGCCCTAGATCCTAACGTGCTGCTTAAAAATGCCGACCTTGCCATGTACCGAGCCAAGAGCGAGGGGCGCAACAACTATCAGTTTTTCTCTGAAGAAATGAACAGCGCCATAGTTGAGCACGCTGCCATGGAACGCGATATTGGCAAAGCGCTATTAACCAATCAATTTACCTTGGTGTTTCAGCCAAAACTCAATTTACTTACCTCGAAAGTCAACGGAGTTGAAGCGCTTATTCGCTGGAATCACCCAGAGAAAGGCTTTATTTCCCCCGATCAATTTATTCCCGTTGCTGAAGACACGGGCCAAATTGTGCAAATTGGGCGTTGGGTATTACGCGAAAGCTGCATGCTCTTTAGTCAGCTTTTAAAGCAAGGGTTAATGGCCGAGCAAAACCGCATTGCTGTGAATTTATCCGCGCGCCAGTTTTCTTCCCCTACTTTAATTGATGACATTATAAGTGCCCTGCGCGACAGCGACCTGTCCACGAAAAACCTAGAGCTGGAAGTAACAGAAACCACCTTACTGCACGACCGCGACGCAGCAATTCGCATAATGCATGATTTGAAAGACTTAGGTGTGAGCTTTGCCATCGACGACTTTGGCACAGGCTATTCTTCACTTTCTTTTATTAAGCATTTCCCGATTAACGTTATTAAAGTTGACCGTTCTTTTGTGAAAGACATTCCCATTGGCAAAAACGATATGGCCATTACCGCCGCCGTTATTGCGATGTCGCAAAAGCTTGGTCTAAACGTTGTGGCCGAAGGCGTTGAAACCAAAGAGCAACTGGCCTTCTTGCAAGACAATCATTGTTCAGATATACAAGGCTACCTGTTCAGTCGCCCGCTAAGCTACGCCCAACTGACTGAATTTTTAAGCCACTATCAAAACAACTTTACAGCTAGTATTCGCACCTAAATGACCATTAACAACCAATTCAGCCAAGCGGTACTTGCTTGGTATGAGCTGTATGGGCGCAAAAATTTACCTTGGCAGCAGCACATTAACCCTTACCGAGTGTGGGTATCGGAAATAATGCTGCAACAAACTCAGGTGAAAACGGTTATTCCATACTTTGAACGTTTCATGCAGCGCTTCCCCGACGTGCAAACGCTGGCACAAGCCGAGCTAGACGACGTTTTGCACCACTGGACTGGTCTAGGCTATTACGCCAGAGGCCGTAATTTGCATGCCTGTGCCAAACAGGTGGTAGCCGACTACCAAGGCGAGTTTCCTACGACCATCGAACAGCTAAGTGCCTTGCCAGGAATTGGCCGCTCTACCGCCTGCGCCATTGCCGCTATTAGCATGGGGCAAGCTACTGCCATTTTAGATGGCAACGTGAAACGCGTGCTGACCCGCTTCTTTGCCGTTACTGGCCACCCCAGTGAGAAAAAAGTAGAACTGCTGCTGTGGGATAAAGCCCAACAGTTGATGCCAAAGACACAAACGCGCGAATACACCCAAGCCATGATGGACTTAGGCGCCACCATCTGCACCCGCACTAAGCCTAGCTGCGGGCTATGCCCCTTAGCGGTACAGTGCTTAGGCTTAAAAACAGGCAATCCGATTCAATTTCCTACCCCAAAAGCGAAGAAAGAAAAGCCAATAAAACACAGCATACTGCTGATGCTACAAACCCCTGATGGTGAATACCTGCTAGAACAGCGGCCAAACAGCGGTATTTGGGGCGGCTTGTGGAGCTTTCCTGAAGCCAATACCGAACAAGAAGCCAACCAGCTTATTAGCAAGCTGGCTTTAGGCGCAGCCTACCATTGCGAGCTTTTACCTAGCTTTCGCCACACCTTTAGTCATTATCACTTAGACATCCAACCGCTATTGGTGCGGTTTAAACAAACGCCCAGCCAAATTGCCGAAAACAGCAACATAACTTGGTATAATCC
>JBASZG010000269.1:0-14983 GCA_049277875.1 Venatoribacter sp.
GTCTTAATCCCCTTTAAGTCGGGGAAGGCTTTAGAGAAATATGTCTAGGGAAACCACTACAAATGGGAAAGTCTTAATCCCCTTTAAGTCGGGGAAGGCTTTAGAGCACGTTTAATCAAGGAGGTACTCAAAGTCTCCCGTCTTAATCCCCTTTAAGTCGGGGAAGGCTTTAGAGAGCTCGCTCTGAAAAACCTTTGAGATTCAGCAAGCTGCGCAGGGTTAAATGGAAAAACAAGTTTTTCAAAAAGTTGTGCGGTTTTTGCTCAATCATCGTAGACACGTTTGTACCTTTTCCACTCTAAAGCCTTAATGTTGCTTTAAAAAAAGCAGCTTTGGGCTGAATTTTTAAAGAACATTCTCCAAACTCGGAGCTGGTTGAGTTTACGCAAAATTGGCTAGTTTACAAGCCAAAGTGCCTCTTTAGTGGGGCTTTTCCCAAACCATTGAAATCGCTCTTTTTTTGGGGTTGGGTAAAACCGAATATCGTCTTCTTTAGGGTGTATACGCTCTTCTAGCCCATCAATAATAAAGTTCAATTCGCTTTGGCTGCATTCAATGTAATATACAGAAAGCTGCAAGCGCAGGGCGATTTTACTAACGTACTTATGAACTTTTGCCAGTCTTTTTGGGTTAGCTATATCGTAGCTAATAATGTAGCAGGCCATGGTTATTCATACTCTTTAATATGCTGCTGAATTATTTTATAGAAATAGCGAGTTATAAAACGTCGTTTATGACGCCAAGCAATAAAAAACTTTTCTCTTCCTGCCTTGGTTAAAAAACAAGCGCCATCTTTATATTTAAAATGCTCAGTGGTAAGTGTTTGCTTGGCTAGAAGATTTAACGCCCAAGCATCTAGGTTGCCACGCACGGTTTCCAGTAGGTCACAAGCTAAGCTTTCGCGGCCATAACTAATTTTATGTAAAAAGCCTAATCCTGAATCTAGGCCAAAAGCCGCTAAAGAAGATTCGGCCTCATGCTGTGCCATGCTGTAACAAAGTGATAGTAGCGAGTTTATTGGGTCTTTGGGTGGGCGGCGATTGCGGCCAGTAAAGTTGTAACTTTGGCTAACCATGCTGCTAATGGCTTGAAAGTAGTCGCGTGCAGCCGCGCCTTCAATACCCAATAAGCTTTCAACGCTTGTGGCGCTGGCAATTTTAATAAAACTTAATTCCAATCTTTGCCTTGCATCGTTAAGCGGCTTTCTTGCCGCTGGGTAGTTTCGCTGCCAACGGCTTAGGTTGCGATAATGCCCTCTTAGCTTGGCGCTTAGTATTGTTTTAGCCAGCTTTAAACTCTGAGCAGTGTCGTTTACTAACTGGTATTGTTTTAATTTACGTGCATGGTTGCCATGGTTCTGAGGAATTATCCAACAAGTTTGGTGGCTTGGGTGGTTGGCTATAAAAACTATACAAATATTATGGAGACTTAGGCGGTTGAGTAGCTGGCTGCTAAGTTGTAGCGGAGTGGCTATTACAATTTGATTAATCAACGCTAGTGGAACGGTGGCGGGTTTTTGGTTTTGAATACGCACAATTAAGCGGCCATTTTCTATATCTAGCTCGGTGTGCTTTCGGTCTATTACTAGCAGTTCGCTCATTTTGGCTCCTAGCAAATGTAAAGTACAGGTTTTAGAGTTTCTGCTGTTGCAACTCCTAAACTATAAAATGCACTTTCTTTCTTCAGCTTGGTGATAAACAAGCTATCGTTTTCATCGCACAAGGTTTGATAAAGCTTATTGCGTAATTGCAATAGCTCTTTGCTGTTAAGCCAGCATTCAAACACCGATTTTTGCCGGTGACTGGCGTAGTCTTTAACAATGTTTAGTGCTTTTGCCGCTCGCTTGGGTGAGCTGATGTCGTAGGCGATTAAATAAAGTTTACGTTTCATGCACGCAGGCACTGGCTATACAAGGTGTATTTAAAGTGGCTTTTTGGATAGTCCTTATCCTGGAAAGCCGCCGCTCTGTGTTATGCAGGAGGTTTAGCACAAAACCACAACACAGCGTTCCTGTCCGTTTTGTGCTTATTCTTCAGGTGAATCGGGTTTTTGTTTTTTGTTTTCATCAATGGCTTTGCGACCTAGCTCTTGCAGTTCTTTTTCTTTTTGATGTTCATAGTAAAGCTCATAGCCTTTTGAAATTAGGTATGCGCCGCCAATAAGTGAAAGAATGTTTTTGATCATGTTGTGTACCTCGTTTTGTTTGGATTGAGGTCATTATGCAGTTGAGGAAAATAATCGGTGAGATGACAAGCTTTTCATTTGAAAACGAGCCAGATCAAGAAGGCTACAAAATTAAGTTGACTGTTTTGACAATAATTGATTACTTAACAGCAAGTTTAATCTGTAAGTAAAAAGCAAGACGTGTTGGTTCTGGTTTACTGCCTACTCTTATATAGCTATGTATTTGCTTTCTATTGCCCAGACAACATTTAGATCACAAGCTTTCCAAACGAGCAGACGGTATCGATATTAGCTAAGCTTTGCCTAAATTACTTGAAGAGAGAACACTATGAGCAACAAAAACGTATTATTTTTAGTTACTGGCATGACCCCACAAATCATTACCGAGACCATTTGGGCATTGGCCTGCGATCCAAGCCTTGATGAGGGTAGCCAGTGGGTGCCAGATGAAGTGCATGTGCTTAGCACGGAGCACGGTTTAAACCAAATACGTTCTCGCTTGTTGCAAGGCAATGTGATCGAACAGCTTAAAAAAGACTATTCGCAGCTAAAAGGTTTAGTTTTTAAAGAAGAGCTTTTGCACGTAATTAAGGATGAAAACGGCCAAGCTCTTGCAGATTTAAAAACACCGCAAGATAACGAGCGCGCAGCCGACCAAATAAATGAGTACATTCGAGAGCTAACCAAGCAAGAGAATACTAGCCTCCATGTATCTATTGCTGGCGGACGTAAAACAATGGGGTTTTATGCCGGCTACGCACTTTCGCTCCATGGCCGCGCACAAGACAAAATGTCGCACGTGCTGGTGGATGAGCGTTATGAAAGTATCCCTGAATTCTTTTACCCCACTCCAGGAGCCGTTTTTGTTAAAGATCGTAATAACCAGTCATGGCCAGCTAGCAAAGCACGCATTTGGCTTGCAGAAATACCCTTTGTGCGAATGAAGTACGCTATTAAAGATCGTCACCAAATTAAAAAAGATAGCTTTATTGATACTGTAAATAAAATTAACGAAGCGGCTAACGATATTCACATAGAAATTAACGTTGCTGAAGCACTCTTGGTGATTAATAAAAAAATGGAAGTGAGAGACCTATCACCGCGAGAGTTTTCTTTTTTCTGTGTCTTTGCTCAAAACCGCCAGGCCAGTGGCATTGGCTTTTTTATCCCCAACAGAAATATGTCGGAAAAAGATCTTAGCAGTGAAGAAGTGGCTCTTATTAGCGCATTAAGCGTGCCATTTAGAGCTTTTTATAGCCAGCTTCGTTATGAAGAGTACATAGACGACCGAAATGTTGATATTGGCAAAAATGCTTTTGAGCAAGCCAAAACCAACCTCAAAAAAACGCTCGAAAACAGCTTAGGTTTGGAGCTTGCAGCCAAGCTAGAGCTAGTAGGCGGACGTGGAAAAGCCTTCTACTTGGATGTTCCTGCAAGTGCAATAGAGTTCGTTTAGACAAAATGAAATTATTTTGGCGTCAAAAAATAGTTGACTGTTCTGGCAATAATTGATTAGTTAGTGGTTGGTTTGTGGTAACAAGCACTTTCTCTAATGGACAGTAAGAAAAAGAAAAAAAGAAATAAGAGGGAATCTGAAGTTTGCTAGTTGAAGCCTTAGAACAACCATTATTAATAGCGCGCTACCGTTTCCGCTTTCGCGCGCTAACGTCCATTCGCTTGCCTGATTATGCTGGTTCCATGCTGCGTGGTGCCTTTGGTCATGCGCTAATGCTGCTAAGTGGCATAGAAAAAAGTGATATCGAACAACGCAATCAAACTTTTTTATACAGTCCTTATGCGGCGGTATTTGAGCCCGTGGTTAATAACGGCGTTGGCTTGTTAGCTTCGATTAAAGATGTGGCCGTGCCTTATATTATTGAAGCCCCCTCGGAGGGTGCCCAAAGCTATCAAGCTGGCGATGTGCTGGAGTTTGATATGGTGCTCTTTGGCCAAGCACTTGCGCATTTAAGTGTGATTATTTTGGCCTGGCGGCGGGCTTTGTTGCATGGGTTAGGGCGCAATAAAGACCAAAAAGCCGAGCTTGTAGAAGTGCTGCATTGCGCTGTTGGAGATAGCGCTGAAATGAAAACTGTTTACAGCGAAGAACGGCCTATTTTAGCGCCACATAACACTCAACTTTTCTGCCCTAATTTCAATGAAACGCAAAACCTTTGTTTGCACTTTTATACTGGGCTTCGAATAAAAAAAGATAAAAAAATAGTAGATGCCAGCGAGCTAACCCCAGCTTTGCTTTTACGCAATATCGTTCGCCGTGTGTCTTTTGTTTTGCAATTACAGCAGCCAGATACCCCGTTAACGCTGGATATAAATGGTTTAAATGCCTTAGCCGATAGCGTGCATGGCGAACACAATTTGCAGTACAAACGCTGGAAGCGCCACTCTAGCCGCCAGCAAGCAAGTATGGATTTAAACGGCTGGATAGGTGACTGGCCGCTTTTTAATGTGAGTGCCGAGCTAATGCCCTTTGTATGGCTTGGGCAGTTTTTGCATGTTGGGAAAAACACCAGCTTTGGGCTGGGTGGGTATGAGATGGGAGTGATAAATGATAAGAAAACCTGAAATTAGTGCGCCAAGCTCAGCAGAATTAGCTGCGCTTAAATGGCACAGCATCGAGTGTGAGCTGGTTACCCCTATGTATGGTGGTGGTGTAGAAAGCACGGTTGTCGATGAAAAAATGCCAATACGCGTTAGCTCCATTCGTGGCCAGTTGCGTTTTTGGTGGCGCTTACTGGCAGAACATAAGTGGAAACTGGGCAGCGCAAAAGCAATTCGTGAAGCTGAGTTTGATTTGTGGGGCGGCATGGGTGATGCCAATGGTAGCAAATCCAGTAAGGTATTTATTCGAGTTGAACAACCACAGCATACGGCCTTGGTAGATTATGATGATAAAGAAATAAACTTGCCTTATGTGTTGTTTCCTGCGGCTAATGAAACTGATGAAAGTAAAAATCCGCATAGATTATTGAAAGCGGAAGATAGTGTTTTTGTCATGCAGATTGCATTTAGTAATTTAGCTTTACATCAGCCTGTGCTTATTGAGCAAGTCATTGAGGCTCTTCGTTGGTGGGGCTCTTTTGGTGGGTTAGGGTTCCGTTCTCGTAGAGGGCTTGGCGCTGTTAGATTGATTGCTTGTTCTGAGTTCGAGCAGGTTACTCAGTCAGTCAGTGCAGAAGAGGCTGCCTTAGCAAACTGTCGGTTAATTATGCGAGGTAATGCTGGCCCTAATGCAATGCAGCAGTTAAGGAATGCTATTCAGCGTTTAGCGGATTTTCGACAAGGGAAAAATATTGGCCGTAACCCTGGCCAACAACATAACCGCCCTGGTCGTAGCCGTTGGCCAGAGCCTGATGCTTTAAGGCGCATTCAACGAACGCATCATACAGATCATGCACCTGTTCATGCCGCAGGTAATGTGTTTCCTAGAGCTTTATTCGGGGCTCCAATTATTTATCACTTTGTTGGGCGAGGAGAGCCAAGAGATGTTGAGTTGAAATTCGCTACAGGGGAACGTTTGCCTAGCCCAATTATTATTAGGCCATATTTGGCAGAAAACACAGCGGAGCCACGTTGGTTCTCTGCAGTATTGGTTTTACCGTACCAGCATTTACTTAATCAGCAGGTAACCGTTGGTAGCCGTGAGTTATATCCCGTATGGCAAGCTGATGTGGTACAGCATATTCAGCCTGTTAGAGACAATAACGGCACGGATCCGATTCAAGCCTTTGCTAATTTTTTTGCTGGATAAGGGTATTTTATGACCGATTATGTAGTGATTTTATCTGTTGGCCCAGTACAAAGCCTTATTGCTGCGGCGCGTAAAAGCCGCGACCTTTGGAGTGGCTCTGGGCTGCTTTCTGAGCTGGCTAAAGCCTGTGCTTATTCGCTGTATGCGCAAGGGGCAGACTTGATTTTCCCGGCGGTGAATAAAAGCAATGAGCAGGATTTATTACCCAATTCTGATTTTTCTGTGGGAAATAAAATTCAAGCCATAGTGAGCGCCGCCGATCTTTCTTCATTAAAAAACACAGTAGAGAAAGCCAAGCAAGCCGCTAAGCAGCGCTTTATAGACGAAGCCAATAAAGTGCTGGAAGAATTACCCGTACAGGATACACGTGAGGCAATTTGGCAAGCTCAGCTAAAGGATTATGTGGAAGTACAGGCAGCTTGGGCGGTGCTAAAAAGTGCTGAAAATTATAGTGAAGCGGTAGGGCTGGCGTCGTCTGCTTTGGCGGCTCGCAAAGCTACGCGCGACTTTTCTCCTGCGGCAACTAACCCTTACGATTCTGCTTTAATGCTGCCTAAATCATCCTTAGATGGCGCGCGCGAGACGGTGCTCACTGAAAAAACGCAAAACCGCACTCGCCTTAAATTAGGCTTGTCAGATTCTGAGCAGTTGGACTGTATGGGCGTGGTTAAACGCTTGGGCTTAAAAGAGGTGGCCGAACAATTTACCCCATTTTCTCGTATTGCTGCGGATGCGTGGCTGCGTGATATTGAAGAAAAAACCCCCGAGCTGTTGGCACCAGTTAATGCAGCCTATGAAAAACTCGTTAAGGCGGATTTGGCCACCCGTGTTAAGGGCAATAAAGGCATTTACTCTGCTTTGCCTTTTGATGGCCAATTATTATATCGCTCACGCTTTGATGCGGCTGTTCGCGATGGTAAACACGATTCTGAAACCAGTCAGCTTTTATCCGAGTTTAAATCTGCCATAAAGCCTTTATGGGATAGTTATAAACAGCCAAATAGTTATGGGGTGTTGTTGCTGGCAGACGGTGACCGTATGGGGGAATTATTGGATAAAGCCAAAACGGTAGCGGCTCATAAAGAGATTACTCAGGCGTTATCTAATTTTGCGGGCAGCGTTGCAGAAGCGATGCGCCGGTATTTTGGCCACTGTATTTATGCAGGTGGTGATGATGTTTTGGGCTTTGTTCCTTTAAATACGGCCTATGTTTGCGCTCAAGCACTGAGTGAATTATTTACTCAAAGTCTTAAAGCGATAGCGGATAAACTTGAAGCGCCAGTGCCTACTTTATCGGTTGGTTTGGCCATTGAGCACCATGTTACTCCGCTGAGTAGTATTCGTGCTTTAGCCAGCCAGGCCGAAGCTTTTGCTAAGGGTGACCATATTAACGATGCCGTTAAACGCCGTAACGCCTTAGGTATTTGCTTAGATGTGCGCTCAGGGAATGTAACCAAGCTGCGCTTTAGTTGGGCCGATACCGATGCCCATAAGACTTTTAATTACTGGATTGGGCTGTATCAGCAAAAATCCTTACCTTCACGCATTGCTTACGACACTCGTGCAGTGGGAATGCGCACCGCAGGCGTTGCCCAAAACCCAGAAGTGCAACGCGGTATTGAAGGGGCAGAATTTAAACGCATGCTCGAACACAGTCGCACTAATAAAGGCGAGAAAGTGAATAAAGAGCATATAGCCATCCTGCTTAAAAGAGCGGGTGAAATTGGTTTACAAGCTTTGGCGGATGAATTGATTGTGGCGCGCTGGCTGGCAGCAAGAACCCAACAAGATTTAGGGAAGGATGGTGAATAATGAACAGCTATTTATTAGAACCGCTTGCGCCTTTGGTGTTTCGTACAGGCAAACCTTTTGGCAATTTGGCTTCGGCACAAGACGTGATATTTCCTTTGCCCTCTAGTGCAGCAGGCTTAGTGCGCGCGCTAAAAGTAGAGCAGGCACAGGGGAATCTACAAACTTATGAAGGCAAACTGCAAAATGCCGATTATCAAGAATTGCTTAGCACTCAAGCTGTTGGGCCATTTTTAGTGCGCTTTAAAAGTACGGACAAACAGAACTACGAGGTGCTGGTGTCTAAGCCTGCCAATGCTTTGTATTTTGAAAATAAAGCGACAGGAAAAACCGAGCTGATTCGTTTAACGCCTAAGGCTTATGAGCAAGAGTGTGGGGCAGACTTACCCGATAATTTATTGCCTGTGCAAATGGAAAACGCTATTAAAGGTAAACCAAAATCAGGCGCGGCTTACTGGACTTTAGAGCATTTTTTGGCTTGGCAGGCAGGGGAAAAACTCGGATTTGATGAGGTGAAAAATGCTGGGTTAGCGGGCTTGCCTGTTGAAATTCGCACTCATGTGGCTATTGATAGAAATACGCGAGCTGCAGAAGACGGTAAGCTTTTTCAAACGGCTAATTTTGACCTAGGTAATCAATGGGATGCGAGCAAAGAAGCTTGGAATGAACAGCGGCTCGGGTTTTTATTGCTCTGTGCTGAAAGCCTACAAGAAAGCACGGCGGTTTTTGGTGGGGAGCGTAGATTGTCATATTTTTCTCCCGCCAAGAGCCAGTCAAATTTTCTGCAGCCTTCTGGTCAGCTTCTGTCAGATATCAATCAGGCCAAGGGCTTTTCTTTAACCTTTTTAACGCCTGCTGTGTTTGCGCAAGGCTATTTACCCGCATGGATAGATGCCAAAACCATGCAGGGCACTTTGCCAAATACCAAGGTAAAGGTGGCTTTAAAGGCTGTGGCTATTGATCGCTGGCTGCCGGTTTCCGGCTGGGATTCCATTGTGTGGAAGCCTAAAGCGACGCGCAAAGCGGTAGGCGTGGGCTCGGTATATTGGTTTGAATTACAAAATGATTTAACCGAAGCCGATTTAAAAGCTCTGTGGCTTAGCCCCTTGGCCGATCACCAACAAGATAAACACGATGGCTTTGGTGCTGCGATTGTCGCGCCTTGGGCTCAGTAATAAATACAAACTTATAAGGAATTAATTATGCAAACTCGTATTTTTCATTTACAAGCACTGTCTGCATTGCATGTGGGTACTGGCCAAGGCGTAGGAGTGGTGGACTTGCCCATTGCCCGTGCAAAAGCGACTAATTTACCCATTGTGCCAGGCTCTGCCATTAAGGGGGTGCTGCGGGATGAAGCCGCTGCACAGTTTAATTTTAACGGTGAAGACGCCAGCGCCTTAGTTAAAACATTGTTTGGGCCAGACTCTTCGGATTCTCATTCTGATACTCATGCAGGCGCTTTGGCTTTTGGTGACGCTAACTTGCTTGTTTTGCCGATTCGTTCATTTGCTGGAACCCTGGCTTACGCCACTTGCCCATTTATTTTAAATCAATATAAACGTGATACAGGTATTGAATTAAAAGTCCCTAACTTTGAAGGTAAGGCGGCGGTTACTGGTAACTCAACGCTTGAAATTAAAGGTCAAGTGGCTTTGGAAGATTTGGACATAGGTGCTGAAACTTCAGAAAGCATAGATAACTGGGCGCAGGAAATCGCTGAAAACCTGTATCCAAAGGGCAGCTTTCAAGCAAGCGATTGGCAGACTATTTTTACAGAGCGATTTGTTATTCTGCCCGACGATGTGTTTTCTTTCTTAGCTGATACAGCCACCGAAGTGCGTACTCGCATTCGTATTGATCGTGATACGCGCATTGTTAAGGAAGGCGCGTTATGGAATGAAGAAAATTTACCTGCCGAATCGGTTTTATGGGGTGTATTGGGAGTGGCCGCTTCTCGCAGCCAAGACAGAAAAACCGCAGAAGAATTAGCTCAGTACCTGCCTTTAGATAAAGAAATAAAGGCACAAATTGGCGGCAAACATACAGTAGGTCGTGGCCTGTGCCGTATGTTATTAAGTGCAGCTAAATAAGGAGGTTGTTATGAGAATTCGTACTCACCGTTATGCAGAAGCGGCTTTTCCTTTAGTGGAAAAACTTCAAAAAGATCCTATAGAGGCAAAATACCGTACCTTGGCATTAAGTTTCCCCGCCATGATTATGCAGGCAGGCTTGATGCAAGCGGTTGGCTTCTTAAAAGCTAAAGATGAAGCTGAGCATAAAGAGCTGCTGCGTCATATTGAAGGTATTATTGATGCTAAGGATTTACATGCCCTATTGCTTAAAAGCGATGTACAAGAATACCAGCTGCTCACTCGTAAAGCGTTAGATGCCAGCTCTTGGCTAAAGCGTTACACCCAAGCTTTGTTAGAAAAGAATAGGGGGTAAGTATGGTGGAATTAGTAAGAAACGCCATGCGTGACATCATTAAGAGCTGCAATGATGCGCACGCGGGGTTATTAGTACAGCGTGGGCTTGAGCGCTGGGAAAAAAACGAGAAAGAGTCCAAGCAGCGATTAATTAAAACAATATCAAAGGTTAAGCCATCGGAGCTTTATCTGCGAGCGTTAGATCGCTGGCTGCTGGCAACAAATAGCTTTAATGCAACCTTACCTACTCAATTTGTTTCGGTGGCGGCAAAGCTAGGTGGGCGTTTATTTACAGGGCTAAGCCTGGGGGGGGCATTAGAAACAGGTGTGGTAACTCATCATGCTTATGGTATGCCTATGCTGCCTGGCTCGGCAGTAAAAGGAATAGTGCGCAGTTTTTTTGAGCAGGCTTACTGCCAAAAAGATAGCGCAGGTTTACCTGTTTTAATAAAGGATGATAAGGGCGTAGAACGCACTGTGCTTGAGCAAGGCATGCAGCAAATTTCTGACATTCTGTTTGGTACCGATGAAGAAGCCGATAAACCGAACGCTGGATTTTTAATTTGGCACGATGCTTGGTGGCTGCCCCCTTTAAGTAAAAACGCTGAATTTAGTATTGGTGCAGACAGCACCCCATTTGCAGGTGAGGTAGTTACTGTTCATCAGCAAAAATACTATTCAGGAGCAAAAGAAAAAGCCGATGGTACTGAATCGCCCACACCTAACCAGCAATTAGCAGTGCAAGGAAGTTTCTATTTTGTAATAGAAGGTGATGAAGACTGGACGGGCTATGCCAAACGCTTACTTGAAACCGCTTTGCAAGAGCAAGGTATGGGTGCAAAAGGTGCGTCTGGTTATGGGTATTTTTCGCTGAATGAAAAGGAAATCGAGCTATTAGCCAAGCATTGTGAAAGTCTTAATACGCTTAATTCAGTGGATGCTAGTGATCCTGATACACCGATTAGGCTTGCCTTAATTAAAATTAACGAAAATGATTTGATTGAAAATTTATCTAAAAAAATAAATAAATTTTTTACTGAGCTTAACCTCGATAAATCAAACGAAGACAGTAAAAAACGCGTAGCTAACTTGGCCTGGGAGCTACACCAAGGGCTTGTTGAAGGCTGGGCGAACGCAGACAAGAACAGCAATAAGGAAAAGGCTTACAAATTTATAATGAATAGCAAAAGCTAATGTGTATAACACTCCCCCTAGGGGTGTTGGCTTCTAGGGTGGTTTTCTAATGAAACGTAGTTTTAGGTTCATGAATAAAGGTATTAAATCATTGGCGCTATTGGCTGCGGCTTTAGTGCTGTCGGCTTGTGCCACCAAACCAAACACACAGGTGCTTTCGAAAGCATTTGAAAATCAAAAATACAAAGTCGTAGAAAAGCAAATAGAAGCTGGGGTAGATATAAATGCACCCGCCGATGAAGCGGGAAACACGGTATTGCAACAGGCGATTTTACGTGGAGATAGCAAAGCGTTTGAGTATTTAGTGGCAAGCTCTGCCAATCCTTTTGTGCGTAATAAAAATAATCAAACAGCGGTTGATTTGGCATTAAATTCTTCCTCAGACTATTTCATTTCTTGGGCAAAGGCCGCGAGTCAAGAAAGCAATGGCTCAAATGCCTATAAGCAGGCTATACAGGCCATCAATAATAACGACGCAGAGACATTGAAAACTTTATTACAGAGCCTGATACGCATAGCGTAGAATTTGAGACGGAACTAGTTCATAGCTTAGTCATAAATAATAAAATAATAGTGAGTGGCTTAGCTTTAGGCTGTGACACTGTCGCTCATAGGGCTTGCCTGGAGCAGGGCGGCAAAACGGTTGCCATACTTCCAAGCCCTATTGCACATATTGCACCTGGCAGAATACCGCACTAGCAGAGCAAATAGTACAAAGTGGCGGGCTTCTTATCTCAGAATATTTAAGTGAGCCCAAAAGCCAAATGGAAATGATTGGCCGTTATCAAGAGCGTGATCGGCTGCAAGCACTGTTTAGCGATGCCGTTATATTAATCTCCAGCTATGCCAAAAATGAACTAGGGAATGATAGTGGCTCACGCTTGGCTATGGAATATGCCTCCAATTACGGCATAACTCGCGCCGTGGTCTACAACCCAGATACCGATGCAGACAATCCAAAGTATGATTTAAACAGGCAGTTATTGAACGAAACAAACGTAATAGAAGTAAATAAAAATAATTTTAAAGATCTAAATTGCATCTTAAGCACAAAAAATAGCTCAGTAAATGGGTCGTTATTTTGAGAGTTTAACAAGCTTGCCAAGTAAAAAAACTTCTTCTTTCTAAGTTAAATTAAGCCTTACAAACTATTGAGTGAAGAAAGGTAAGCTATGAAAACTCTTAAAGTAATTATTATAACTGCGTATAAAACTTTTAAGTTTCTAGCTTATCTTTTCCTGGCTTCATTTGTAGTGCTCTGCATAATGATTGTTACAGAAAGTATTGAAGAAACGAATGATTTAAGCTGCGACGACATTCGCAATAAAATCAATAATGAACAGCATGAGCGGTTAACCGAAGAACATTATTTTAGCCTTGCCGTATGTGATGCAAAAAAAATAGCAGAAGCTTCTTCAGATGAGATTTATAGTTTTATCTATTCAAAAAAATTAAATGTTTCTGAGTTTTCTAAAGAAATAACAAGCTACAAGGGTCAATACCAATACGCTAAGTCATTTATTCCGCTTATGGGGGATAGCTATAACTCTTATATAGAAGAGTTGTTTTATGAGTATATATTTACTGAGGAAGATGTTCTTGAGCTAATTAATAAAGTTACATTAGAAGCCTTAAAAAATCTTGAGGGGGTTGAAAATGAACTTGCTCTAAATTTAGCTAATTACATCGAAGGCTACAGTGCCAAAAAAGAGCTAGATCATCTTGCGGTAGAGCAATATGAAAACTCAGTAAAAGAAGTTACGAGGCTGTCTTCTCTAGGGGCTAGAAAAGCGATAGCTAGAGAAGTGCTGGCTGTTGTAACTGCTCATGTAATGCTCAATACAGCACCGGCCATTGCGAAAAAAATACCAATGGGAAGGATGGGGTTGAAAGTTTTGTCGAAGGGAACAAGAGCAAATTTTTTAACACTTGTAGTGGGTCTTGGCATTGATGTGGCAATAGATATTTTCTGGAGTATTGATCAAGAAGTTGAGCAAGAGCTGAATAGCGCACTAAACGATATTGAATGGGTAATGACAAGTGCGATTCAGGAAAAATTGAATGAATCAATTAAACAACGAATTGATTATTGGCAATCTTGGAGAGAAAGTAATGAATAAGAATTTTTTCAGTAAAGTGGTTTTAGCCATAGCAGTCATCACGCTATCTATTATTAGCAGCATGGCTAGCGCAGGCCCTGTAAAGGCTATTAAAGAAGTTGGTGAAGCAGTTTTTACCAAACAAGGCCAAAAAGTAGCAACTAAAACAGCTAACCAGCTCGGTGAACAAACAAATCACCTTATTGGCAAATACGGTGATGATGCACTGCCACTTTTAAAAAAAACGGGCCAGGTTGGTGTAGATGCGTTTGAAAAAGCAGGTATTCAGGCTCCTAAGCTAATTAAACTACACAAAAAATATGGGGATGAAGCACTTTGGTTAATGAAAGATCCCAAAAAGTTAGATCTTTTTCTACAACATGGTGATGAGGCGGCAGAGCTGTTAATTAAGCACCCCGGTCTTGCTGAGAAGCTAATAACTCAGCTAGGAAAAAATAGCATTCCAGCAATGAACCAGCTTTCTAAAAAAGGCGTGCAACAGATGGGGATTGCCGCTAATAGCGGCGTGTTTACAGCAACCGGTACTGGTGCAGAATTACTCACTGTAATAACTAAATACGGAGATGCAGGAATGGATTTTATTTGGCGAAATAAAAAAGCACTTACCTATGCTATAACCGTAGGCGCGTTTATTAAATCTCCACAAGGATTTATTGATGGCACCAAAAAGCTTGTGATTGAACCTGGAATAGATGCAGCTAAACAATTAGTGGTTGATCCAGTTGCAACCTCCGTTATACCTAGAATAAATTTAAACTGGATTATTCTATTTTTATTGTTGATATTTTTTATGCCAAGATTAACAAAGTCTGTTCTTACCTCGTGGTTTATTATAAAAAATAGAAATGAAATCATAAAGAAAAAAACAGCCTAAAATCACAAGCTTGCCAATCAGTATTTATTTGGCTTGTGCATATATATTTGTCTTAAAAACTCAACGAAAGGAAATAAATATGTACTCACAACTTAACTGCACACATCATGCTATTACACGAGCTAGCCAACGCAACATTACCGCCGCCATGATAAGTGCCACACTGCGCTTTGGGCGTAAAACCTACCAACGCGGAGCGTTGTTTTTTAGCGTCGGTAAAAAAGAAATAGAAAAGCACTCTCATAAATATGCGCTGTTAAACAAAATGGAAGGTATTCACTTAGTTATGTCACAAACTGGTGAAATTATTACTGTGTATCGCGATAAAACATTTAAATCGATAGCTCACTGCTAGTCCATTTCGTGCTGACAGCTGATGGCCTCCATATATTTTAAGGGAATTTATATTTTCGTAGGGCGAATTGTATTCGCCCGAAAAGGCCTTAATCCCCTTTAAGTCGGGGGGGTATTTATATAGTTACCTTGTATAAGTTGTTCCAGTCGCTCTGTCTTAATCCCCTTTAAGTCGGGGGGGTATTTATATAGCTCACGTTGCTACCGTAGCTAAACGTATGGCGTCTTAATCCCCTTTAAGTCGGGGGGGTAT
>JBASZG010000270.1:0-5226 GCA_049277875.1 Venatoribacter sp.
TTGGGGTGTCGGCTATGTATTGTTATTTTTGGACGCTGGGGCGTTTGCCACTGACCGAGGCTTTTTTAGTTAAACTTTCTGGCCCGCTTTTTATTCCTTTATTTGCTTATTTATGGCTAAAAGAGCCGGCCACGCGTTACAACTTGCTGGCTATTGGCGTTGGTTTTTTTGGCGTGGGCGTGGTGCTTTGGCCTAATTTGGGTGCAGACAGCCAAGCCAACTGGCCTGTTATCGCGCTTTATGTGGGGGTGCTTGGCGCCATGCTTATGGCGCTTTCTAAAATAGCCATTCGCAGCATGGCCGCCACCGAGAGCAGCCAGCGTATAGTATTTTACTACGCGGTAATTTCCACTTTGGTTACTTTTCCTGCGGCATTATTAAATTGGCAGCCTGTGCCAAATGAGCTGTGGGTATGGTTGGTGGGGCTAGGAATTATTGCCAGTGCTGGCCAGTTGGCCGTTACCAAGGGCTATCGCCTTGCTCCTGCTGGCTCGATTGGGGTGTATTCTTACAGCTCTATTATTTATGGCGCGCTGATGGGTTGGTGGTTTTGGGACGAGATTCCGCTTTGGACAACTTGGCTTGGCGCAGGGCTGATTATCTGTGCAGGGCTACTTAATCTTTATTCACCTAAGCCTAAGAACTAATGAAAAATAAGACATAATCATTTGCTCAGATAAAAAGATTACGACTAAGATTGAACTTATATTTTCCAATTAATCACATATAATTCGTTTTAAATAGGATTAAGCAGAAAGAGTTAATAATCATGTCGCGTGTGGATTCCCTCCAAACCTTTATTACCGTTGTTCGTACCCGTAATTTTACCGCCGCTGCCGACGAACTGGGGGTAACACCTTCTGCCATCAGCAAGCAAATCAGTGCATTAGAAGAGCGCTTAGGCGTGCGCTTGTTAAACCGCACCACTCGCTCGGTTAGCCCAACCGAAGCGGGGCAAATGTTTTACCAACATGGTGAAAATATTTTAGAGTCAATCACCGAAGCAGAAAAGCTGGTCACCGATTTCGATATAACTCCACGCGGCAAGCTACGCATTACCACCATGTCGAATTTTGGCCGCCGCGAGTTGGCTCGTATTTTGACCAAGTTTTCCGAGCAATACCCAGACATTAGCTTCGATCTGCATATTTCCGACCGCCCAGTGGATATTGTTAAAGAAGGCTTCGATTTTGCCATTCGTTTAGGCACTCAAGAAGATTCACGCCTGATTGCTAAGCCCATTGCCGAACAGCGTATTGTAGTGTGTGCGGCGAAGTCTTACTTAGACAAATGGGGCATGCCCAAGCAGCTTGAAGATTTAAACAACCACTGCATTTTAGTGGTGGCTAACGCCGAATACGCACGCATTAACTGGTTGCGCCAATTTGAAAAAGACCACGGTTTTAAATTTACATCGGCTGAGCGCTCGCTATCGGTAAACGACATAGACCTAGTTAACGAGGCTTGTGTTGCAGGCATGGGCATTGCTGCCCTACCCAGTTATTTGGCCGAGAAGCACATACAAAAAGGTGAGTTAATTCAGCTCTTCCCTGAAATTGAAATTCCTGTGCGTACCATCAAAATCGTGTTTCCACAGAATCGTTATTTAGCCAATAAAAGCCGTGCCTTTATCGATTTTATTAGCTCTTACTATCAGTAACTCGCTGTTTAAGCGCATTCATTACCGCCGCGATGGAACGCGGGCGAGTAAACACCAAACTGTGGTCGGCGTTTGCTACCGTTTCATAGTGCCAATTGGCACTTTCTTTGGCTAAGCGCTGATGGCGCTGGTGCATCACATCCCAACTTAAGCCGCCTACAAAACTGGCCCCCGACATAGGCGCTTGCCATTGAGTGTAATAAACACAGTCTTGATTTAAGGCATCGGTAATGGCCATTAAAGCTTGAGCCAAACCCTGAGCGTTTTCCTGTAAGCGCTGAATAATAAGCCGCTCAGTGCGGCCTTCTTTTTCACGTTTTGGTGAAACCAAATCTAAAAAGTGGTGATAAGGCAGTTCGGCACTGGGGTTGGCCAATACCTCCTTAGCAACACGCAAATAGCATTGGCCTTTATCGACAACTTGCTCACAGTCACCAGAGAACAGCATGGCTGGTTCTAGTAAAAAGCAAAGCTGATTAAAGGGCTGATGGCGCAGCAAAGACTCTGCAACCAAGCCACCAAACGAATAGCCTGCGATATCAAACTCGTATTTAGGCCAGTTGAAATAGGCCAGCAGTTCTTTCACTTGATTAACGTAATCTTGAAGCTTAGGTGCTTGGTTATTTAAAAACTGCGCCTCACCCATGCCTGCTAGATCCGGGATAAGAATTTCGTCCCACTGAGTAAGGTAATGGGCTAAGAAAGTCCAAGTGGTTTCACCTGCCACGCCAGCACCATGCAGCAGCAACAAACGCTGCGGCTTACTGGCACACTCGCGCGTTAACAACAGAGTGCGCTGCTTACAGGTGGTGGTTTGAAACTGATGAACGGTTTTTTCCATACAAGGCTCTAGGCGTTGGTTTCTTCAAGCTGTTTTGGCGCAACTTTTTCTAAAAAGACACGCGGAATACGAGCCACTTTACGCTCGTCGTAATCAAAAAACACGATGCCGGTTTTGGCTTTGGTTACTAATTTTTCTTCTGCCTGGTTGGTTACGCGATAAATCACATCACAGCCGTAGCGGTTAAAATCGGTAACGCCAACTTCAAAAGTAAGGGTATCGCCTACAAAAGATTCTGCGGTAAAGCACACGGCCAAGTCGGAAACAATAATGCCGACACCACCTACGTTAAATTCACTGAAGCCAAAAGAGCGTAAAAAACGTAAACGTGCTTCGTGCAACAAAGACACCATGCGATCGTTGCCAACGTGGTTGCCATAGTTAATTTCGGTTACGCGCACATCCAGATGAGTGGTAAAAATAAACTCTTCAGGTAAATCAAGCTTTAAACGTGCCATGGCGTACTCCTCTTGCTTTAACAACATAAAATGAAACGCTACAAAAATGGAATTTCTCTTGCCAAAACCCAACTAAGCTAAGCCGCAACGCAAAATGGGGCTAGTATTAGGTACAATTAGCTTGAGCCGAAAAAAAACAGCGGGCATCATACCCACATGGTTATGTGAGTACAAATACACCAACAATGAGTTGTTTATGTCTTTATTATTAAAAAAATCCTTGCGCACGATAGGGCTTTGCTTTGCATTTGTTGGCAGTGTATCGGTATTAGCCAGCATTCCAGATGTGGTACCTGGCACCCCTTTTACCCCGCTTGAACCCAACCAAGACCAAGCATTAACCACTCAGCAAATCATGAACAACCTGTTGCGTGGCCACTACGAAAGCTTGCGTTTAAACGACAACTTATCGTCACGAATTTTAGATATTTATATTAAAGACTTAGACGTCTCTCGCAGTTATTTCTTAGCGCAAGACATCGCCGACTTCGAGCCATATCGCTTTAAGTTAGACGAAGCACTTAGCCGTGGCGACATGCGCCCAGCTTACTTTATTTACAATCGTTTTCAGCAGCGCGTGAATGAACGCCTATCTTATTTGCTGACCGAGTTAGAAAAAAATGCCGCCAAGTACAAATTTGAAAAAGATGAGCGCCTAGAGCTTGACCGCGAAAAAGCCCCTTGGTTAACCACCACCGCCGAGCTAGATGATTTATGGCGCAAACGTTTAAAAAATGCCCTGCTGAACTTACATAATGCTGGCAAGGAAAACCAAGCCGCCATAGAGCTTTTGCATAAACGCTATCAAAACCAGCTCAATCGCATTCATCAGGTAAAAACCGAAGACGCCTACCAAGCCTTTATGAATGCTGTAACGGCGGCTTTCGACCCACATACCAATTACTTATCACCACGCAATTCAGAGAACTTCAATATCAACATGAGCCTATCGTTACAGGGTATTGGAGCTGTGCTGCAAAGCGAAGACGAGAATACCAAGGTGGTGCGCATTGTGCCTGCAGGCCCTGCCTCGAAGGCAGGCAACCTACACCCTGCCGATAAAATTTTAGGTGTCGCCCAAGGCGATAAGGAAATGATAGACGTTATTGGTTGGCGCTTAGATGAGGTCGTCGATTTAATTCGTGGCCCTAAAGGCACCACAGTTCGCTTAGAGATTTTACCCGCCAACGCCACCGATGACGCCACCAAGGTAATTGCCATTGTGCGCGATGAAGTCAAATTAGAAGAGCAATCGGCCAAAAAAGACATTATCAAGGTGCAGCAAGGCGGCAAAGAGCACAAGATTGGGGTGATCGACATTCCAACTTTCTATATCGACTTTCAGGCTCGCATGGAAAACAAACCCGATTACACCAGCACCACCCGCGATGTAGCCAAGTTGATTCGAGAGCTAAAAGAAGAAGGCGTGGAAGGTTTAATCATAGATTTGCGTAACAACGGCGGCGGTTCGCTAGAAGAAGCCATTAACCTAACCGGCTTATTTATTCGAACTGGACCTGTGGTGCAAGTGCGTGGCAACAACGGGCGCGTTGACGTGTTAGCCGACACCGACCCTAGCCAGCTTTACGATGGCCCCATTACTGTTTTGGTCAATCGCTTAAGTGCTTCGGCCTCTGAAATTTTTGCTGGTGCCATTCAAGACTATGGTCGCGGTTTGGTTGTAGGCAGCCAAACCTTTGGCAAAGGCACAGTGCAATCACTGCGTCCTTTGCGTTCTGGCCAATTAAAAATTACTCAGGCCAAGTTTTACCGCATTTCTGGTGACAGCACTCAACACAAAGGGGTTATTCCCGATATTAGTTTTCCTTCAGTGATTGATGCCAGCAAAATTGGCGAAAGCGCACTGAGCGATTCGATGCCTTGGGATGCCATTGCTCCAGCGTTGTATTTGTCTAACAACGATTTAGCCAGCGAGCTAAAACCTTTGCAAAAGCTGCACGATCAGCGCGTACAACAGGATCCTGATTTTATTTATTTAAACGAACAGAAAAAGCTAATCGACAAACTGCGTGAACAAACTCAGGTTTCTCTGAGCAAGAAAGTCCGCGATGCCGAGCGAAAAGAAAACGACGACAAGCGCTTGGCTTTGGAAAACCAGCGTCGCAAAGCCAAAGGCATTGCGCTGTTGCAGTCACTAAAAGAGTTAGATAAAGACGAAGACAGCGAAAGCGACGCCGACAGCAACAAAGAAAAAGAGCAAAACAAAGAGGACGACGCATTTCTCGTGGAAACCGCGCATATCATCC
>JBASZG010000271.1:0-10471 GCA_049277875.1 Venatoribacter sp.
GTGGATATCGCCATGCTTGAACACGCCGTTCGCACCGATTTAAACACCAACGCACCGCGCGCTATGGTGGTAATAAACCCACTTAAAGTGGTGATTGAAAACCTAGCCGACGACCATATAGAAATGCTGTCTGCGCCTTATCACCCAGATTTAGATTTGGGTAGCCGCGAGATGCCGTTCACCAAAGAGCTGTATATCGATCAAGGCGACTTTAAAGAAGAATACAGCAAGAAATTTAAGAGGAAGTTTACTCCGGGCAACCGCATTCGCTTACGCCATGCCTATGTGCTTGAAGCGACTGGCTACGAAAAAGACAGCGACGGCAACGTTACCTTGGTGCGCGCCAAATTGATTGAAGATACGTTGGGCAAAAATCCTGCTGATGAGATTAACCCCAAAGGCGTAGTGCACTGGGTATCGGCTTCGCACAGCAAACCGGTGGAGCTGCGCTTGTATGAGCGTTTATTCACTCACCAAAGCCCAGACAAAACCGAAGGCAACTTTATGGATTATGTGAACCCACATTCTTTGGAAGTGAAAACCGCCTACGCCGAACCTGCTTTAGTGAATGTAGCGCCTGAAAGTAACTTCCAGTTTGAGCGTGAAGGCTATTATGTCGCTGACCGCTATGACCATAACGCCGAGCACCCTGTGTTTAACCTAACCATTGGTTTAAAAGAAGATAAAGGGCTGCAAAGCTAAACGCTTTGCGTCTAGAGCTTAAAGTTGAGAGTCGAGAGTCAAGGGTCTTTCGTCTACGGTGATATGCGCTCGACCCTCGACCTTCGACCAAAGAGAAATAACATGACTTTACAAATTTACAACACCCTCACTCGCCAAAAAGAGACGTTTAAGCCGCTGGTTGCTGGCAAGGTAGGGCTGTATGTGTGCGGCATGACCGTGTACGACTTCTGCCACCTTGGCCATGCGCGTGTGATGGTGGCTTTTGATGTAATTGTGCGTTATATGCGCCATATCGGTTTGGAGGTGAATTACATCCGCAATATCACCGATATCGACGACAAAATTATTAAACGCGCCAACGAAAATGGCGAAAGCATTAGCGCGCTTACCGAGCGTTTTATTGCTGAAATGCACAAAGACGCCGACGCTTTAGGTATCGAACGCCCCAGCGCTGAGCCTAAAGCCACTGAACACATTGGTGAAATTATTCAGTTAAGCCAAACGCTTGAAAGCAAAGGCTTTGCTTACGCTGCCGCCAATGGCGATTTGTATTATGCAGTGCGTAATTTTAAAGATTACGGCAAGTTGTCGGGCAAAATTATTGACGAACTGGCCGCTGGCGCACGCATTGAAGTGGGCGAAGCCAAACGCGACCCGCTTGATTTTGTGCTGTGGAAAGCGGCTAAACCTTCCGAGCCACACTGGGAATCCCCTTGGGGAATTGGTCGCCCTGGCTGGCATATTGAATGCTCGGCAATGACCCATTCTTGCTTAGGCGAAAGCTTTGATATTCATGGTGGCGGCCCAGACCTTAAATTCCCTCACCACGAAAACGAAATTGCTCAATCCGAAGCCGCGCACGGAAAATCCTACGCCAACACTTGGATGCATGCGGGGGCGGTGCGGGTAGATGGTGAAAAAATGTCTAAATCCTTAGGCAACTTTTTTACTATTCGTGAAATATTAGAAAAATACTCCGCCGAAGTGGTGCGCTTTTTCTTACTTTCAAGCCAATACCGCAGCCCCATTAACTACAGCGAAGACAGCCTAAAGGAAGCACAAACCAAGCTAGAGCGTTTCTATAACGCGCTAATGGGCGTACCCGTCGGTGAAGTAAAAGACCTCGACAATGAATACAGCGCTCACTTCCACAAAGCCATGAACGATGACTTCAACACCCCAGAAGCCATTGCCGCCTTATTTGAGCTGGCTCGTGCCATTAACAAGGCTGAAGGCGAGCAACAAGCCGCATTGGCTGGCCAACTGCGTTTCTTAGGCGGTGTGTTAGGCTGCCTACAATCCGACCCACAAGAATACCTACAGAGCGGAGCAGGGGACGAAGCCCAATGGGTAGAAGAAATGATTGCCAAGCGCGCTGCCGCTAAAGCCGCCAAAGACTTCGCCACCGCCGACGCCGTGCGCGATGAATTAGTAGCGAAAGGAATTGTGCTGCGAGATGGGCCAGAAGGGACGACTTGGACTAAGGGCTGAACGCAAGGCGCTTAGGGCTTGGCGTGGGGCGTTCTGTAGGGACGCTTGTTTGTAGGGGCGATTTGCAATCGCCCGCAGGCGGTTAAAAACCGCCCCTACGGTCAAACGGAATGCAAATTCTCACAAGCCCACAGGGTATTTTCTAGCAATTTAGCGCGTGTCATGGGGCCAACGCCACCGGGAACTGGGGTGATAAAAGATGCGCGTTTAGCGGCTTCTTCAAAGTCTACGTCGCCGACTAATTTACCGTCAGCGGTGCGGTTAATGCCCACATCGATAACGATAGCGCCTTCTTTAATCCATTCGCCTTTAACAATACCGGGTTTGCCAACGGCTACTACGACAATATCAGCGCGGTTAACGTGTTCAGCTAGCTCTTTGGTAAAACGATGGCAGGTGGTTACTGTGCTGCCTGCTAGTAGCAACTCAAGCCCCATGGGGCGGCCAACAATATTAGACGCGCCTACGATAACTGCGTGTTGGCCGTGTAGGTCTACGCCAGTTTGTTTAAGCAAATCAATCACGCCATAAGGCGTGCAAGGGCGAAGCTGAGGAATGCGCTGGGCTAAACGGCCAACGTTGTAGGGGTGAAAGCCGTCTACGTCTTTTTTAGGGTTGATACGCTCTAAAATCTCTTCGGCGTGCAAGCCTTTAGGTAAGGGTAATTGCACCAAAATACCGTCTACTTCGTTGTCGTTGTTTAGGGCATCAATCAGGTCTAACAGCTCTTGCTGGCTGGTGGTTGCTGGCAAATCGTAAGCTTTGCTTAACAAACCCACTTGCTCGCAGTCTTTACGCTTGTGTGAAACGTACACTTCTGAAGCTGGGTCGTTACCCACCAAAATAACCGCCAACCCCGGTGCTCTTAAGCCTTGCTCTTTGCGAGCCTGCACTTTTTCTTGAATTTCTGCGCGGATAGCTTTAGCGCGAGCGTTACCATCAATCAGTTGAGCGGTCATCTGTTAAACCTGTGAGCTAGTCAAAAATTGGCGCGATTTTCTCATTCTTGGGCAAGAAACTCAAAGCCTAATAAAGCTGAATTTGGCTATTAGCCAATAGAGCAGGGGCACGCAGCTTTTTTTGGTGAACTGCGGTTGCTCCCTAGTTGCCCTTTGACGAGTTTTGGGAGAGTAAAACAAAAAAGCCTAGTAGGTGCTAACCTGCTAGGCCTTGGAATAAGTGGTAGCAATGACTGGACTTGAACCAGTGACCCCAGCATTATGAATGCTGTGCTCTAACCGGCTGAGCTACATTGCCACTTCAAACTTGCTTGAACGAGCCGGTGTGCCGTTCAAGTGGCGCGTATTATGCCAATATCTTTTGGGCTGTCAACGCTTTTTTGTGGTGTTTATCAAGTAAGTTGCAGTTATCGCCGCAAGCTAAGCGCTGTGCTCTTGGCGCCTAGCTCTTGGCGTAGAAAGTTAGATAATTTCTTGCTTTTTCAGAGCGGAAATTAGGTTTTCCAACGGTTCATCTTGGGTTTCAAGGCGAATGTCTGCGTCTTTTGCTTCGCCTGCTACTAATACCACTAAGCCTGCGTCTTTTAATACGGCGGCATTAAAAGCGGTGGCTATGGTGGCCAAACGCCCCATTTCAAATAGACGGCGGTCTAGGCCGTTAGCAATTTCGCTGGCGTTGTCGCCCACAAGGCTTACTACCGCAGGCTGTTGGTTAAAGCGACGGGCTTTTTCTTCGGCGCTAACCGGGCGATTGTCGTAATCGTCGTTGGCGGCGCTGGTTACCATGCCAGCACCAATGGTTACGTTGGTTAGGCGGTCGATAATAATAAAGGAGCCAGTGCCTTGGATTTTATCGTAAGCATCAAAGGCCACGCTTTTCTCAAGTGCCACTTCCACTTGGGCAATTTCGTTTAGCGATACTTTTTCGGCTTTGCGTTTTTCCAGCGTATTCACGTCTACTAGGTTGTGAATCTTGCTGATGGTGCCGGCTGTGTTACCAGCAGCAAATTTAATATCGTAGGGTTTGCCGGGCAGTAAGGGGGCATCGGTCATCCAAACGATATTAGCGTTTAGTTTTTTGCTTACTTCGGGCAAGTCGTCTACATGCACAATGGCATCGCCACGGCTGATGTCGATTTCATCTTCCAACGTTAGGGTAATGGCTTGGCCAGCAAAGGCTTCTTCTAGGTTGCCGTCGAAGGTAACAATTTCTTTTACGCGGCTGGATTTTTTAGAAGGTAAGGCCAAAATTGGGTCGCCAACGCGCACTACACCAGAGGCAATAGTGCCGCAGAAACCACGGAAGTTGAGGTTAGGGCGGTTAACGTATTGCACTGGCAAGCGGAAGTTAGTGAAGTTTCTTTCTTTGTGCACGTCGGCGGTTTCTAGAATCTCCATAAGGGTTTTGCCTTGATACCAAGGTGAACGCTCAGAGTGTGAAACCACGTTGTCGCCGTCTAGGGCAGAAATAGGCACAAAGTTGATGTTTGGAATGTTCAGCTTGCGAGCAAACTCACGGTATTCCATTTGAATTTCTAGGAAGCGGTCTTCGCTAAAGTCGACTAAGTCCATTTTGTTGATAGCCACAATAACGTGCTTAATGCCCAATAAAGAGGCAATAAAACTGTGGCGGCGAGTTTGTGTTTTTACGCCTTTGCGCGCGTCAATTAGGATAATTGCCAGCTCACAGGTGGACGCACCAGTGGCCATGTTGCGAGTGTACTGCTCGTGCCCTGGTGTGTCGGCAATAATAAACTTGCGTTTGGCCGTGCTGAAATAGCGATAGGCTACGTCAATGGTAATGCCTTGTTCGCGCTCGGCTTGCAGGCCGTCTACTAACAAAGCTAAGTCTGGGCGGTCGCCTGTGGTGCCTACTTTGGCGCTGTCTTTTACTACAGCGGCCAGTTGGTCTTCGTAAGTGGCTTTCGAATCGTACAGCAAGCGGCCAATTAGGGTCGATTTGCCGTCGTCCACGTTGCCACAGGTTAAGAAACGCAGCAGTTCTTTGTTTTCGTGTTGTTTTAGATATTGCAGGATATCTTCTGCAATTAGGGCAGATTGATGTGACATTAGAAGTACCCCTCTTGTTTTTTCTTTTCCATTGAACCAGAAGAATCGTGATCAATGGCGCGGCCTTGGCGTTCCGATGTGGTGGTTAGCAGCATTTCTTGAATGATGTCGGGCAGAGTGTCTGCGGTTGATTCCACTGCACCGGTTAATGGGTAGCAACCAAGAGTACGGAAACGTACCGACTTCATTTCAGGTACTTCGCCGGGGTTTAGTGGCATACGCTCGTCGTCTACCATAATCAGCATACCGTCGCGTTCTACTACAGGGCGTTTTTCAGAGAAGTACAAAGGCACAATGTCGATGTTTTCTAAGTAGATGTATTGCCAAATATCCAATTCCGTCCAGTTAGAAAGAGGGAACACACGAATGCTCTCACCTTTATTTACTTTGCCGTTGTAGATATTCCACAGCTCTGGGCGTTGGTTTTTAGGATCCCAGCGGTGTTGGCTGTCGCGGAAGGAATACACACGCTCTTTGGCGCGTGATTTTTCTTCATCGCGGCGCGCGCCACCAAAGGCGGCATCAAACTTGTATTTGTTTAAGGCTTGTTTTAAACCTTGGGTTTTCATTATATCGGTGTGCTTAGACGAGCCATGAGTAAATGGGCCAACGCCTTGTTCAACACCTTCTTGGTTAATGTGCACAATTAAATCTAGGCCGAGTTTTTTTGCGGTTTCGTCACGAAACTGAATCATTTCTTTAAACTTCCATGTGGTATCCACATGAAGCAAAGGAAATGGCAATTTGCCCGGAAAGAAAGCCTTGCGTGCAAGGTGTAACATCACAGACGAGTCTTTACCGATAGAGTAAAGCATGACTGGGTTATCAAATTCGGCAGCAACTTCGCGGATAATCTGAATGCTTTCTGCTTCCAGCTGCTTTAGATGGGTTAGGCTATATTCTGGCATGACTACTTGGTAACTCCCTATTGAATGTGGGCCTAAATAAACTGGGGCGCAATATACCAGTGTTTAAGTTGTATAAAAACGAGAACAAACATAACATTTTGTTATAAGTATATAGGGTGTATCTATACCCACTTACCGCAGGAGGTAACGCGTGTTAGCAGAGCAGAAAATAGAAATAGCAGGGCCAGCAGGCGTGTTAGAAGCGCGTTATCGCCCAAGTGAACAAAGTCAAGTGGGGTTAATCGTCTGCCACCCACATCCACTTTTTCAGGGCACTATGAATAATAAGGTAGTGACTACCACCGAACGCGCCGTTGCCGAGCTGGGTTATCCTACTTTGCGGTTTAACTTTCGAGGGGTAGATGCAAGCCAAGGCACGCACGATTATGGTGTGGGCGAGCAAGAAGATGTACTTAGTGTTATTCGCTACGTTACCAAACGCTTGGGCTGGCAAAAAGTTATTCTAGCGGGCTTTTCTTTTGGTTCAGGCATGGCTTGTTTGGCTGCCTGCCAAGTGCCTAGCTTGGTTAAAACACTTATTTTATTGGCGCCGCCGGTGCATCATTTCGACGCTCCCAGTACACTGCCTTTTGAGTTTGATACGCATATTATGATGGGCGATGCCGACGAGGTTGTGCCTTTTGACGAGGTTGAGCATTGGGCGCAATTAGCGGTGCCAACGCCTAGTTTTGTCGTATTTGAAGGGGCAAGCCACTTCTTTCATGGGCGTTTAATCGAGCTAAAAGAAGCCGTCCAGCAAGCCCTTTGCGCCAAAGTCTAATTTGCACTTTGGCCCGCTCTTGGTTAAATTGCCACGCCTTAAAAACCACTAGCGGAGTTTGCCGTGTCCACCCCTTGGGAACTTTATCAGGCCGATTTAAAGCGCGAAGGCTTCGCCTACGACAGCGCGCAAGAAATGGCCGTACAACATTTACAGCGCTTATTTGATGACTTGGTTGCTTACGAAGCCGAACAAAACAAGTTCAGCATGAAAAGCTTCATCAACAAACTCAGCAGTAAAAAGCCAGAGCCGATTAAAGGGCTGTATTTTTGGGGTGGGGTAGGTCGCGGTAAAACGTACTTGGTGGATACCTTTTATAACGCGCTGCCTTTTAAACGCAAAATGCGTACGCACTTTCACCGCTTTATGCAGCGTGTGCACAACGATTTAACCAAACTGGCGGGTGAAAAAGACCCTCTTAAAATTGTTGCCGACCAAATTGCCAAAGAAGCCATCGTTATTTGCTTTGACGAGTTCTTTGTTTCTGATATTGGCGATGCCATGATTTTGGGCAGCTTAATTGGCGAGCTGTTTGGTCGCGGCGTGTCTTTGGTGGCCACCTCTAACATTGTACCCGACGGCCTATACGCTAACGGTTTGCAGCGCGCACGCTTCTTGCCAGCCATTAAACTGCTAAATCAGCACACCGAAGTGGTAAACGTCGACTCAGGCGTAGACTACCGCCTGCGTACGCTAGAGCAAGCTAATTTATATCACTACCCACTTACTCCAGAAGCGGAAACCGACTTGCAAGCCAGCTTTAATAGCTTAGTGAGCGACAAAGCACGAGTTAAAACCGACACCAGTGTTGAAGTGTTGGGGCGCAAAATCCCGGTGAAGGCGCGTGCTACCAGTATTGCTTGGTTTGAGTTTGAAGCTTTGTGCGACGGCCCACGCTCTCAAAACGACTATATCGAACTGGGCAAACAGTTCCGCGATATTATTGTTTCGAATGTGCCAGTGATGAACTCTAAAAACGACGACGTAGCTCGCCGCTTTATTAACTTAGTGGATGAGTTTTACGACCGTGGCGTAAAACTGATTATGTCGGCCGCTGCGCCTATCCCTGATATTTACGAACATGGTCGCTTGGAATTTGAGTTTCAGCGCACCACCTCGCGTTTACTTGAAATGCAATCGCGCGAATATTTAATGCGTGAGCATAAGCAAGACGAAGTTGACGAGTAAAAATGGGCGAAAGCCCATTTTTTATTGCTCTAATTTATTTAGCCCAAACTTTTTACTTAAAATCTTATCGACCGTTTTAGTTGGAAGCCATTTCTTAATAAAAGGCAGTAAAATGCTTCCCGTTCCTATTCTAATTTCTTCTTTTGGGCTGTGTTGTAGGCGCTGTAGAAGAATATGGGCAAACTCTTTGGCGGGTGTTGGATTCTCTTGAGAGGCCGTTGCTCGTGCTTCTACATTGGCTTTCATTGGGGCAAATATGAAATCTTCTTTGATGACGCCGGCAAGATTTTTAAGGGAGTTATTGCCAAACTCCGATTCTATTCCACCTGGTTGTACAGTGATTACTTCAATATGGAAGGGTTTTAATTCCATACGCAGCGCATCACTTAAGCTATGTAGCGCCGATTTGGTGGCACAGTAAGCACCAGAAAAAGGTGTGGTTAAAATGCCAGAAATAGAGCCGATATTAACCACTTGTGCAGGCTGGGATTTACTGGCGGCCTTACGCAACAGTGGCAGCATTGCTTTGGTCAGGGCAATGGGGGCAAATACATTGGTGGCAAACTGTTGTTGTAGCTGCTCTGTGCTCAGCTCACTCACCGGCCCCATGGCAGCAAAGCCTGCATTATTAATAATGCCGTTAAGATAGCCTGCCTCTTGCTCAATCACCTTAACTGCCTGAGCTATATCCTCATTGCTGTTCACATCAAGGCTAATCGGTATGAGGTTGGGATGAGACATATCTGCTAGAGCGGCAAAGTTGCGAGCACTGGCGAAAACTTTAAAATTGGCCTGTAAACAGGCTTTGGCCAATGCTTTACCAATGCCAGAAGAGCAGCCGGTAATTAAAATTGTTTTTATAGTCATTGTTGTACTCATACTTAGATAGGCTAGAATGCGTTTATACCTGATTAGAAAGAATAATAATATGCTTAGTGTTTATCGCGGTTTAAAGCCCAATCCGATTTTACTTTGGTTTTTTTTGCTTTTCTTTTTCCCCCCTCTTTCCACTCAAGCTCAAGAGCCAAGCTCACAAACCAGCTACACCTTGAATGACTTCTTGTCTGGCACAGAGCTAGATTACTACTTCACTTATTTTGAAGATCCAAGCACAGAGCTTACTTTAGAGGAAGCGCTTAACCAAAACTGGCAGGCATCCAAGCAACATAAGATGTCATTTGGTTATACTAATTCGGTTTATTGGTTTCGAATTATTATTAAAAATAATAGTGATGAGCATCAAGATAGGCTATTAAATATTGATTACCCTGTTATTGATTACATATCTGCTTATTCTCGAGTTGACGACGGCGAATGGGCGCTAAAAGAATATGGCGATAAATACTCTTTTTATGAACGCGATTTAAATCATCGTAACTTCGTTATTCCCATTCGCTTTGACAAACAAAGCACGATGGAATTGATTTTCAGGGTGCAAACAACCAGTTCAATGCAGTTCCCGGTTTCTATTTGGCAGCCAAGCGACTTCTTTATTCACGATCAAATGCAGATGTTAATCTTAGGTGTGTATTACGGCCTAATGATTGTTATGTTCTTATATAATTTATTTATTTTCTTTTCGGTACGAGAACGCAGCTATCTATTTTATGTACTTTATGTGGCTTCTATTTCTGGGTTCTTAGCAAGTTTGCAAGGGCTAAATTTTCAGCTTCTGTGGCCTGAAGCGACAACTTGGAACGACAAAAGTATCGTGTTTTTTCTTGGCTGTACGGTGCTTTTTGCCGTTCTGTTTGCTAAGTATTTTCTAGAGCTTAAGGTTATTAAGCATTTTGACTATGCCCTTAATACCATAGCAGCCCTATCATTATTAATCATTGTGGCATCGTTTTTCACCCCATATCATACGATGATTCAATTGCTTATTTTATTAACCGTTGCCTACCATGTAATTGTACTGGTTGCAGGGATAATCCGTTGGTGGCAAGGTTATATTTCAGCGCGTTATTACGTTGTAGCTTGGTCTACCTTGCTGGTGGGTGGAATTTTAATGTCGCTTAGTAAATACAATATTATTCCCAATGGTATTTTGGTTGATAATATTGTGCAGATTGGTTCGGCACTGGAGGTTACTTTGCTGTCTTTTGCCTTGGCCGATCGCTTCAACCAAGAAAAGCGTCAGCGCTACGAAGCCCAACAAATGGCACTAGAGCAAGAAAAAATTGCTCGTCGCTCAAAAGAAGAAGCTTTTGAGCAAGAGCGTAATGCTCGTATTGCCCAAGAAAAAGCACTGCAACATGAGCGCGAGGCGCGCGAGGCCCAATCTAAAGCATTGGATATTCAAAAACAGGCAACTGAAACGCTTGAGCAAAGAGTAAAAGAGCGCACCGAAGAATTAGAAACGGTTAATCGTCGTCTAGAGTTAATGAGTA
>JBASZG010000272.1:0-1571 GCA_049277875.1 Venatoribacter sp.
ACATGGAGGTATTTACGGCGTGTTGGTGAGACAGGCTCCGAACAATAGCCCAAAGCTCTTGGTTACCGCATTAACAGGAACACAGCATGAGCAACACAAACTTTATTGATGAAGCCAAAAATCTGCGCGAGAGCGATGCCTTCGATGTGCAAGCGGTGCACACTTGGCTAAATGCCCAAGGCCACAACTACGGCGATGAATTGCCCGCAGTGAAGCAGTTTTCAGGTGGCGCGTCGAACCTGACGTATCATCTAAAATACGCTGACAATCTTGCCGATAACGATTTAATTTTGCGCCGTCCGCCTGCGGGTCACAAAGCCGCCAGCGCCCACGATATGCAGCGTGAATACTCGGTGATGAAGCGCCTAAAACCTGTGTATCCCTGTGTGCCAAAAATGATTGCACTGTGCGACGATGCCAGCGTGCTGGGCAGTGATTTTTATATTATGGAACGGATGCGCGGCATTATTCCACGCGCCAACCTACCTAAAGGTATGACGCTTACCCCAGAACAAGCCACACAGCTGTGTTATTCGGTGTTCGATAAGCTAATTGAATTGCACCAAATTGATTACCAAGCCGCTAGCTTAGACGACTTAGGTAAAGGCGAAGGCTATGTGCAACGCCAAGTCGAAGGCTGGTGCAAACGCTATCAGCAAGCGAAAACCTGGAACGTACCCAGCTTTAAAAAAGTGATGCGTTGGCTGCAAGAAAATCAGCCGAAAGACAGTCGTATCTGCATTATCCATAACGACTATCGCATGGATAACTTAGTGCTTAACCCAGACAATCCACAAGATATTATCGGTGTGCTGGACTGGGAAATGGCCACCTTGGGCGACCCAATGATGGACCTAGGCGGCGCGCTGGCTTACTGGGTGGAAGCCACCGACGGCAAAATGATGCTCGGCATTCGCCGCCAGCCTAGCCACTTAGCAGGCATGCTCACCCGCGAGCAAATTGTTGACTATTACTGCGAGAAAATGGGCTTAGATAAAAAAGACTGGCCGTTTTATCACGCCTTCGGCATCTTCCGTTTGGCCGTAATTGCGCAACAAATTTACTACCGCTACCATCACAAACAAACCGACAACCCTGCGTTCAAAAACTTCTGGTTTTTCGTGCATGTGCTGCATAGACGCTGTAAGAAAATTATTAAGGAGGGGAGCCGCTAGCTAAGAGCCTAGTCTTAGCGCTTTAGGGCTGATATTCGGAACTTATCTCGACAACACGCCGTGAATACATCCATGTAGGCTCCCATTTGCCATCCATGGCAAATGAGGGTTTCCTCATGCAAGTCTTTTGCTAACCTTGTAAAAATTAATTTTTGTGCGGAGATAGAAGAAACTCTAACAATGCCTTTTGTGCATGCAAGCGGTTTTCTGCTTCATCCCAAACCACCGCGCGTGGGTCATCCAGCAAGGTCATGCTGATTTCTTCACCGCGATGAGCCGGTAAGCAATGCATAAACAACACATCCTTATCAGCAAGGTCGAGTAATTGCTCGGTCACTTGGAACGGCATAAAGTGTTTTTCACGTTCTTTCTGCTCTTCTTCCTGTCCCATAGAGG
>JBASZG010000273.1:0-8151 GCA_049277875.1 Venatoribacter sp.
AGTTTCTTGATAACCGATAACGGCGGTATTAAATACGACTTCGGCAACAGACAGACCTTCAGCACCAATGCTGGTACCTTTGAAGATGCTGCCGTCTTCGAGCGCGAGAATGGCTGGCGTAGACAAAGCGATTTCCCCGATTTTTTGAATAAACATACAGATGTGTCGTGAGTGCGTTCCTAAACGACGGGTATAAAAAAGCGGAATGGTGGGCTAGAACACACTTTCCATTCCGCTTTTCTTATGTCTCAACGACAAAATTAGTTATTGCGGCACTATTGCAATTAACCGCGCATCATACACTGATTCAGCCTGCCCGTCTAACCCTTTAAAGAAGGTTGAATAGGCCTTGTACTTGGTTTTTAAATCAGGGAATATGCTGGCAACAACAATAAAAAGATAACTATCAGTAGAGACATTTTTTATGAATCAAGCCAGTGAAGGCCGTCGTCGCTTAGCACCCGACGAGCGCAAATCCTTATTGTTAGCTCAAGCCGTAGATATTTTCGCCGATCGCGGCATTGGCCGTGGTGGCCATACGGAAATTGCCGAACTTAGCCAGGTTTCAGTAGCAACCGTTTTTAACTATTTCAATACACGTGAAGCCTTAGTAAATGAAGTGCTGAACGAAGTGCAAAACTATTTATTAAGCTTGGCCGTTGAAACCTACTCGCGGATAGATGACCCAGTTCAGGCGATTAAATATCACCTTGCGACTTTTCTACAGGCATGCGAAACCAACCCGTCTTACATTCGCGTGTGGCTGGAATGGAGCGCTTCCGTTCGCGATGAAACTTGGCCTAAGTATTTGGTTTTGCAAAATCGCCTAATCGACCTTATCAGCGAGCAAATTGAAAAAGGTATTAAGCTTGGCTATTTAGAAGAAGGGTTAACCCCTAGAGAGCGCGCCCGTTGGGCGCTGGGTACATCGCAGATGCTGGTTTCGATGATGTTTGATCCATCGGGCAAACCCGACGATTTACAAGATATTATTGCCAGAGGATTCACTCATGTTTTGAATGTTTCCCCTCGCTATCAACCTGTCTAGTCTTCCAAATCTTTTTGCTTGCCTAGGCTGTACTTACGCATTTTTTCAACCAAGGTCGTGCGGCGAATATTTAATTTCTCAGCCGCACGCGCCACCACGCCATTGGCATCGTCGAGTGCTTGCTGAATAAGCGAAGATTCCAAATCTTGCAGGTATTCTCGTAAATCCAAGCCGTTAACTGGCAATAAGGCAGGAGCATCAATTCCAGCTAAGCGACCTTCGGTTTGCGTTACATCCTGCACTGGTGGTAAATAAGGCGTCGTTTCATCGCCTTCATCCACATAACGGAATTTTTTGGGTAACTCATTCACCCCAACCACACCATATGGATACAAAATAGCCATACGTTCAACCAAGTTTGCCAGCTCACGCACATTGCCCGGCCAGCCATGACGACACAACGACATAATGGCCGCCGAGTTAAAGCGAATAGAGCCGCGTTTTTGATTTTCCAGGCGCGATACCAGCTCGTTAATAAGCAAAGGTAAGTCTTCTACGCGTTCGCGCAGTGCTGGCACTTCGATGGGGAACACATTTAAGCGATAGTACAGGTCTTCGCGGAAGGTGCCGTCTTCAATCATTTGTTCTAGATTTTTATGAGTTGCGGCAATAACGCGCACGTTGGCCTTAATGGTTTTATTGCTGCCCACCCGTTCAAAGGTGTGCTCTTGCAACACACGCAAGATTTTAACCTGCATGTTAAGCGGCATATCACCAATTTCATCAAGGAAAAGCGTGCCCCCTTCAGCCATTTCAAAACGCCCAGGACGACTGCTAATTGCCCCGGTAAAAGCGCCTTTTTCGTGGCCAAACAATTCACTTTCTAACAGCTCTGCCGGAATAGCACCGCAGTTGATAGGTACAAAAGGCTTGTTGCGGCGGTCAGAATGATAATGAAGGTTGCGTGCTACCACTTCTTTACCCGTACCCGATTCGCCTTGAATCATTACACTTACGCCTTTGTCGGCAACCTGCATAATCATTTCGCGCACGGTCTGAATTTGGCGACTGGTGCCCACTAAGCTTCGAAATAGCTCTGAATCGCGCAGTTCACCACGAGCGCGACTGTGCGCATATTGCTCGCGGAATACCTGAGCACGATGCAGGCTATCCAACAACTTATTGTAACTGGGTGGCATTTCTAAATTTGCCACTATGTTGCGTGTGTAGCTTTCGGCAATGCCAGCTAACTTAGCTACATCATCCATATACAGCAGAGGAACGGTTTCGTCCCAGTTTTGTAGCCCTTTTAGAACCGATTCCAAGCTACTACTAAGACAGTCACCAATAGCAATAACACTCAGCGCATGCTCACTGGCTTTTCCTTCAACAATTTTTTTCCAAGCGGAGCTATCGACGGCGGTAATATCTTCGCCCAAAAACTCCAAAATTACCGTCATATCGTGACGACGCTGTTCGTTATCATCAATTAAAAGCACGTACTTCTCCGCTACTGATAATTATTTTTTGCTATGTATACAGATACAAGTATTTAGGTTTTAAACACTCTATAAGATGGTCAAAGTTTTGACAAGCAGAGCGCCAAATACAGTCAAAAAAAATAAGGGCGGAAAAATCCACCCTTAGTTCAATTTTGCAAGGCGTTAGAAGTGCGCGGCAGTTGCGACCGCTGACTGGTCAGCAGAAGCGGGGTTTTGACTGGCCAGATATTCTTTACGAATGCCATCCCAGCCCACCTTAATTTCCAGTAGTAGTTTCATTACCTCTTCCAGCATAGAAATATCATTGTGTGCAGTCGCTTGTAACACACGGCGCACCATGTAGTCGTAGAGGTTTTCAAGATTTCGAGCAACCTCACCACCTGCTTCAACATTCAAGCTGGCCTGCAAGGTTTGAATAATTTCAGTAACCCGCCCAAGTAGATTCGCCTTAGTTGGCATATCGTGGCGCTCGATGGCCCCCTTCGCCTGAGCTAAACGAGTTAGCGCGGCTTCTAGCAATAACTGAATTAAACGATGAGGATCGGCATCAAGTGCTTCCGATGTGCCATTGACCTTTTGATATTGTTTAGCGCCATTTTGATACATATTGGACACTCCAATTTAGTTTTCACCTAAGTTATAGCGGCCATTTGCGCAATAGCTTTAGAGCATTAGAACACGAGAGGCAAAAAATATCCTTACAAGCGGCAAAGCGCCGTTTTAAAGCCCATAAATTCCATAAATATTTAATTAAATCAATAGGTTAATGATTGGCACAATAAATGCTAAAGCTACCTATATTAAGTATTTTTTTGGATTTTCATTATGAGTAGCGCACTGCAAAACAAAACCCCACAGGTTTTTGATACCGATGAACATCTGTATCTGTATGAACAGGCCAGCCGCCTTTATAAGCAGGCGGAACTAGACAACGACAGCCCACTGTTAGAGCAAGCGCTGCGCCTAGCCATGGGCGCACGCGCCCTACGCCCAGACTACATACCCAATCTAAACTTATTAACTCGCATCGAGCTAAAGCGGCAAAACTATGCCTCTGCTGAATTTTGGGTTGAACAAGGGCTACAGCTAAAACCTAAAAGCATTAGCCTGCTGTATAGCGCTGGGCACATTGCCTTAAGCCAAGGCAACCTGAACGACGCCGAAGAATACTTTACTAAAGCAGTGCAAATTTCACGCGTAGCAACCAAGGCGCTCAACTCTTTAGCCCATGTAAAATATTTGCAGGGTGAATACGTTGATGCTTTCCGTTATTACCGCGAGTTAGTGCAAACTCAGTCGCAAAATATTCAGGTGCGCAGCCAGCTATTTCAAACCACCAGCCACATTGTGGCCGACTTTTACTCTGAAGAGCTGGAGATAGACCTGCTTGCCTACCTCGACTTCAAAGACGTCGATTACAGCATGCTGCATAGCTTAGTAACTTCGCTGCTAAAGCATAAATTTAAGCTTTCCGAAGCGGGTTGTGCTTTGGATATCGACGCCATTGCTCAAGACCCACTACTGCTAAAAAGTCTTACTCGCTTTCATTTTACCGACCCCATTTTTGAGCGTTTATTGGTTACTTTGCGCCAGTCGATACTCAGTAGCAGCAGCTCTACCCTTTCCATTAAACAAAGCTGGTTGCCATTAAGCCAAGCCTTAGCCCACCAAATATGGCTAAATGAGTCGGTTTGGTACATTAATGAACAAGAGCAAAAATTAGTTGACCAGCTCGAGCTTTTGGCCGTTAAGCTTCTGCAACTGAGCGAGCAGGAAAAAGTGACCGCCGCACCAGCCATGCTTTTAGTATTAATGTATAAAACGCTGAACCAATGCAGCTTTGCTAATCATATTAAGGCAGACGCATGGCCAGAGTTTATTAGCGAGCTATTAAGTGCACAGCAAACAGAAGCGAAAACACTTAAATTTTTCATTGAGAACACCCCAAGTTTAGGGGCAAGTGATGATAAGGTGTCGCTCAAGGTACAAAACCAATACAACCAAAATCCCTACCCTCGCTGGCATAACCTTGGCTACAACCAGTCGTCTGATTACGCCACCGCTTTGCAAAACAACTTTCCAAAGCACGCGCACCTGCTACCCAAACGCAACACTAAACTTAACGCTCTTGTAGCGGGCTGCGGCACTGGTCGCCACGCTATTCGTTTGGCTAAGTATTTTCCAGAGCTTAATGTAACGGCTATGGATTTAAGTCACACCGCCCTTGCCTACGCCCAACAACAGGCGCAAAACCTGCAGCAAAAAGGCATTAACTTTATCCAAGGCGACATACTCAACTGCGCTGCGCTTAATCAAGAATTTGATTTGATTGAAAGTTCTGGCGTGCTGCACCACATGAGCTCGCCCACGGCTGGGCTAAAGGCACTAAGCGGCATTCTAAAGAAAGGTGGCCTAATTAAAATCGCACTTTATAGCAAAACCGCACGTCAACAGATTACCCAAATGCGCCAACTGCTAGGCGATAACCGCCCACGCGATGCCGCTTCCATTCGCTTAATGCGCGAAGTGATTTTGCAAAAAGAAATTCCTGGCGACTGGAGTAAAATTTACGGCTCACCCGACTTTTACAGCATGAGCGGCTGCCGTGATTTAGTTTTCCACGAACAAGAACATGTATTTGATGTGCTAGAACTGCCGCTATTTTTAGCCGAAGCTGGGCTAACCTTTATCGGCATGATAGTACCGCCAGCTGGCCAAGAATTAGTACGTTTAATAGGCAAGCAAGCCCACGAAGTAACCATTAACGAATGGCATGTACTGGAGCAAGCCAACCCCGACTTGTTTGCTGGTATGTACCAGTTTTACGCGATAAAAATCTAACCGCTATAACTGCCAGTTGATGGGCGACTGCCCTTGACTGGCAAGATATTGATTAATTTGAGAAAACTGACGATTACCAAAAAAGCCACGGTGCGCCGACAAAGGTGAAGGATGTACCGACTGCAATACAAGGTGCTTTTGTTGATTAATAAAAGCGCCTTTTTTTTGCGCGTAACTACCCCAAAGCACAAATACCAAGCCCTGACGCTGCTCGTTTAACGCTTGAATAGCAGCATCGGTAAACTGCTCCCAACCCCGCTTTTGATGCGAACCCGCTTTGGCCTGCTCAACCGTTAGCGTTGCGTTTAACAGCAACACGCCCTGCTGCGCCCAAGGCGTTAAATCGCCGCTGCCACTCATCTGAATGCCTAAATCAGCCTCAATTTCTTTAAAAATATTCTGCAACGAAGGTGGCAACCTTATGCCGATTGGCACCGAAAAACTTAACCCATGCGCCTGCCCCTCACCGTGATATGGGTCTTGGCCAATAATCACCACCTTAACCTGCTCAAACGCCACCTGATTAAAAGCATTAAAAATCAGCGAACTGGGCGGAAACACCACCTTACCCGCCGACTTCTCGGCCAGCAAAAAAGCACGCAACTGCTGCATATAATCTTGTTGAAACTCTTGACCTAAAACAGCCTGCCAAGAAGAAGAAAGAGAACCGGTTTTTTGCATTTTTTATAATGCCTGTAGTCGTTCAGCAATAACCTTTTGATAATAAGCGCAGACGAATTTCTTTTTTTGCCTTAGCTCGTCTATTTCTAATCTCGTCAAAGGTTCTAAAGCCGACAAGGTAGCTGTGTTCTGGCCTAAAGTAAATGGACACTTCAATAAGAGATAATAGAAGCTGTCTAGTTTGAGGTGTTCATTTACTTTAGACCAGAGTACTAATGAGTTGAGTCAGCCAAATAAAAAAAGTGGTTTTGGATTATCCTGAAAATAGAAATAAATCATTGCGGTAAAAATAAATGTGCCCATTGAAACCAGAACCAATGATACCAGAACATCCCATTTTCTTATTGTTTGTGAAGCTTGATAAGGAACATAAGAGAAAATCCAACCCCCACCAATAAAAATCGATATTGAAAGGGGGTCGGTTAGTATTTTAGGGTATCGATATGCTTCCAAAATAAACAATAAAGAAATAGAAAATAAATTGTAGATACAAAAACAGATTGATAGCCTGTATGCCTGCATGATCATTATTCACACCCCTCTTGGCTTCCTGTTTTATTATTGGATTTTTGATTTTTTTGCTTATTTTCCTGAGGCAGGCTAGATGATGGCGAAACAATATCTGAAATAGATATAGCATGCCCTGCTGCGTTTTTCTGCGCGCAAAGCGTTTCACCGCACCAGATATTTCTAAGCGCTTTGGTGATATGGCCGTTAGCGTTTTTTTCGGTTTCAGTAACGCGACGCGAATAGCCGTCGTAAAAAAACTCTATAGCACTAGACCTATCCCCCATTATGGAAACTTTTAGCCTCCTGAGTTTTAGGACGCTCAATAATGCTAAGTAAAATATCAATATCCTCCATCTTCCCAGAGAGATAATATTGTTCTTGGGCTGAAATAATAAGCCAATTAGTACTGTTAGCAAGCCATCGCCTAACAGGTTCTGACCTAAACTTGATAGTGAGCACTTCAATCTTTGTATTGTCATCAATCAAAAACTGAACTCCACTAAAAGTTTTGCTATGCAAAATGCCGTTTTCATAATATATATTTTGAATAAAACGGCGAGAAAACAAAATACATTCCAAAGCCAAGTAAAGAATATAAAAACAATAGCAGCATGCTAAGAAAAGAACTATTTTGACATTAAGACTATAGCTCTTATCGAAAAATGCATATACAAAAATTACTGACACAGCAAGTAGAGGAATAAATAGAGCATATAAAACATAGTAAAATCCGCCTTTTTTCCCCAAGAGATTGTTATTCCAGCTTTTTTCATTCATCTTTTTTGTCATTGTTTAATGCTTTTTTACTTATTTTTACCTATTGCGGATCCGACGGCTTCTGATGAAACTGCTGGCCCCCAGCCAATAATTGCACCAGATAGTGGTCCAGCGCCTTTTGTAATCGCACTGGCCCATCCACCTCCAACAGCAGAACCGATAGCCGATCCTAAATTAATATCTTTATTATTACATAAGTCATCATCTAGATTATTTATAAGCACTTGCCCAAGAAGGTTGCAGCCCCCACCAAGCACCATAGAGCTTCCCAGCCCTATTCCATCAAAAAAGCCAGCGCCAGCACCGAATAGGACTCCGACTCCACCAGAGATAGCAGCATCCTTTAGGTTGGCTCCCGTTGATAGAGCCCCCATAAACGCAGATGATCCACCAACTAAGCCACCAATAGCGGCACCATACAGACCTATTTCATCATTCGGATCAATAAAACTGATCGGGTTTCCACCGACATGCGCATAAACATTCAGCCCACCCGCCTCACGGATCGGGTCGCGGTTGAGCCAACGTGCGGTGGCGCTGTTGTAGGCGCGGTAGGTGGCAAAGTGCAAGCCACTTTCTTTATGCTGGTATAAACCTGCATAAGCCATGATCGGCTGTGTGCCTGTTTGGTGGGTGATATTGCCCTGTTCGGGATAATTAGGGTTGCTCTGGTCTAATACAAATGAACACTCCAATAAGAGACTATAGAAGCTGTCTAGTTTGAGGTGCCCATTTACTTTAGACCAGAGTGCTTATGAGTTGAGTCAGCCAAATAAAAAAAATGGTTTTGGGTTATCCTGGAAATAGAAATAAATCATTGCGGTAAAAATAAATGTACCCATTGAGACCAGA
>JBASZG010000274.1:0-7242 GCA_049277875.1 Venatoribacter sp.
TGATAAAGAAGTCTTTATCGGTGCGGGCGTCAACAGCGGCTTTAATGCGGTCTACCATTTCTTCGGTAGAAACGATTTCTTTATTCGGGCGATGGCCACAGCGTTTTTGCGCGACTTGGTCTTCCAAGTGCACAGCCGCTGCACCGGCTTTTTCCATCTGCTGAATAGTACGGGCAATGTTAAACGCCCCACCCCAACCGGTGTCGATATCCACCAACAAAGGCAAGCTTGAAGCTGAGGTAATACGGCGCACGTCTTCAAGCACGTTTTCAAGTGAAGTCATGCCCAAATCAGGTAAGCCGTAAGAGGCGTTGGCCACACCGCCGCCTGATAAGTAAATCGCTTGGTGACCAATGCGTTCAGCCATCATGGCGCTGTAAGCATTGATGGTACCAACTATTTGTAGCGGTTTATTGTTCGCCAAAGCCTGGCGGAATTTTGCTCCGGGAGTCATAGTTACCTCTATTCGCTAAGGGCTTGGCGCTAGGCGCTAGGCGCATTGCCAAGTTGTTTTTCTAAGTTAGTAATGGATGTCTGTATATGCCTACGCATCAGCAGCTCGGCCAGTTCGCTGTCGCGATTGGCGATGGCTTCAACAATGCGTTGGTGTTCGGTTAGGGCGCGGGCTGGGCGTGAGGTGTGGGTGCTGGTTTGGTAACGGTACATGCGCACCAAATGGTACAGCTCGCCGCACAGCATTTGATGCAATCGCTGATTTTTTGCGCCTTGAATAATGCGGTAATGAAAGTCTAAATCGCCGGCTTTCTGGTAATAGCTTTGGCCGCTGTCGGCGTCGATATTGTGTTTGTGTTCGGCTAATAGGCGGTATAAGTCGGCGACTTCTTCATCGCTCATGCGCTGCGCGGCCAAACGTGCGGCCATGCTTTCAAGCTCAAGGCGCACTTCATAAATATCTTTTAATTCGCTCAATGATAAAGACACCACGCGCGCCCCCGCATTGGGAACGCGTACAACAAGGCTACGAGATTCGAGTTTTTGAATGGCTTCACGAATAGGAGCGCGGCTGCCGCCATAGCGGTCAACAAGGTTTTGTTCAGAAAGGCGAGTGCCGGGGGCAAGCTCACCACGCACAATGGCGGTGGTGAGTTCTTGGAATACTTTGTCTGCTAGGGTTTGCACTTCGCTCATAGAGATTGTCTACAATCTTTATTGTTTGAGCGAAGAATACGGATTTATTTTTTCAATGCAAGCAGATTGTATACAAAGTAGATTTTATGCTTTCTTAACGAAGCACGATTTCAACATCATTTTCTGGCCGTTTATTTTGCAGTCGATGTCGTGATCGCCTTCTACCAAGCGAATATTGGTTACTTTGGTGCCTACTTTAAGTACTTGCGAGCTGCCTTTTAGCTTCAAGTCTTTAATAAGCGTAACTGTGTCGCCGTCTTGCAAAGGGGTGCCGTTGGCGTCACGGAATTGTGGGCCTTCTTCTTGTGCTTCGCCAGATTGTGGCCACTCGTGTCCGCAGCTTGGGCAAACGTAGTTGTTTTGGTCGGGATAGGTGTATTCATCCGCACAGCTTGGGCAGGGTGGAAAATCAGACATATTCTTTCTCCTATATTAAAAAGAAGCGCATTATAACCAATTTAAAGATTTGGTATGCGCGATTTCCAAGGTTGCGTTTGTTCTAGCTGCGAAGCCAAGCTTAACAGCAGTTCTTCTTGGCCTTGCCCTGCCATAAATTGCACGCCAAGCGGCAAGCCGTTTTCGCACCAGTGTAAAGGCACCGACATGGCCGGCGTGCCCATTAAGTTAGCAAGCTGGGTATAGGGAGTGTATTCCAAGTTTTTAAGCGACATTTCCTCCATAAGCCCAGTGGCGCGAATAATAAAATCGGCTTTGGCCGCTAAAGTAAGCTTAGAAGCAAACTGATGAATCCACGGTGTTTTAAGCGAGCCAATTTTGGCGGGCGGCAATGCAATAGTAGGCGTAAGCCATAAATCGTAGTTTTGTAAGAATTGCGCCCACTGCTGGCCATAGTGTTGCATTCGGTTATAAGCCTCGACGTATTGAGTTGCACTGACGCCCTCGCCCACCGCCGCCATAACACGCGTATCAATTTCAAATTCATGGTTTTGAACGCCCTGCTGCACGGCCTGCTTAACGCTTGTGGCGCAGTTTACCGACCACAGTTTTAGCCAGTCGAGCAACATAGTTTGATTGTTGATGCTAGGCTGCGCCTCTGTTACTTCGTGCCCTAAATCGGTAAGCAGCTTTACCGTGTTCTCTATGGCTTTTAGTGCTTCTGGGTGCGTTTTCGCGCCTGTTGGCGATTGCGTGCTAAAGGCTATTTTGAGCTTGCCAGGCGTTTGAGATGCTGCATTTAAAAAGCTGCTTTGTGGCGGCTTTAATAAAGACAAGCTGCCAAGCTCGGCACCATGACTAAGATCGAGCAGCAAGGCACTGTCGCGCACAGAGCGAGTAATAACATGGCTTACGGCCATGCCATGAATGCTTTCAACAAAACTAGGCCCCCAAGGAGTGCGGCCACGGCTTGGCTTTAAGCCAAACAGCCCAGTAGTCGCGGCTGGAATGCGAATAGAACCACCGCCGTCATTGGCACCAGCAAAAGGCACCACACCCGCCGCTACCAACGCGGCAGAACCACCCGACGAGCCGCCCGGTGTATGATTCGTGTTCCAAGGATTACGGCACGCGCCATAAGCGTCTGGCTCGGTTATGCCTTTAATCGCAAACTCTGGCGTGCTGGTGCGGCCTAAAATAACCGCCCCACTCGCCTTCCAGCGTTTCACAATTTCACTGTCGTAGTTGGCTGTTCTATTTAAGCGTTTAAAACCGCGATTTCCTTGATAATGTGGCGCACCTGCCACTTCTTGAAAATAGTCTTTTACCAGCATGGGCACACCAGAAAGCACACCAGCCACTGGGCTTTGCGCTTGGGTGCGGGCCATTTCATACAAGGGCTGAATTAAACCATTTAACTTAGGGTTTACCTGCTCGGCACGCGCAATGGCAAGCTCCAATAACTCGGCTGCACTGACCTCTTTACTGGCCACCAGCTCGGCCAACCCCATGCCATCGTATTGCTGATATTCGCTAAATTTCATTATTTTTATTCTCTTAATGGTCAATTTACAGCCACATTAGCAACTAACTATTAAAGATTCATCACTTGCCGGCTCTTATAAATGGTTAGGTAATAATTAACCTGTTTGCACCTTGATCTTTAAATAATTACCTGCCTATTCTCAGCCTGCTTAATTTTTAGCCTAAGCAGATTGTTTAAATAAAAGTTACAAAAATAATAACCAAGGATTTATCTATGCCTATTAAAGAAACCAAACTCGCTGGTAAGGGCGGTCGTGTTGCTATTGTTGACGGCCTGCGTACACCCTTTGCTCGCATTGCCACACATTTAGATGGCTTCAATGCCATTGATTTAGGCGTCATGGTGGTTAAAGAACTGATGGCGCGTAACAACCTAGCTCAAGAAGACATCGAACAGCTTATTTTCGGCATGACGGTGATGATTCCCGAAGCGCCCTTTATTGGCCGCGAAATCGCTTTGGCTTTGGGCTACGACAAAATTGATGCCTACTCCATCACTCGCGCTTGCGCCACCAGTTTCCAAACCGCCGCCACTTTGGCCGATAACATCGCCTTGGGTTACACCGACATTGGCATTGCCGGTGGCACCGATTCCACCTCCAGCGCCCGCGTACCGCTGTCGAAAGAGTTTAGCCGTGCCCTGCGTGATGCCAGCTTTGCCAAAACCACAGGCGACCGTTTAAAAGCCTTAAAAGGCTTAAAACTTAAAGACGTGCTGCCACAGCGCCCGTCTATTACCGAATACTCTGTGGGCGAAACCATGGGTGAAAGCTGCGAGAAAATGGTGAAAAAATGGGGTGTTACCCGCGCCGAGCAAGACGAAATTGCCCACCTATCACACACCAACGCCGCTAGCGCTTGGGCTGATGGCCGTTTAGACAAGCAAGTGATGACCGCTTTTGTAGGCGACAAAGCCACCCCAGTGCACGAAGACAACCTAGTGCGCAAAAACTCTAAACTGGAAGGCTACGCCAAGCTAAAACCCGTGTTTGATCACGTGGCTGGCACCGTAACAGCGGCCAACTCCAGCCCATTAACCGACGGTGCAGGCGCACTGTTAATGATGAGCGAAGAAAAAGCCAAAGCGCTTGGCTACAAACCTTTGGGCTACATTCGCTCTTACGCCTTTGCCGCAAAAACTCCGTGGGACGACCTACTCATGGGCCCAGTGTTAGCCGCCCCACAAGCCCTAGCACGCGCTGGCTTAACCCTAGCCGACATGACCATTATTGATATGCATGAAGCCTTTGCCGGCCAAATTATGTGCAACCTAAAAGGCATGGCCGACAAAAACTATATCCCGCAGTACACCGGCCTCAAACCGCTGGGCGAAGTCGACCGCAGCAAGCTAAACGTCAACGGCGGTTCCATTGCCTACGGCCACCCCTTTGGAGCCACCGGCGCCCGCATCATCAGCCAAACCCTATATGAATTGCAGCGTCGTGGTGGCGGCCATGCCCTAACTACAGCCTGTGCGGCGGGAGGGTTAGGTGTGGCGATGGTGTTAGAGGCCGAGTAACGCTGGGCGCTTAGAGCTGAGCGCTAGGCGCTCGGTTAAATGCGCCAAGCAAAGCTCGCTCCAACCACTTATGAATAATTTTTGCTGCAGGGCCGATTATTAGTCGCCCGCTGGCTGCCAAGACGAAATGCGCCAAGCGCCAAACGCTAAGCGCCAAGCGACATTAACAGGAACAAAAAAATGACAGAACGTGCTTTTACTTATAACAAACAAGACAGCGGCGTGGCCGTAATAGAAATCAACGTGCCGAATCAGGCGCAGAATACTTTGGCGGCGGCTTTTATAGATGATTTCAACCACGCTTGGGACGAGATGAAAGAAGACCAGCCCAAGGCGTTGGTGATTATTTCGACTAAGCCCGGTTCGTTTATTGCCGGTGCCGATATCGACATGATTAACGAGCTTAAAAGCGCCGAAGAAGTGGTCGCCATTTCAAAGCTTGGGCAAGCAACTTTCCAAAAAATTGAAGACTTAACCATCCCTGTGGTGGCTGCCATTTCTGGCGCTTGCTTAGGCGGTGGTATGGAGTTGGCGCTGTCTTGCTCTTATCGCCTTGCCGATAACGCAGGCAACACCGCTATGGGCTTGCCTGAAGTGATGCTCGGCCTGCTGCCTGCTGGTGGCGGTACGCAGCGCGCGCCTCGCACTGTGGGCATTGCCAATGCCTTAGACCTGATGCTTACTGGCCGTCAACTACGCGCCAAGCAAGCGAAAAAAATGGGCTTAATCCATGAAGTGTGCGAAGCAGGCAGCTTATACGAGCACGCTGTGGCGCGCGCTTTAGCGTTAAGCAAAAAATCAGGCAAAGACAAAGTGAGCCTGCTGTCTTATCTAAATAAAGACCAACTCACCAAGCTGGCACTAGAGAAAACCCCACAGGGCCGCAAGCTAATATTCGACACTGCACGCAAACAAGCGATGAAGAAAAGCCTAGGGCTTTACCCTGCCATTCCGGCCATTATCGACGCTGTGCAAGCAGGTTTTGATAAAGGCATTCGTCATGGCTACGACCTTGAAGCCAAACTGTTTGGCGACTTGGCCATGAGCGATGTATCCAAGCAGCTACGCGGTATTTTCCATGCCACCAATGTGCTGAAAAAAGAAACCTTTGTGGCCGAAGGCGTGCAAGCGCGTGAAATTAAATCCACCGCTGTCTTGGGCGCAGGCTTGATGGGCGCGGGTATTGCTTTAACCACCACCAACAAAGCCAAACTGCCTGTGCGCTTAAAAGACCGCGACGACAAAGGCTTGGCGCATGGGGTGAAATACCTGAACGATTTTTACGGCAAACGCGTTAAACGTGGCGCGCTGACCCAGCCGTTAGCCGCCATTGAGCAAAACCGCGTTTCGTTCACCAAAGATTACTCTGGCTTTAAAAACATCGACCTAGTGATTGAAGCCGTATTTGAAAGCATCGAGCTTAAACACCAAATGCTGAAAGACGTAGAAGAACACGGCAACGAGCACACTATTTTTGCTTCTAACACCTCGTCTATACCTATCAGCGACATTGCCAAAGCCGCTAAACGCCCAGAAAACGTGATTGGTTTGCACTATTTCTCACCGGTAGAAAAAATGCCTCTGTTGGAAATTATCACCACCGACAAAACCGCCCCAGAAGTGACCAAAGCCTGTGTGCAGTTTGGTAAAGACCAAGGCAAAACCGTGATTGTAGTAAAAGACGGCCCCGGCTTTTACACCACCCGCATTTTGGCCCCCTACCTTAACGAAGCCACCCGCCTGCTGACCGAAGGCGCAGCCATCGACAAAGTAGACAACGCTTTGGCTAAGTTCGGCTTCCCTGTTGGCCCCATCACTTTGCTTGATGAAGTGGGCATAGACGTAGGCACCAAAGTAGGCCCGGTGCTGGAAGCCGCCTTTGGCGAGCGTATGAGCGCACCTGCCGCAGCCGATGTGATGATTGACAACAACTGCCTAGGCCGTAAATCGGGCAAAGGTTTTTATCTGTACGAAGGCGTGAGCAAAAAAGACAAGAAAAACGGCAAACCCGTTAACACCGAGCTTTACACCCTGCTCAACGCCCCGGCCAGCAAAAACATTCCCGACAACGAAATTGTGGAACGCTGCGCCTGGATGATGATTAACGAAGCCGCCTACTGCCTGCAAGAAGGCATCATCGCCGAACCCTTGCACGGCGACATTGGCGCTATCTTTGGCCTTGGCTTCCCACCCTTCCGTGGCGGCCCCTTCCGCTACCTAGACACAGTCGGCCTTGAAACCGCCGTCGCCACCCTAGAACGTTTACAACAAACCTACGGCGACCGCTTCAAACCCGCACAAATCTTGGTAGACATGGCCAAAGAAGGTAAAACGTTTTATTAGTCTGGAAGGTAGGGGCGGTTTTTAACCGCCCGCGGGCGATTGCAAATCGCCCCTACGAAAAAAATAACAACGAGGATCTAACAATGTTTAATAAACTCATGCACTGGATGCAAAGCAACAATATCCTGCCACAAATTTCGGCCACCGAGCGTCAGGCGCTGGAGGCGGGGGATGTGTGGATTGATGGTCAGTTTTTTGCTGGCAAGCTCGATTTCGATAAAATCTTAGCGGAAAACTACGACACTCTTTCAGCCGAGGAACAGGCCTTTATCGACGGCCCAGTGGAAGAG
>JBASZG010000275.1:0-2031 GCA_049277875.1 Venatoribacter sp.
TGCAGGTGCATATGCAGTTGATTCACGCTGTCGGCAAAGTCGTGGCTGGCTAAATCAAGATTTAGATCTTTATCTAAATTAAGCTCTTGCGCCTTGCTGATAACGCTTTGTTGCGTTTGCGCTTTTACTTCGCCTTCAGTGATGTTCAACCACTGGTGCAGCAATTCATGCAGCGCAGTTAACTCGGTGTGCAACCCAGCTGGGCCAAAGGCAGGCGTGTGGTGGCTAATAGTAACGGCGCGGCCACGGCGTTTGGTTTGCAGTGCTTCGCCAATGTTATCCACTATATAAGGGTAAATAACGGGAATATCACCAATGGTCAGCATAGGGTCGTCGAGCATATCCAGCCCGCGCTCTTTACCTGGTTGCCATTCTTGCGTGCCGTGTGTACCAAAATGCACCACAGCGTCCACTTTAGCCGCCTGTTTTAACCACAAATAAGCAGCTAAGTAGCTGTGTGAAGGCGGAGTTTTAGTGTCGTGATAAAGCTGCTTTTCTTTATCGGCTTCGCGCTCGCCACGAGGTGGCTGCGGCATAATAATTTGCTTACCCAAACGCAGTGCAGGAATGGCAAAGTAATCCTCATTTGCGACTTTTAAACTGGCGTTTTCAGGCGTGCCCCAACGCGCGTTAACGCGCTCTTGCACGGGCTTAGGCAAGGCAGAAAACCATTGCATATAGGTTTTAAAGGGCAGCTTACCTGCTTTGCCTGCCTTAATAAGTTCGGGTAATTGCTCGGGGCGGTAATAGGGCGTTAGCAAGGATGTTAGCTCGTCAATCAACTGCTGCTCGCTGCGCGTTTGCACATCATAGCCACGCGCTTGATAGCTTTTTAATAGCGTTTCTAAACTTTGCGGCACGTTCATAAAAGACGCGCCCAAGTTCTTCTCGCCAGGTGGGTAGTTGTAAAACAAAATCGCGCTTTTCACTTGGTTGTGCGGCTTATGCTTGAGTGCGGCCAAGCTCATGGCTTTGTTCACTACTGCACTCACTTGGCGTTCAATCGGCTGCTGACTGTCGTTTTTATTGCTGGCACTGGCAATAATAGGGTCAATCAAACCGGCGTATTCAGGCTCAGACAGATAAAACGGAATATCCATAGGCGTAAGGCCAATGTTGTCTTGCTCCCACGCGGCCATATCGCCTTTGTGGTAGTTAATCATCTGCAACACACTGGCACCCAAGGCTTCCAGCTCGGTTTTACGCCCAGCGGAATTAAGCATAATTTGCATGTTAATCAGCACGTCTAACTGTGGCTTGCCTTGGTAAGTTACTAAGCTGGTAATCTCGCCGGGGTTCATCGCCGATGCGTACATAGGCACAACCAAAGCCCCCTTTTCTTCCAACTTGTTAATAAGGTTATCCAACGACTGAGTTAGGCCAGAGTCCATATAAGACTTATGAAAAAGAATGCCGATGATGGATTGGTTGGGGGCGATAAGGCTAGGCGCTTGGGGCTGGGCGCTGGGCGCGGTTTGGTTAGACGCAACAATTTGCCCGCTTTTTTTGAAAATTAAAAAATCTCGCAGACTGGTAAACACTTCACCATGAGCATTAGGGGAATAAATAGCCGCTTCGGGGTAGATTTTAGGCTCTACGCATTGGGCAGGCTTGTTGTCTAAATACGCTTTTAACGTGCAGAAATAACCGCTGTAGTTTTGTTTGCCGCCGTTGCTGTAATAAGTAGCCAGTTTCTCGACCAGTTCAGCAGGCAGTTTATGGCTTTGGTTGCCATCGCGGCGCAGCCAAAACCAAGGGAAATTGGTGTTTTTAATGCTGGGTAATAATTGCGTTTGCAGCATTGCCACCGCTGGGCCATAAGCGGCATCAATAGCCAAAAAATCATAGCCTTTTAGGTCGTCAGGGGTTAATGCGGAGTTGTTTTCCAGCATTTTAAAATCGAACTGCAAACCCTGCTGCAGCGCCAACGGCTGCAGCATTTCTAACTTGCCTTCCTGCACAGGGGCAGCCCCTAAAAACAACACTTTAGGCGTGGCTAAAACAAACTCGCTGAACATAAGGAACAAGCAA
>JBASZG010000276.1:0-1686 GCA_049277875.1 Venatoribacter sp.
GGGTTAATCCAGGAGCATTTATTAAATGGAGGACGGCGCTAATGGGTAACTATCAAGAGCTATTAGACGGCGACCAGCGCTTGGTGATTTTACGTTCTTTGAACGATTTAAACGGCAGCGCCAACGACAGTGTGCTGCAAAAAATCCTTGGTCAATACGGCCATAAGCTCAGCCGCGACAAGGTAAAAACCCACTTATTTTGGCTAAGCGAGCAAGGGTTGATTGAGATTGAGTCGGTGTTAAGCACCGATGTGGCGAACTTAACTGGCCGTGGTTTGGATGTGGCCACCGGCGTTGCTCGCTGCCCAGGTGTGGGCATGCCACGCCCGAACTAGGAGGCTGTATGAATAAGCCCAATCGCGGCCGCGCCAGCAAGGTTGAGTTGTTACCCGAAGAAGTAAAACGCTTTTTAGATGCCATGCTGCGCGACAAACGCCACAGCCAGCAAGAGATTTTAGACGAGGTTAACAAGCAGTTAACTGAGTTAGGCGCACCCCAAAGCGAGCTGATTAGTAGCAGCGGCCTAAACCGTTATGCGCTGCGCATGGAAAGCATCGGCAAAAAGATGCGCGAGACCAACGCCATTGCCGATGCTTGGGTGGCGCGCTTGGGCGATAAGCCGCAAAGCCAACTGGGCAAGCTGGTGACGCAGATGATTCATACCATGGCCTTTGAACTGTCGTTAGACATGCAAAATGGTGCCGCCGAGGTAAGTGTTGGCGACTTGAAAGAGTTGGCCTTGGTGGTGCAGCGCCTAGAACAGGCCGAAACCTCCAGCGTGAAGCGCGAACAACAAATTCGCCAAGCCTTTGCCCAAGAAGCCGCCGCCAGTGTGGAGCAAGCCGCTAAAGAATTAGGGCTAACTAAGGCCGGTACCGATGCCATTAAAGCAGGCATTCTGGGGTTAGCCACATGACGTTACCCAGCCTGATTCCCTTTGATGAAAACGAGATTCTGCTTGGCTATCAAAAACGCTGGATGGCCGATGCGTCGCCATTAAAGATTGCTGAAAAAAGCCGTCGCACGGGGTTAACCTGGGCAGAAGCGGCGGATGCTGTGCTGTCCGCTGCCACCACGCGTGCAGATGGCGGCACCAACCATTTTTATGTGGGCAGCAACAAGGAGATGGCACGCGAGTTTATCGACGCGGCAGCCATGTGGGCCAAGGCCTTTGATAAGGCCGCAGGCGATATCCAAGAGGAAGTTATTAAGGATGAAGATAAAGACATTCTGACCTTTGTCATTTACTTTTCCAGTGGCTTTAAGATTCAGGCGCTTAGCTCCAACCCTTCCAACCTGCGGGGCATGCAAGGCAATGTAACCATTGACGAGGCGGCTTTTCATGAGCGCTTAGCCGAGGTGTTGAAGGCGGCGCTGGCGCTAACTATGTGGGGCGCAAAGGTGCGCCTAATCAGCACGCACAACGGTGCAGACAGCCTGTTTAACGAGCTTATCCAAGACAGCCGCGCGGGTAAAAAGCGTTACAGCGTGCACCGCATTACATTGGACGATGCTTGCGCCGAGGGGCTGTATCAGCGTATCTGCCAGCGTTCGCGCAAGCCATGGAGCCAAGATGCAGAAGACGAATGGAAAGCAGGGCTATTAAAAGACACCGCCACCCAAGATGACGCGCTAGAAGAATACTACTGCGTGCCCAAGCAAAGCGGCGGCAGCTATTTAAGCCGT
>JBASZG010000277.1:0-33182 GCA_049277875.1 Venatoribacter sp.
CGACCGTCTTCCACAATTACGTTAGCCACTTGAGTGATGGGGGTTTGAGTACCGTAATAGTCTACAAACACATCTTCCAAAATGGCTGGGCTGGCACGACCAGTACGAATGCGTTTAAAAGCTTCCACTACGGCAGCGGTGCTTTTTTGCATACGGTCTTGAGCGTCTTTTTGAATTTCGTTAATCATGGTTTAAATTTCCTCACTGACAATAAGAGTGCCATCGCTGCTGCCTGTAATTAAGCGCGCCAGCACTCCTTGTTCGTTCATATTATAAACACGCAATGGCATGTTATGGTCACGCGCTAGGCATATTGCGGTTAAGTCCATCACGCCCAACTGTTTCTCTAGCACTTCTTGATAAGTCAAAATATCGTATTTTTCTGCACCAGGGTCTTTCTTAGGATCGGCAGTATACACACCATCCACATTAGTGGCTTTAAGTACCAAGTCGGCATTCACTTCGATGCCTCGCAGGCAAGCTGCGGAATCGGTAGTAAAAAAGGGGTTGCCTGTTCCTGCTGAAAAAATAACGATATCGCCCATTTCCAGTGCGCGAATGGCACTACGACGGTCGTAGTGATCCACCACGCCGCTCATAGGAATAGCCGACATTACTCGTGTTGGAATGTTGGCACGTTCTAATGCATCACGCATGGCTAAGGCATTCATAACCGTGGCCAGCATACCCATGTGATCACCCGCTACGCGGTCTAGGCCAGCTTCACTTAAAGCTTTGCCGCGAAAAATGTTACCGCCGCCAATAACTAAGGCAACCTGCACACCAATACCTTTTAACTGGCCAATTTCAAGCGCCATACGGTCAAGCACTTTAGGATCAATGCCAAACTCCAGCTCGCCCATCAGAGCCTCACCGCTGAGTTTGAGTAAAATACGTTTGTACTTAGGGCTTTTAGGCTCGGCCATGGCATTCTCCAAAAACTTTAAAATTGATAATGCATACGAAACATACAAATATGCCGGGCAAGCCCGGCATATGTTTGGGTCTTCTGTAGATTAACAGATTTCCCGAAGGTTGCTTATTAACCTTTAACCTGAGCGGCAACTTCAGCAGCAAAGTCTACTTTTTCAACTTCGATGCCTTCGCCTACTTCAAGACGCAAGAAAGAAACGACTTCAGCACCTGCTGCTTTAGCCAATTGGCCAACAGTTTGCTCTGGGTTTTTAACGAAAGGCTGGTCTAACAAGCTGTTTTCTTTTAAGAACTTGCTGATACGACCACCAATCATTTTTTCAACGATTTCAGTAGGTTTGCCTGCCATGTCTGGCTGAGCACGAATGATTTCTTTTTCTTTCTCTAGCAATTCAGCAGGCATGTCTTCACCGCGAACAACGCGAGGATTAGAAGCAGTAACGTGCATAGCAATGTCTTTAGCCACTTCTTCGTTGCCGCCTTTTAAGGCCACGATGCAAGCGATTTTGCCGTTAGAGTGCAGGTAAGCGCCTATGGTCTCGCCTTCTACTACTGCAGGGCGACGCACGGTGATGTTTTCACCGATTTTTTGAACTAGGGCGTTACGAGCGTCTTCCAGCTCACCAGCCATCAGTTTTTCTACATCGGCTTCTTTGGTTGCGGCTAATTTGGCTACAACTTGGTCAGCAAAGTTATTGAAGTTGGCATCGCCAGCCGCAAAGTCGGTTTCAGAGTTTACTTCTACCGCCACAGCCACATTACCTTCAACGATTACGCGAATTTTGCCTTCAGCCGCAGTACGGCCTGCTTTTTTGGCGGCTTTTAAGCCAGAGCTTTTACGCAGGTTTTCAATGGCTAATTCGATATTGCCTTCGGCTTCATTCAAGGCTTTTTTGCATTCGATCATGCCTAAGCCAGTGCGCTCGCGTAGGTCTTTAATCATTGCTGGGGTTACAGTAGACATCTTTCATTCCTCATTAAACTTAATTCTTAGCGCTTAAAAAAAAGGGGCTTAGCCCCTTTTTCATCTGATTGGTGCTTACTCTGCGGCGGTTTGAGCAGACGCTTCTTCAGCGGCTACTTCAACAAATTCGTTCGCAGGAGCGTGTTGGTTTTTACCTTCCAACACAGCATCAGCAACAGCCGTTGCATAGATTTGGATAGCGCGGATAGCGTCGTCGTTACCTGGAATAACGTAGTCAACACCATCTGGGTTAGAGTTGGTATCCACGATACCAACAACTGGAATACCTAGTTTGTTAGCTTCTTGAATAGCAATACGTTCGTGATCTACGTCGATAACAAACAGCATGTCAGGCAAGCCGCCCATTTCTTTAATACCACCAATGGAAAGTTCTAATTTTTCCATTTCGCGGGTGCGCATTAGAGCTTCTTTTTTGGTTAGCTGTTCAAACGTACCGTCTTTGCTTTGAGTTTCTAAATCGCGTAAGCGTTTGATTGATTGACGGATAGTTTTGTAGTTGGTCAACATACCGCCTAACCAGCGGTGGGCTACGAATGGCATGCCTGAACGTTCAGCTTGTTCTTGCATGATTTTACCAGCAGCGCGTTTAGTACCAACGAACAATACTTTGTTGTTGCGTGAAGCAGTGGCTTCAATGATTTTTAATGCATCATTTAAAGCAGGAACAGTGTGCTCTAAGTTGATGATATGAATTTTGTTGCGAGCACCAAAGATGTACTTGCCCATTTTTGGGTTCCAGTAACGAGTTTGGTGACCAAAGTGTACGCCTGCTTTTAACAGGTCGCGCATGCTTACTTGTGCCATGATAAATACCTTATGGTTGGGTTAGGCCTCCGTTTACCTACCAATCTGAACCAATTTCTTGGCACCCTCAGAACAGTAAAACGGCAAACGTGTGTCATTTAGTTAACGCTAAAATTTTTAGCGCGCGCTTTATACCACTTTCACAAAGTGAAAACCAGTTCTTTTACTTTACAGCGCATTTAGCCAAGCGCCGTAGCCACGCTCAGCCATTTGGCTTTTAGGAATAAACAGCAGGCTTTGGCCGTTAATGCAGTAACGCAGTCCGCCTTTATGCTCTGGGCCATCGTTGAAGACATGCCCAAGATGAGAATCAGCAAACTTACTACGCACTTCGATGCGCTGCATATTGTGGCTAAAGTCAGCGCGTTCAGTGATGTGCTGGCGCTCTAGCGGCTGAGTAAAGCTGGGCCAGCCACAGCCAGCGTCAAATTGATCGCGGGTACTAAAAAGTGGCTCGCCACTGACCAAATCGACATAAATACCCGGCTCGGTAAAATCATTATATTCATGGCGGTGTGGGCGCTCTGTGCCATGTTCTTGAGTAATATAAAGCTGCTCTGGCGCAAGCGCAGCCTGAAGCTCTTGGCGATTTGGTTTGTGGTAACCATCTTGCAAATACAAAGGCTCGCGAGCCACTGGTTCTAGCGGTTTGCTTGCTAAGGCTAGGTCGATATGGCAATAGCCACTAGGGTTTTTATTTAAATAGCCTTGATGATATTCCTCGGCTTTAAAAAAATGCTCTAGCGGTAAATTTTCCACTACAACAGGCTTGCGGTATTGCCGCTGCAATTGCAATAAAGCCTGAGCCACCTCGGCGCGGTCGTGAGCACTAATACTGTAGATACCAGAACGGTATTGCGTGCCGATATCATTGCCTTGGCGGTTGAGTGTAGTAGGGTCAATGATGCGAAAAAAGTGCTGTAGCAACTGCGGCAAGCTAATTTGCGCTTCGTCGTAGTCTATTTTTACGGTTTCAGCATGGCCAGTATCGCGTCGCACTACATCTTCGTAGCTAGGATTAAGAGTGCGGCCATTGGCGTAACCCGACTGCGCACTCACCACACCACCAAGACGAGAAAAGTAACCTTCTACGCCCCAAAAACATCCGCCAGCAAAATAAATGGTTTTCATGCTCACCGCCCTACTTCTATTGTTTCTAAGGCTTAACTTTACTCTGCTTTCAGTAAAAAGTGTGCACGCGCAGTAGCAATAGGCTTTTCACGACTTTCTTGCCAAGCCGTGATGGCAACGTTGGCCACCCGATTGCCTTGGCGCCACACTTGGCATTCAGCAAAGGTATCTTGATGACGACCTGCACGCAGATAGTCGAGTGAAAAGTCGATCATTTTCGGCAGGGCGTAAGTCTCCATGGTCATAATTAGATCTAATGAAGCCGCCAATTCCATAAAGCCACCAATTACACCACCATGAATGGCAGGCAAAATAGGGTTGCCAATATTGTCCGGATTTTTAGGCAGGTGAAATAAAATATCATTGCCCAAAAATTGATACTTAAGGCCAATTAATTGCGCATAGGGAATGCTATCAACCAAGGGTTGAAAATCGTGTTCTTGCTTGGCTCTTTTTACCACTTCAGCGAAGGTCATGCTTGCGCTCCTTGGGATGGATCTTGGTTTTCAATATGGTTGCGAAAGCTAGGCGGCGTCATATCCGCACCAATACGCATAAAGGCAGCCGAACAGCGAGCAATCAGCTCATGGTCTTCTTCTTGATACACATCGCATTGGGTGAAAACCACATTATGGGTAATACGCACAACCGTTGCTTTGGCTATTAGGCTATGCCCAGCTTTGGCTGCTTTCATGTAATCCATACGCAAATCAAGGGTTGGGCACAATTCAAAGCCAGGTAAGCTGGTAAACACAGCCGTGCCACAAGCAGTATCCATTAGCGTAGTTAGGCTGCCACCGTGCACGACCTGAGTAAGCGGATTACCAATAATTTTTTCACTGTAGGGCAAACGCATGGTTAGGCTGTTTTCTGAAACATGAACAACCGTCATACCAAGCAACTGGCAGTGGCGTAACGCAGAAAGAAAACGTTCTGCTTTTTGCTGAAGGGATACAGGCATGGCGCCTCCTAAGGAAGGTCAAAGCGCGCTTTATAGCGCAATTTAAATCAAAAGCAATGACCGCATTGCCTCATTCGAATGTCATTTCTGCTCAGTGCCTATGCTATGCTTGCGCTTCATTAATACAAGAGTCTTAGCCACTTCACTTGCAGCAAGCATAAAGTCGACTATTACTAAACAGGCAAGCCACTTCATGGTGTAAGTTCTATTTATGAGCATAAATGTACTGATTTGTGACGATTCCAATCTAGCCAGAAAACAGATGGCAAAAGCCCTTCCGCCCAAGTGGGATGTAAACATCAGTTTTGCTACCGACGGTGTAGAAGGATTAGATGCTATTCGCCAAGGCTTAGGCGAGGTTGTCTTTCTTGACCTAACCATGCCTAACCTAGATGGCTATGGCGTGCTGGAAAGCATTCGCAAAGAAGACTTACCTGCCATGGTGATTGTGGTTTCTGGAGATATTCAACCAGACGCACAAGAGCGAGTAAAAAGTTTAGGTGCATTAGCCTTTATAAAAAAACCCATCGACACCGCCAAGGCCTTGGCGATTTTATCCGACTTCGGTTTGTATGAAGAGACCAACGAAAAAGAAACCATGCTCAGTGAAGAGCAGCGCGATTGTTACCAAGAAGTAATGAACGTCGCCATGGGGCAAGCGGCCGACTTGCTGGCTAAATTGCTTAATGTTTACGTTATTTTGTCTATTCCTAAAGTTTTTGTTATGTCTTCACAAGAGCTGAGCGAGCGCCTAGCCCAGCTTAATCCGCAATCGCAACCCAGCATTGCGCAGCGCTTTGTTGGCTCTGGCATTGGTGGCGAAACGTTACTTACCTTTAATAATGCCACCCCCAAAAGCGTCGCAGCCTTGCTGCCTGAAGAACACAGCAAGCTACAAAGCACAGAAAATGAACTGCTGATGGATATTGCTTCCACCTTAATTGGTTCGTGCATCCAAGGTTTGGGCGGGCAACTTGCTATCGAATTTAGCCAAAGCCCGCCTATCATTTTGGGGCGCGAAGACACTCAGATGGAAACCTTACTTAATACAGGCTTTAGCTGGGAAAAAACTCTGGCTATCGAAATTCGTTACGACATCGAAAACCTCGATATTAACTGTTCTTTGCTGTTGCTCTTTACCGAAAATTCAGTGTTAAAACTTAATAACAAAATCGACTATTTACTGGATTAATCTATGTCACAAATTGAAATTCACGATATTCACTGGCTCATGGATATTTTGCAAAATATCGACGTAGGTTTAGTGGTGTTGAATAAACAGCATGAAGTTCAATTGTGGAACGGCTTTATGGAGAACTACAGCGGCATTAGCCCGCAGAAAGCTCAGGGGCAAACGCTGTTTGAATTATTTCCTGATATTAATGAACGCTGGTTAGAGCAAAAAACTAACCCAGTTTTTCAACTGCACACTCACGCATTCACTGTGTGGGAAGAGCGCCCTTACCTTTTTCGATTTAAAAACTACCGCCCTATTACCGGTCAGTCCGACTTTATGTATCAAAACATCAGTATTTTCCCATTGAAAAATATTAAGCAGGAAGTTGATCATATCTGCATGATCGTCTATGACGTTACCGCCACCGCCGAAACCTTGTTAAAACGACATGGCGCGTAAATTTGTTCCCCGCCCATTTATTGATGCGCCACTGCGAGGGGCGGCAAAAAGAGGCATCCACAAATCAGAGCTGCTGGAAAAGTCGGGAATAGCCATTCACGCCTTAGACGACCCCGAAATAGGCTTAAGCTACAGCGACTACACTCGCCTGCTGGTGCGTTTATGGCAACTTTGTAACGATGAATTTATGGGGCTGGCAGCAGTGAACAGCCCTTATGGCACCTTTGCCATGATGAGCAAGGCGCTTATTAGCTGCTCAAATTTAGAGCACGCGCTGCACCGCGCACAGCGCTTCTATCAGCTTTTTCCTGGTTCGCCCAACATTTGCATTACCCGCACCAACAAAATTGCCAAGCTCGAAATCATTCAAGATCTAAGCTACGACCCCGACCACTTTCTAAGCGAGTCGTTACTGGTCATTTGGCACCGCTTTGCCAGTTGGCTTACGGGCCAAGGTATTCCACTGCTGTCGGTGGGCTGTTGCTACCCTGCCCCTGCCCATGCACATCTGTATCAAGAATTATTTGCAACGCCAGTGCATTTTAATGAAAAAAGCACTTATTTATTAATGCCAAGCAAGGCGCTAAGTCTTCCTATCAACCAAACGCCAGCCACCTTACGCTCGTTTTTACAGCACTCGCCTGCCGATGTTTTGGCTCGCCCTAACCCTCATGAAAGCGTTACCGGCAAAGTGCGGCAGTTGTTTCACCGCTATCAGCTAAATGCCTTACCCGATCTCAACGAAACGGCGGAGCTGCTGGATATTTCTTCGGCCACACTCAGGCGTCATCTAGCGGAAGAAAACACCTCATTTCAGCGTTTAAAAGATGAGTATCGAATGGACGAAGCCTGCCTGATGCTGTCGCAGCCAGAGGCCAGCATTAAAGATATTGCCGAAAGTTTGGGTTTTACCGAAACCAGCACCTTTCACCGGGCGTTTCGTAAATGGAAGGGCGTTACCCCAGGGGAGTTTAGAGAAAAGCTGAGTTAGTGCTTAAAGCACCAACCCAGTTTTAGGCAATGCCTTGCCATCCAACGTAGCAATACTGCCTTTTACTTTTAAACGGCCTTCAACAAACCATTTCACTGCAATAGGGTAAATAACGTGCTCTTGCTTATGTACTTTCTGCTGCAAAGAATCGGCGCTGTCGCCTTCTTCTACGGCCACTACCGCTTGAATCACATTAGGGCCGTCATCCAATTCTTCGTTGACAAAATGCACCGTCACACCATGTTCTTTATCACCTGCTTCAAGCACTCGTTGGTGAGTGTGCAGCCCTTGGTACTTGGGCAGTAAAGAAGGATGGATATTTAAAATGCAGTCGTGATAACGCGCCACAAACACAGGGCTTAGCACTCGCATAAAACCAGCCAGAACAATAAGGTCTGGCTCGTATTCGGCAATTTTTTCAAGCAAAGCGAAGTCGTAAGCTTCACGAGTGGGATAATCTTTGTGGCTTAACACCAGAGTTGGCACATCTCGATCTTGAGCTTTTTGCAGCCCAGCCACTTCGGCTTTATTGCTAATAACGGCTGCCACTTCGGCATCAATGTCGCCGGCTTTAACGCTATCAACAATGGCAGCCATATTGCTGCCACTGCCAGAGATTAAAATAACCAGCCGAGGTTTACGCTCTGGTTTGGTATCGCCAAAGTTCATACACGGTTTCCAGTAAAGGCAACCTGAGCTTCATCACCTACACGCGATTGCACTTCACCAAGCAACCAAGCTTGCTCGCCTTCGGCATTAAGTAGTGCCAAGGCATCGCTTACTTTGTCTTCGGGTACAACAACAATCATGCCCACGCCGCAGTTAAAAGTGCGGAACATTTCCAGCGTGGCAACCTTGCCATTACTTTGCAGCCAGTCGAACACAGCAGGCCAATGCCAGCTATTGGTATCCACCACAGCTTTACAATCATCGGGTAAAACGCGTGGAATATTTTCTTGAAAACCGCCGCCAGTAACATGGCACATAGCATGAACTTCAGATGCATTGATTAGTTTTAGCGCCGATTTCACATAAATACGGGTAGGAGCCATTAACGCATCGGCAATGCTTTGACCGTCTAGATCTAGGTTTAGATCGGCGTTAGATACCTCAATGATTTTACGAATCAGTGAGTAGCCATTGGAATGAGGGCCAGAAGAAGCCATGGCTATTAGTTTATCGCCTGCTTTTACTTTGCTGCCATCAATGATGTCTTCTTTTTCAACGATACCAACGCAAAAGCCAGCTAGGTCGTAGTCTTCGCCTTCATACATGCCGGGCATTTCGGCGGTTTCGCCACCTACTAACGAAGCACCCGCTTGTTCACAGCCAACGCCAATGCCGTTAATTACGTCTGCGGCCACATCCACATTAAGCTTACCTGTGGCGTAGTAATCTAGGAAAAATAAAGGTTCAGCACCCGCTACCACTAAATCGTTGGCGCACATGGCCACTAGGTCGATACCAATAGTGCTGTGACGGTTTAGATCTAAGGCCAAGCGCAGTTTTGTGCCCACGCCATCAGTGCCTGATACCAATACAGGTTGTTTGTAACCCTGTGGAATTTCAAATAATGCGCCAAAGCCACCTAAGCCTGCGAGCACGCCGGGGCGACGTGTGCGCTTGGCAACGCCTTTAATACGCTCTACTAATTCGTTGCCTGCGTCGATATCCACGCCTGCGTCTTTATAACTTAGGGATTGTGTGTTGCTCATACCAATGTGTCACTAGGTGGCCAAAAGAGAGCGCATATTCTACCGATTTGTTTCTCTAACTTCACCCTTTACAGGCAATTATATATTTGCCGCCTAACCCTGCGATGAAATTGGCACCCTCCAGACATCGTGGCACAATAGCCGTCTTTTTTACTTGACTGTTTAACTCTATGCGCGCATTTGCTCTTTTTTTGCTATTAAGCTTTCCCTTTGTCACCCAAGCTGTGGTAGTGGCCGACCTATTTGAAACCAGGGTCAAGGTGGAAGATCAAACCACCAAACACCGTGAGCAAGCTCAGCAAGAAGCCTTTATGCAGGCTTTGGTTAAGCTTTCGGGCAAGACCGAAGCCGTGCAGAACGAGCTAATTCAGGCCCAAGCCGCCACGCCAAATCAATACATTCGCAGCTACCGTTACCTTCATAACTCAGCCAACGACGCCCTCTTGCTGGAAGTTGTTTTTGCTCAAAACCAGCTTGAAAACTTACTTACTCAAGCTGGTTTACCGATTTGGGGGAAAAGTCGCCCGTTAATTTTAATTTGGCAGGCTGTGGAAGAAAATCATCACAGAACCACTCTTAGCCAGCAAAATAGTTTATGGCAATGGCGTATAAGCGATGCCATGAGTGAACGCGGGCTGCCCATCCTATGGCCAACCTTAGATCTTGAAGATCAAGCCGCTTTAAGCGAAGGCAGCCTTTGGGGACTGTTCCAGCAAGACATAGCTCAAGCTTCCGAGCGCTACTTTGCCGATGCCATCTTAGCTGGGCGCATTAGCCAGCTTGGCAATAGCAAGTGGGCCTATCGCGGCTTTTTAAGCCACCAGCAAGAACGCCTAGACATTTCTGAACAAGACGAAGAACAAGATGCGTTAGCTCGAAAAGTGGCTAACCGCATTGCCGAATACTTAGCCAACCGTTACGCCGTGCGCAGCAATGAGCAAAGCGAAATCTTGCAAATTCAAGTAACCAAAATCACCAGTTTTCAAGACTACACCGAGCTGCTTGCCTACTTGAAAGCCAATATTGCTGTGCAAAAACTTGATCTAGTGAAAGTTGAAGGCGACGAGCTGACTCTGGCGCTTAAGCTTTCAACTGATTGGTCTCAGGTTTGGAAGGTGTTGAGTTTAGATAAACGCCTTATTCCCAACGAACAAAACCTAACCTATGCTTGGCAGCGTTAGTTAAATGTCTGTGCAGTTAACGCTTCCCATTGGTCTACGCGACAACATCAGCTTTGATAATTTCTATGCAGGCCAAAATGCCGAAGTTATTCAAGCTCTTAAGCAGCAATGGACCACTGCAGGCGAATCCTTCCTGTATTTATGGGGCAGCCAAAGCTCTGGCCGCACGCATTTATTGCAAGCGGCCTGCCATTACGCCGATTTACTTGGCCATCACTGCGCCTACTTAGCCTTAGATGAAGTTATCACTTATGGCCCAAGCGTACTGGAAGGGCTAGAAAACTTACCGCTGGTTGTACTAGACAACCTCGATACCATTGCCGGTAATGAACAGTGGGAAGAAGCCTTGTTTGGGCTATACAACCAAATTCACGATCGCCAAAGCTTATTAGTGGTGGCCGCCAGCCTACCTGCCAAGCAGCTTCCGTTTAAGCTGGCCGATTTGGTTTCGCGCTTAAATTGGGGCGTCATTTACCAAGTTAAGCCACTGAATGATGAAGAAAAAGCCAATGCTTTACGCTTAAGAGCCAAGCAGCGCGGCTTTGATATTAGCGAAGACGTGGCCCGCTACACTCTAACGCATGGACCCAGAGACATGAGGCGGTTATTTGAGTTTTTAGAGAAGTTAGACCAAGCTTCATTAACCGAACAGCGCAAGCCCACTCTTCAATTCGTTAAAGCTCAGTTATTAGCTGAGAAGTAAAGGAGCACAAGCATTGATTAAACCCATTACAACCATGCTGTTATCCTTATCGCTGAGTTTTTCAGCAAGCGCCGAAACTCTAACCCCTGAAGCACCAGCGGCCACCCAGATGCAACTTATTCCTTTTAAAGCAGAGTATCAGGCTTCTTATAACCTTGGCTGGTTTAGTATTAGCATCAGTGGCGAGCGCAAGTTAGAACAACTTGCCAACGGTCAATGGTTGGTGAGTTTTGAAGCCAGCACACACGGCGCAGGTTACAAGGAAAGTTCGCTATTTAGCTACCAAGACAACGCCTTTCAACCGCTCGAATATCACCACAAAACCACAGGTTTGCTGCCGAAAGACACTCGTTTTTTACGCTTTAACCCCGCCACCAAAGCAATCGACGATTTAGAAAATAATCGCTCACTAGCCAGCCAATGGGTGGATGGTATTCAAGATAATCTAACCTATATGTTGCAAGCTGGTTTTGACTTAGCTAACGGCAAAACCAACCTGTCTTACCCAGTTCTGAAAGTAAAAAACCTAAAACAAGAAAACTTTAAGGTGGTTGGCCAGGATAGGCTAAAAACCAAAGTAGGCACCCTAGATACAATCAAGGTTGAGCAAGATCTAGGCAAAAAACGCTTGGTAACTGTGTGGTTTGCACCTTCATTGAACTATCAAATGGTGCAACTCATCGACAGCGAAAAAGGCAAAACCAGCCTAAAAATTGAGATAGTCAAGCTGAACTAGACCAACTATCAGCGCTCGGCTACACTCTGCGCCTCTTTTTACCCTACCCATCGAGGATCATCCCATGCGTTTAAGTGATGGCGATATCGAGGCGCGTTTAGCCAACCACAGCATCGTTATAAGCCCACCCCCAGCCGCCAATGCCATTGCTGGAATTAGCGTGGATTTACGCCTAGATCACCGTTTCCGTATTTTCAACAACAACTCGGTGACGCACTTGGATCTTTCTGGTGATCGCACTGAACTGGAAAGCAGCATCAATCGTGTCATGAGCCAAGAAATTGCCTTAAAAGAAGACGAGGCGTTTTTTATTCATCCGGGGGAATTAGTGCTAGGGGCAACCCTTGAATCCATTAGCATTCCTAACGACTTAGTCGGCTGGCTCGAAGGCCGCAGTTCCTTGGCACGCTTGGGGCTAATGGTGCATGTTACCGCCGGACGAATCGATCCAGGTTGGCACGGCCAAATAGTATTGGAGTTTTATAACAGCGGTAAATTACCTTTGGCTTTGCGCCCAGGTATGGCTATTTGCGCACTGTCGTTTGAAACGCTTTCAAGCCCAGCATTGCGCCCCTACAACCAGCGCAAAGACGCTAAATATAAGGGTCAGCAAGGCGCGGTCGGCTCTCGTATTTCCAAAGATTAATTTTGCATTAGGCTGTTGACAGCCAAGCAGCCTAACAGCATAATGCGCGCCTCTTTGTTCCCTGATAGCTCAGTCGGTAGAGCAGCGGACTGTTAATCCGTTGGTCACTGGTTCAAGTCCAGTTCGGGGAGCCACTTTTCCCCGGTAGCTCAGTCGGTAGAGCAGCGGACTGTTAATCCGTTGGTCACTGGTTCAAGTCCAGTCCGGGGAGCCATTTCCCTTCTCTCTTAAGCATTAGTTTCTCACACTCGATTTCATTCGCTTTTGGCAAAGATAAATCTTGAGTTAACCAGATATCCCCTTTTTAGCATCAGTAAAAAACAATCGGCCCCAGCCTGCTGATAAAGCCGTTTGCTTGCGCATCTTCGAACGTTACTGCGGCACACGGTTGGCTCAGTAATCGTTCCTCAGTGCGCGCCAACTACACCGTTCGAAGCCGCTGTTTCGGTTTGTTGTGAGCAGACCGTGCGCGCCATGGATGGCGCGATCGAGCCTCCACGGACGGATTTACGGCGAGTCTGCAAACAACAAACCGAAAGATAGCTGCAAGACAGAGGCGGCGTTAAAAACCAGGCTAGAAGTTTATCATCAGGCCGGGGCCAATTAATCATCAGCCCTTAGCGCTACACCAAAACGTTTTTAAGCAGCCCGTTGGCTCCGTCGATTAGGGCTTGCAGATGTTCTTGGCTTACAAAGCTTTCTGCATACACCTTATAAATATCTTCGGTGCCACTTGGGCGAGCGGCAAACCAGCCTTGTTCGGTTACTACTTTTATACCACCAATGCCGGCAAGGTTGCCGGGGGCGTGGGTAAAGATATCAGTGATAGCATGGCCGGCCAGTTCTTTGGCGGTAACGCTGTCGCGGCTTAGGGCTTTGAAAGCGGCTTTTTGTTCGCCACTGCAAGGGGTGTCTACGCGCTTATAAAAAGGCGCACCCAGTTGAGCGGTGAGCTTGGCGTAGTAGGCCGATGGGGTAAGCCCCGTTTTGGCGGTAATTTCAGCGGCCAATAAGCACAGCAAGATGCCGTCTTTATCGGTGCTCCATGCACTGCCATTAAAGGTTAAAAAACTAGCGCCGGCGCTTTCTTCGCCGCCAAAGGCCAATTCCCCAAGGTGCAAACCATGCACAAACCATTTAAAGCCAACCGGCACTTCAAACAACTGGCGGTTGTTGGCGGCCACGACTTTATCCATCAGCGAGCTGGTAACTAGGGTTTTGCCTACTTTTAGCTTGGCGTTCCACTGCGGACGGTTTTTAAGCAGATAGTCTACCGCGACGCAAAGGTAGTGGTTGGGGTTCATCAGCCCAGCTTCATCAACGATACCGTGGCGATCGGCGTCGGGGTCGTTACCAAAGGCTAGAGCGAACTGGTCTTTTACTTTTAGCAGATTGGCCATAGCCGCTGCGCTGGAGCAGTCCATACGAATACGACCATCGTGGTCGGGTGGCATAAAGGCAAAGCTTGAATCTATGCTTTCGTTGACTATTTCTAGGTTTAAACCCGCTTCTTTTAAGGCTTGCCACACAGGTAAGGCCGTACCGCCCATAGGGTCAGCACCCAGTTTTAAAGAAGACTGAGCAATGACTTGCATATCGACTACTTGGCTTAGTTCGGCCACATAGTTGCTTACATAGTCGTAGGCTTGGGCTTGTTTTTTAGCTTTAAACAAAGGGACTTTTTGCACTGTGGCGCAGTCGCGCTCTAGGTACATATTGGCGCGTTTTTCAATCCAAGTGGTTACTGCGGTATCGGCCGGGCCGCCATCTGGGGTGTTGTATTTTATGCCGCCGTCTTCGGGTGGATTGTGCGAAGGGGTAATAATCAGGCCGTCGGCCAAACCAAAGGTTTTGCCTTGGTTAAAGGCCAAAATGGCGCGGCTAACCAAAGGCGTTGCGGTTACGACATCGTTGGCCGACACTCGTACTTCTACGCCGTTGGCAACCAATACTTGCAGCGCTACTTCCCAAGCAGGTAACGACAAAGCATGGGTATCTCGGCCTAAAAACAATGGCCCTGTAATATCGTTTTGGGTGCGGTAGTCGGCCACCGATTGCGCGATAGCCAAAATATGTTGTTCGTTAAAACTGGTTTTGAGCGACGAGCCACGGTGGCCTGAGGTTCCAAATACAACTCGCTCCCCTGCTTCATCGGCATCGGGTACTCTTTTATAAAAAGCTTCTAATAACTCGTCCAAGGCGATTCTCTTTTGCTGGTTTTCAAAAATATTAAATATTCACTAATTCTATGTAAGGCGCGGTTTCTATGGCGTTTTTAATCCATTGATCTTGGCGGTCGCTGTGGCGCAAGTCTTCAAGGCTAATGCGCGCCAACACCTGAGCCAACAAATGGTTAATGCTGGCTAGGCTGGCGGCGTCGGTTTCGTCTTGTTCGGCACTGACGATTGGCCCTTCAAAGGCTTGCACTATGTCGAGCACTCTGATTTGCGCTGCCGCGCGCGCCAAGCGATAGCCGCCACCCGCGCCGCGCTGCGCTTTAATCAAGCCAGAATCGACCATGGTTTTTAACACTTTACGCACCGTGGGCAGGTTCAAACAAGAACGCTCCGCCAGTTCGTCAGCGGATAATAATACGGCACCTGCATCAATCAAAGTATGCAAAATCAGCACGCCGTAGTCGGTTAATTTACTCACCCGAAGCATTGGTACTCACCTGTAGGGCTTAATTTTGCAAAAGCATACCAATTTAGTATTCATTAGTATACCCGATTAAAATACTCTGCTATTATTCGCTTCAAATTAGATAGCCAGAACATTCTGTAGTGAGAGATTGCTTATGAGCACCGCCGAAATTGAAAGCCGCATTAGCCAAGAATACGAAGCTGGCTTTGTTACCGATATCGAATCCGACACCATTGCCCCCGGTTTAAATGAAGACGTGATTCGCTTTATTTCCAACAAAAAGGGCGAACCTGAATGGATGACCGAGTGGCGTTTAAAAGCCTTCCGCGCTTGGCAAGAAATGGACATGCCCGATTGGGCTCACCTTAAAATAGACGCCATCGACTTTCAGGCTATCTCTTACTACTCCGCGCCTAAAAGCATGAAAGACAAACCAAAAAGCTTGGCCGAGGTAGACCCAGAGTTACTTAAAACCTACGACAAGCTGGGCATTCCACTTGAAGAGCAAATGCAGCTTGCTGGCGTAGCTATGGACGTAGTGTTCGACTCGGTTTCGGTAATTACCACCTTCCGAGAAAAACTGGCCGAGGCAGGCGTTATTTTTATGCCGATTTCCGAAGCCATTAAAGAGCACCCAGAATTGGTTAAAAAATACTTAGGCACGGTGGTTCCACAAAAAGACAACTTCTTTGCGGCCCTGAACAGCGCGGTGTTTACCGACGGCTCTTTTGTTTACATTCCTAAAGGCACACGCTGCCCTATGGAGCTTTCTACTTACTTCCGCATCAACGAGCAAAACACAGGGCAATTTGAGCGCACCCTAATTATTGCCGACGAGGGTTCTTACGTTTCTTATCTTGAAGGCTGCACGGCACCCAAGCGCGACGAAAACCAACTGCACGCCGCAGTGGTTGAATTGGTTGCCCTAGACAACGCAGAAATTAAATACAGCACCGTACAAAACTGGTATCCAGGCGATGAAAACGGCGTAGGCGGCATTTACAACTTTGTAACCAAACGCGCCCAAGCCCACACCAATTCCAAAGTAAGCTGGACTCAGGTAGAAACTGGCTCGGCTATTACTTGGAAATACCCAAGCGTAGTGCTTAAAGGCGACAACTCGGTAGGCGAGTTTTATTCAGTAGCTTTAACCCGCATGGCACAACAGGCCGACACCGGCACCAAGATGATTCACTTGGGCAAAAACACCAAATCGACCATTGTTTCTAAAGGGATTTCGGCGGGCAAAAGCCAAAACATTTATCGCGGCCTTGTGCGTATGAACCCAACCGCCGCTGGCGCGCGTAACTACACCCAATGCGATAGCTTACTTATTGGCGACAAATGCGGCGCTCATACTTTCCCCTATATCGAAAGCAAACACCCAAGTGCCATTGTTGAGCACGAAGCCACTACCTCCACCGTTAGCGAAGACCAACTGTTCTTGTGCCGCCAACGGGGGATAGATACCGAGAAGGCAGTTTCTATGATTGTGAACGGTTTCTGTAAAGAGGTATTCCGCGAGCTGCCAATGGAGTTTGCGGTAGAAGCAGGCCGCCTCTTGGAAGTATCGCTAGAAGGCGCGGTTGGCTAATTACGCTGGGCGCTAGGCGTTGGGCGCAAAATATATTCGTAGCAGCGGCCTATGGCCGCCATGTAAAAACTTTAAGGAAACACCATGTTAAGCATTAAAAACTTGCAAGCTTCGGTAGAAACCAAACAAATCTTAAATGGCTTAAATCTAGATATTAAACCCGGTGAAGTACATGCCATCATGGGCCCAAACGGGGCAGGTAAAAGCACCCTTGGTAATGTGTTGGCTGGGCGTGAAGATTACACCGTGCTAGGCGGCGAAGCATTGTTAAACGGCAAAAACATTTTAGAACTGGAACCCGAAGAACGTGCGCGTGAAGGGTTGTTTTTGGCCTTCCAATACCCTGTCGAGATTCCTGGTGTGTCTAACCTAGAGTTTTTAAAGGCCTCGGTGGACACCGTGCGCGCGCACCAAGGCAAAGCCGAACTTAGCTCGGTTGATTTTTTAAAACTGGCTCGTGAAAAATGCAAAGCCGTGAACCTCGACCAAGCTTTTTTAAAACGTGGCGTAAACGAAGGGTTTTCTGGCGGTGAGAAAAAACGCAACGAGCTACTGCAAATGATGTTGCTAGAGCCTAGTCTGTGCATTCTTGACGAAACCGACTCTGGTCTTGATATCGACGCTTTGCAAGTGGTGGCCAATGGCGTTAACGCCATGCGTAGCCCCGACCGCAGTTTTATTGTGGTTACTCACTATCAACGCCTGCTCGACTACATAGTGCCCGACTTTGTGCACGTACTAGCCAACGGCAAAATTGTTAAATCTGGCGGTAAAGAGCTGGCCCTAGAGCTTGAAGAAAAAGGCTACGGCTGGTTAGAAAACGGAGTAGCGTAATGACAGCATTCCAAACTGAACAATTAGCACTGGCCGAGCAGCAGCCTGCTCTGCCCTTTTTGGCGCAGCTAAACCAACAAGGTAAAGACGCTTTTGCGGTGGCCACTATTCCCACTCGCAAAACCGAAAACTTTAAATACACCTCTTTGCTTAAGCTAACCCAAGCTCAATACGGTGCGGCCAGCAACCACAAAGCCACCGATGCGCTTATTAACGCTGCCACCATTAAAGGCTTAAACGCCGCGCGTTTGGTGTTTATTAACGGCCAAGTTGTAACCGAACTTTCCGATGCCTTAGCCTTAAAAGAAGTAGTGTTATTTAGCCAAGCCAACAGCGAGCAACAGCAGCTTATTAACGACAAACTAGGCAAAAACGTTGGTAACGCACACAAAACCTCGCACCTGTTTAACGACCTAAACAACGCCGCCACCCGCGAAGGTGTGCTAGTGCATATTGGCCGCAACCAAAAGCTAGAAAAGTCGTTGCAAATTAGCCATTTAACCACCAGCGATGCCCAACCCTTTAGCCTTAACCAACGCTTATTGGTGGTGTTAGAGCAAGGCGCACAGGCTAACCTAGTAGAGCATTACGGCAGCGACGAGCAAGAACAAGTGAGCTTTACCAACGCTCTTACCGAGATTTACGTTGGTGATAACGCCAGTTTGCAGCACTACCGTTTGCTTACTATGCAAGAGCAAGCGCAGCATATTGGTTCGGCCTACACCGATTTACACCGCGACAGCCAATACCAAGCTTTCCATTTAAGCCTTGGCAGCGCCCTATCGCGCAGCGACATAGTGGTTAACCACAATGTGGGTGGCTCTCATGCAGAGCTATCAGGCGTGTATATTCCTCAGCACCAAGACGTGGTTGACTACCACAGTTGCATCGAACACCGCGCCGCTCACTGCACCAGCAACGAAGTGTTTCGCGGCATTATGAACGACCGTGCCAAAGCCGTATTTAATGGCCGTATTCATATCTGGCAAAACGCACAAAAATCAGACGCCCAGCTTAATAACAAAAACCTGTTATTAACCAACACCGCCGAGATTTACACCAAGCCAGAGCTTGAAATTTACGCCGACGACGTCAAATGCGCGCACGGTGCGACCGTTGCCCAGCTCGATGATAAATCGGTGTTTTATTTGCAAAGCCGTGGTATCAGCAAAAAAGACGCTGAAATCATGCTTAGTTTTGGGTTTATCAACGAGCTACTTGAAGCACTGCCCGATGAAGCCATCACTCAATTTTTACGCCCTATGCTAGAACAGCGTTTTCAAACCGCAGGACGTTTAAGCCAAGAATTATTAGAGGATTTAAAATGAGTTTAACGGACGCTCAAATCCTAGCGTTACGCACCGACTTTCCTACCCTGCATCAGCAGGTCAATGGCAAGCCGCTTATCTATTTGGATAACGGCGCAACCACACAAAAGCCTCAAGCCGTGCTAGACGCTTTATTTAGTTTTTACAAAAACTACAACTCCAACGTACACCGTGGCGCGCATACCCTTAGCGACAAAGCCACGGTGGCTTACGAAAATGCTCGCGTTACCGTGCAAAAGTTTATCAACGCCCAAAGCTCAAACGAAATTGTTTGGACACGCGGCACCACCGAAAGCATCAATCTAGTGGCCAGCACTTGGGGGCGCACCAACCTGAAACAAGGCGACCGCATTTTGGTTACCGCGATGGAGCACCACTCCAACATAGTGCCTTGGCAAATCATTGCCGAAGAAAAAGGCGCCGAAGTCATTCCTATTCCGGTATTTAAAAACGGCGAATTGGATATGAAAGCCTACGAAGCCTTGCTTACCGAGCAGGTAAAACTCGTAGCAGTGGTACACGTTTCTAACGCACTGGGCACTATTAACCCAGTTAAAAGCATGATTGAAAAAGCCCATGCCATTGGCGCCAAAGTGCTAGTAGATGGCGCGCAAGCGGTGGCGCACTTCCCTGTGAACGTGCAAGAGCTAAACGCCGACTTTTACGCCTTTTCTGGCCACAAACTTTTTGGCCCAACCGGTATTGGCGTGCTCTATGGCAAAGAAGCCCTGCTCAACGCCATGCCCCCCTATCAAGGCGGCGGCGAAATGATTGAACGCGTTAGTTTTGCTGGCACTACTTTTAATGGCTTGCCCTTTAAGTTTGAAGCAGGCACCCCCAACATTGCCGGTGCAATTGGTCTTGCCGCAGCAATGGATTATTTGAATAATCTCGACCGCGCAGCCATTAGCGAACACGAGCACCGCCTTATTGCGCGCGCTCACGAGCTGGCCAAACAAATTGGTGGCGTGCAAATTATTGGTGAAGCCGCCAACAAAGCCTCGGTGTTTAGCTTTTTACTTGAAGGCGCACACCCTGCCGATGTGGGCACCTTGCTAGACCAGCAAGGCATAGCCGTTCGTACCGGCCACCACTGCGCCATGCCCATCATGGACCAATTTGACATACCCGGTACGGCGCGCGCTTCTTTTACCTTTTACAACACGCTAGAAGAAGTAGACGCTTTATTTAAAGGCATTGAAAAAGCCAAAACGTTTTTATTGTAGAGCCATTATGAGCATAGAAACCTGGGACCCAAACGCCCCGCTCTTAACCCTAACCGAAGCCGCTGCTACGCACTTGGCCAAGCTATTGGCCAAGCAGCCCGACAAAAATGCCATTCACCTTGGCGTTAAAAAAAGCGGCTGCTCTGGATTTAAATACGATATCGAACTGGTAAGCGAAGCGAAAACGGGCGACACCGCCGCCACGCTTTCAGGCTTAACGTTCTACTTGTCGCAAGAAGCGTTAGAGCATGTGCGCGGTATCGAAATCGACTACGTTAAAGAAGGGCTTAACAGCTCACTAAAATACAACAATCCAAACGCCGAGAATGTGTGCGGCTGCGGCGAATCATTCTCTTAGGGGGTTAACGTGGAAAGACGCATGGTCGTAGCGCAGGCCGATTGCCCCGCGCGCATGGTGCCTTCTGGCACACCCGCCATTATTCCTGAAGGCAGCTTTGTTACCTTAAACCAAGCCTTAGGCGGCAACTACACCGTGACCCTAGACGGCAATATGTTGCGCGTAGACGGCACCGATGCAGGCTTGCTTGGGCTTGAGGCCGAAGAAATTTACTTTGAAAATTATCACGACGATAAAGTGCACGAAGACCAAATTATTCAGGCACTACGCACCATCTATGACCCAGAGATTCCAATTAACCTATACGATTTAGGCCTAATTTACGAAATTAAAATAGACGAGCGCAAAGTGAATATCCGCATGACCCTCACTGCCCCCACCTGCGGCATGGGGCCAATTATGATAGGCGACGTGGAATACCGCGTAGGCAAAGTGCCTAACGTAGAACAAGTGCATGTTGAACTGGTATTCGACCCACCCTGGCACCGCGACATGATGAGCGAAGAAGCCCAACTTGAAGCAGGCCTGTTCTTCTAAGTTGAATTATCCACAGATTACACGGAAACCGTGTAATCTGTGGTTTATCCCAAGCCAATCCGCATAATTCGCGGATTATCCCCGTGCCAGTTAGTGTCCTGTGTGTTCGTCCATCATTTCCATTCCCTGGCGAGTTACTTCGCTTAGGGTATCAATTCCAATTTCGTTAAATGTCAGTACCCGCCCGCCTTCTTTATGAGCAAAGTGTTCGGCGTTTTGTTTGCTGGCAAAGCTTGCCAGTGTCGGCCCCATGCCTTGCTTGTGTGAGCCAATAACATAGAACGCTTTGGTGGCGTCAATTAAGTATTGGTCGTCTGGCTTGTCCCAGTGTGCTTTGGCCATGTCGTGCACATAGATTGCGCCTTGGAAGTTTTTGTTTTCAGGCTGTAAATACCAAGACAGCATATCGGTGGTAGAGCAAAACTTAAGCACATCGCCTTTTTTGCCGTCGATGACTTCGCCTTTAGGGCCGGGCCATTCCTGAATAACCATGCCGCATAAATGGCATTCGTCGCCGCTATGAATGGCCACAGGGTCAAGATTAACCTCTACTTTCTCTTGGCCGCAGGCGGTTAAAAACAGGGTGGTTAAAACCAACAGTAATAGTTTTTTCATAATCATCTCAATGCTATACGCGCTTTTTAAAACTAAGGTGAGCTAGGCCAAGCACTAAAGCCGCCCAAGCGCTTAAGCACAACCAGAGTACCAAGCTGCCAATGGGTAATTCACTGGCAAGTGCCATAACTCCCATGCTTTGGCCGCCGCTTTCAAAGCCCATGAGGTTAATTAGACGGTACACATCGGTGGGGTTAAGCAGCAGCACCCAAGGCAAGGCGTCGGCACTAAAATGGCCTTGGCTCATAACCAGCACGGCCAATAGCACTAGGTCGAACACCAGCACCATAAAAAACCACAGCCCCAAGGCCAAGCCCGCAGCGGTGGATTTTTCGCTGGCTTTGCTCGACAGCCAGTAAGCAAAGGCTAGGAACACTAAACCAAGCAATATCGACGACAAGATAAAGCGTGTAAACGCAAAAAACAGCTCGCCTAGATGAATGTCTTGCACCGTTATGGCAATGGCCAGTGCCGCACTGCCAAAACCGACTAAAGTGGCTAGGCCCAAAATAGCGCCGTGACCTAGAAACTTGCCAAGCAGAATATCGCTACGCTTTAGCGGGTAGGTTAAAAGCAGCATAAGCGTGCCGCCTTCTTCTTCGCCTACAATGGCGTCGTAAGCTAACAGCAATGCAATCAATGGCATTAAAAAGGTGGCAAGGCTAGACAGGCTGGCAATGGTGGCTGGCAGGTTAGTAAAGCCCACTTGCCCGGAAGCGGCCGCGCCAAACCAAGAAATACCCACCGCCAACAAGGCAAATAACAAAGTGATAAATACTATCCAGCGGTTACGCAGGCCGTCGCTAAACTCTTTACGAGCAATATTGATAATTTGACTCATTTTTGCACTCCTGCAATACCTACAGCACCGGCTTTATTCATGTAATAGCAATACAAATCTTCCAGCGAGGGCGGCTGTATTTCGATGTCGTTTGGGTGTTTTTGCACTAGGGCTTCCAGCACACTTAGCTTGCTTTCGCCAGCGAGGGTAAATTGTTGCCAGCCGTTGGTGAGTTCTTCGCTGGTAAGCAGTTGGCGATGTTCAAAACGCTCGGTTAAACCGGCAACGCGTATCTTAACGGGTAATTGGGCTTGCTCGCGCAGCTCGTAAAGATTGCCCAATGCCTCTATCTTGCCGCGCGCCATAATGATGGCTTTGTCGATATAAGGCTCGACACCAGGCAGAACGTGCGAGCAAATAATTACGCTGGTGCCTTGGTCTTTTAACTGGTTAATCAGTTGATAAAGCTGAGTGGTGGCGATGGGGTCTAGGCCCACAGTTGGTTCGTCTAAAATCAGCAATTTAGGCTGACCAAGCAAGGCCTGAGCCAAGCCCAAACGCTGGCGCATGCCTTTGGAATAGGTTTTTACTTTTTGTTTGGCAGCAGCGGTAAGCCCTACCTGCTCTAACAAGTTGGTTACTTGAGTTTTGTCGGCGCTTTTTAAACGCGCAAAGTATTCTAGAGTTTCAAGCCCAGTGAGCTGTGGGTAGAACATGACATTTTCAGGTAAAAAACCGATTTGCTGACGAACGTTTGGATCTTGCGCGCTACCACCAAGCACAGCCACCTCGCCTTCTGAGGCTTGAATTAACCCCAAAATCAGCTTAACCGTGGTGGTTTTGCCAGCACCGTTATGGCCAAACAACCCCATTACTTCGCCTTGGCTTAGGCTCCAGTTGACATCGTTTAGCACAGTTAACGTGCCGTATTTTTGTTCCACATTTTGTAAAGAAACTGCGGTCATGATTTACCTTAAACTATTTAGTATCTGTGGGGGCTAGGGGCTAGACTCCCAACCATCAGGGCTTAGCCATCAGCGGATGGCTGTCTTGTACGCCTGGGTATTTCACTACGGGGAAGGCGCGTTGCACTAGCCGCAGCACTTCAATGGCTGGGCTGTTCATTAGCAGGCGTACTTGTGGGTAGTTCCACAGCAGTTTGTCTACGTTGTCGTTGGGTTCGTAGGGAATGTCGCCCAAGCCGTCGTTGTTTCTGTCCCAACCTAGGTAGTCGCTCCAGTAGTTTCCTTGCCCTTCGTGCGACCATTCTTGGTAGCGCAGTGCCACATATTTCACTTGGGTTTGGTTGTTTAAAAAGGCGTTGCGGTAGATTTTATTGTCTTCCGAGCCTGCGGTTAAGTGAATGCCTAGGGCGCTGTTGCGAAACTCGTTGCCAGTAATGGTGTTAAACAGTGAGTTATAAATAAAGATGCCTTTGCCTTCGCCGCCCTGAATATGCACGCCATCGCCCTGCCCGGCTTGCACTTCGGTTACGAAGTTGTTTTTGATGGTGGAGTAAGTGATGTAATTCATCAAAATGCCGTAGTTTTGGTCAAACTCGCTACGGTTGTTTTCCACCAGCAGTTGACGACTTTGCATTAGGGTGTAGCCTGTGCGGGTGCGCACGGTGAGGTTGTTGGTAATCTTATTGCGATGCGAAAACATGTAATGCACGCCATAACGCATGTCGTGCAGGTAGTTGTTGTCGATAAGGTTGTCGTTAGAGGCTTCGATGTAAATGCCATCGCGTACATGCCAAAGTTCATTGCCTGCAACAACACCATTTAATACCGCATAAAGATGAATGCCGTTGCCACGGTCTTGGGTGCGAAAGCGGTCGTCACCTTCTATTTTATTTTCTAGCACTTGAATGCCCTTAGTGGCATCAATCCAAATACCAAAACCCTGGCCTTGGGTGTGGTTATTTTTTAAGGTGGCGTATTCGGCGCTGCGCTCCACAAAAATAGCTGAGTTCATATTGGTTAAATTGGTGCCAGCATTGCGTACGCTGCAACCTTCCAAAACGCTATTAGGGGCACGAATATTAAGCGCATTATTTTCGCCCATACCATCGAAAGCCGCACCTTCTTCGCAAATTAAATGAATAGGCACATCAAGCACATAATGGCCCTGGTATTCGCCTTTGGGCAGTTGCCACTGGTTGCCTTGAATATGAACGATGGGCAGTTCGGTTATTGATATCAGGCTTTGATCAGCATTGGGGGGGGCTTGCAGTTTGTGGTTTTGCAAGTGACGAATGGATTCAGGGGCTTCATTAGCGTGCAATGCTTGGTTAAAACTTAACAACAATACCAAAGCAGAAAAAATATAACGCATGAAGGTCCTTAAGTTAATTAGATAAGTAACGGCGCTCCGAAGAGCGCCTTATGGCGGCCACAGGCCGCCGGTACAGCTTAAAACAATCTATTACTTTTTAGGTTTTACGTACATACGGCCTACCATTTCCATGTGTAGAGCGTGGCAGAACCAGTTGCAGTAGTACCAGTGAATGCCGGGTTTGTCGGCGGTAAAGGTAATAGATGAGGTTTGTTGTGGGCTGATTTCCATGCTCACACCATGGTTCACCATACAGAAACCGTGTGATACGTCTTCGATCATATCAAGGTTGGTTACTATTACTGTTACCTCATCACCTTGGTTCACTTCAAACTCAGTTAAACCGTAAGTGGGTGCAACAGAGGTCATGTAAACAAACACTTTGTTGCCTTCACGGATTACTTTGTTATCCGCTTCTAGGTTAATGCCATGCTTTTTAGCACGTTCAACGGTTTTAGCGAAGAATGGGTCGTCGCGTGTCCAAACTTTTTTAGGTTTGATTTGATCACGGCGAGCCATAATACAGTCGTGTGGTTCAGCGAAGGTTGGGCCATCGTGAACAATTTTCATTACATCGCCAGAAATGTCGATAAGTTGGTCGTTTTCTGGGTGCAGTGGGCCAACAGGTAAGTAACGGTCTTTAGAGAACTTACTTAGAACCATTAACCATTTGCCGTCGGCTTCTGAGGTTTCAGTTAGTGAGGCATGGTTATGGCCAGGCTGGTAGTGAACGTCTAGTTTTTGCTTGATGTAGTTCACTTTTTTACCGTTGTAATGGTCAATCGCTTCTTGGATATTCCATTTACATACTTGGCTGTCGATAAACAAGGTGGTGTAAGCGTTGCCACGACCGTCAAAGGTGGTGTGCAGTGGCCCTAAGCCTAGTTCTGGTTCGCCCACTACTACGTCGCGGTCGTCTTTTAATTTGCCCGCAAATAGGTCATCTAGCTTGGCGATAGAGATAATGGTAGCGGTTGGAGACAGTTTACCGTTGGCAATAAAGTATTTGCCGTCGGGTGAGGTATTTAAACCGTGTGGGTTTTTAGGTACAGGAATGTAACGAGTTACTTTGCTGTCCTTACCGTCTTTTTTACGGCCATCTACCACTGGTACTTTTGAGTCGCCAAGGGTAATAAAGCGTTTGGCTTTAATTTCAGCTTCGATAGCTGGAATGTTAAATACCACCGCCCAGTCGCGCTCGTTACGCATCATACCTACTAGGTCGGTTGCGCCTTCCGAGTTGTAGCAGGTAGAGCAAGCGTATTTACCAGTGTAGTCGGCGTCGGTGTTGTCTAGGTTGCCGTCCACAATCACTTGGAAAGCCACTTCCATGGTTTCGGCATCAACGGCGTTAAACATGGTGTATTTGTTGGACTTATCCCAGTTTTCAAAGGTGGTAGAACCATCGTTTGGATGGGGAACAATAAACTCGGCGTTACAGAACACATACTTGGTGTGTGGCACTTTCTGTAAACGTAGGCCGTGAATCGCTTGCACGTTTGGAATGGTGGTGATCTTGTCGGTTTTCATAATGTCCAAACGAATACGAGCAACACGAGTGTTGGCCTTATCGTTGATGAACAGATATTTACCGTCGTATTTACCGTCGGTCATAGACAAGTGAGGGTGGTGGCTGTCGCCGTTGAAGTATTTGGCGCTGTCGCCTAACACGTCTTTTGATTCATCGGTAAAGCCCCAACCTGTTGCAGAGCAGTAGTTGAACACAGGAATACGCATTAGCTCACGCATTGATGGAATGCCAAGTACGCGCACTTCACCAGAGTGGCCGCCCGACCAGAAGCCATAGTACTCATCCAGCTCACCTGGAGCGATGTGCACTTTGTTTTGTTGTTCTTTTACTGCAGCAGCCCAAGTTTCACGGCTCATAACAGTTGAACCAACAGCGGTCGCACCTGCTGCAATGGTTGCGCCTGTTACCGCTGTGGCACCTAAGAAACCACGACGACTTAAACCAGCTTTTTCAGTTTCAGGGGTAGTTTGCTTATCGCTCATCACTTTTTTCTCCATGGTTAACCCAATAGTTAGTTATTTGGGCAATTCGTCCAGCTGCACCGCTGGGATAATTTGTACCGCACCGGCAGGCGCAGCTTTGTTACGTTCGCGACGTTTTTTCTTGGCCACTAAGGGCGGGCATTTGTCGTCATTGTGATACGTAATTTGGCAGTCCAAGCAATGGTGACATTCGTTGGCATTGATCGTGCCGTCTGGGTGAATGGCTTGGATTTCGCACTCAACCGCGCACAGTTGGCAAGGAGAGCCACACTCTTTACGGCGTTTGAGCCAGTCGAATAAACGGAATTTGGTTGGAATAGCTAAAGACGCGCCCAGCGGGCACAGATAACGGCAGTACACTTTGCGCGTGAAAATGTTAATCACCAGCAAAATAACGGCGTACATGACAAAGCCCCAATCGCGCACGAAGTGCAAGGTAACGGCGGTTTTAAAAGGCTCGATTTCGGCAAATTTTTCTGCGGTTGCCATGGATTCCAATGAAATGCCAAAGAGCGCCAGCAAAATAATGTATTTAATTGCCCACAGACGTTCGTGGATGGCAAAAGGAATTTCGTATTGTGGCACTTTAAACTTGCGCGCAATCTCGTTAATAAGCTCTTGCATAGCGCCAAAGGGGCACAGCCAGCCGCAGAAAACACCACGCCCCCACAACAGCACGGTGCCTGCGGTGAATGCCCACATCACGAAGATTACTGGGTCGGATAAGAATAAGTCCCAGTGAAAACCATAAATTAACGAATGAATAAAAGTAAATACGTTGACCACCGATAACTGGCCAAGCGAATACCAGCCAATAAACACCACGGTGAAGGTAAGATAAGCATAACGAATGCGGTGCATTAGTTTAGGGCGGCTTACTAGGTAATCTTGCATAAACAAGATAACCAATAAGGCTGCTAAAGCGACAACTATCACACTCACTTGGAAAGATTTTTGATACCACATGCGTAGCCACAGCGGGCGGTTGGCTTCTTCGATAGCGGCCAGCTCTTCAGCGGTAAGCTGTGGACGAATAATGTAATTCTCAAGGGTTTGGTATTCGGCACTAAAGCTGGTAAAGATGCCGCTTACTGGGCCAGTTTGACGGCGCACCAGCAGCTCTAAGCTCCAGGGCGAGCCTGGATCTAGGCGATAAGAGCCACGGGCTATAAACACCGCCATTTCAAAAAAGTTAGGCATACCTTCGGCGTACACGTCGCTAATGCGGGTGAAGTCGAGATCGCGGAAGCTGATGATGTCACCAAACTGACGTAGCTGCACGCGGTCGAAAATACCGCCACGCACATAGCCCGAACCTTTGAATGAGTAGTCACCGTTGGCCACCACTAAAATCATGTGATCGCCTTCTTTCATCTCGTTTTTGATGCTGTTGTATTGGTTATCGCCCAAGATTGAGCGGCCAATTGTGGGCACAGTAGCGTCGGCAACATACAGGTCGATAAACACATTTTCGCGGTCTTCTTCGGCAGCGTCTTCAACGCCTTCGGCTTCAGTGCCTTTAAAGGCTTCATCCACTTGGCCGTAGTTCAGCAGCAAGCGGCGCACCGATCCATCGCCTACCAGCGTTTGCCAGTCTTTAGGCTCAAATAATTCGTTGTTAACGGTGGCAGGTTTATTTTTGATGTCATCATGCGCTTCAACTAAACCCAAAGACACGGCTACTTGGTGGGCGCTGCGCATCACCACTTCGTTCACCACCATTACCGTTACTGTAGCTCCAGTAACAGCATCAACGGTTACGGCGTTTTTATCGCTAGAGCGGCCAATCACAACGCGCTGATTGGCGTGAATGCCTTGGTATTTGGCGGTAAAGTCATGCAGTTTTTTCTCTGGGATACCAATAAGCAAAATTGGCTCTTCGTGATGCAACACATAAGCATCGAGAATTTCGCCCTTAGGATTAAGCACAACTTGTAAATTAATGGGTTTGCCAGAATAGGCAGGAATGTTCACAACATGGATGGTTTGAAAGGCATAACCTAGCAATTCATCGCCTTGCTTTAAGGTGCGTACCTGATAATCGCCTGCTGGCTCAGAAATATCGCTGGCTTGTGGCAAGACAGCAGCTATGCGCTGCTTTTCCAATTCAGTAAGTGGCTGTGCGAAAGCATTCAAGCCGAATAAAGCTAAGATCAAAACTAGAAAGAATGACCAGATTTTTGATGTGTGCTGTGCGCGCGCTAACGTCATAACAAAGCCTTACTTTTCATTGAGGAACGAGGCTATCACAGGGTTTTGCGCCAACTGTTGATCTCAGTCATGTTCTTGACGTTTATTGACCTAGATAAAAGCCAATAAAACTGTAACAAAAGCGGGCGCTAGGCGTAATTCAGCACTATGAGTAAGGCTTTTAAAAGAGTAGTGCGCAAAGAGGTATTCACACAGAGGTAGACGCAGAAGGATTTATTTTTTAGTTTTGCGCAGCAAGAGAAACAATATCAACCACCAATTGATTTTGTTGGCTCAGTAAATTAAGCAGAATAATGGCACGTTCGTCGCCATCGTATTTATGAAACAGGGCTTCGTAGTCTTTAAAAGGCCCATCAATTAAATGCACTTTTTGGCCAGAGCGAAACAGGCTGGATGCGGCGGTATTGCTAGAGCGCATTTTGATGTCGTTGATTAAACGCTCATCCACAACCACAGGGCTATTCACAAAGCTAAGCAGTTGGCGAGCGCCAGGGGTTGAGCGCACTTTGTTAATTAGTGAATGCCCTTCGGCGATGGCTAAAAATAGATAGCCGGGGAAAAGCACCTCGGTTTTCTTTGTTTTTTTGCCACGGCTAATTTTTTCCACTTCGAGCTTAGGTAAAAACACCTCCCCGCCCTGCTCAAGCAAATGCTCGGCGGCACGATCTTCTTGGCGAGGTTTGGTAAGTACCACATACCAAGGCATTAAACTAAGCTCGCCAGAATATCCGCGCAAGCTTGGGCAGGGTTGGCCGCCTGCGTAATAGGACGGCCAATTACCATATAGTCAACGCCCGCCGCCAAGGCTTGCGGTGGGGTCATAATGCGACGTTGATCGCCAAGGTCACTGCCAACTGGGCGAATGCCTGGAGTCACAGTTAAAAAATTGCCTAGATTTTTAATCATGCCCACTTCATGAGCAGAGCAAACTACGCCGTCTAAGCCACTGCTTTGCGCCAATTTAGCTAGGCGTTCTACCTGTGTTTTAGGGTCAAGATTTAGCCCTATTTCGGCCAGATCGGCTTGCTCCATCGAGGTTAAGACAGTTACGCCAATTAATAGCGGCTGGTGACTGCGCTTTTCAATTTCGTTACGCGCGGCTTCCATCATGCGCCGACCACCACTGGCATGCACATTGACCATCCACACGCCCAACTCTGCTGCAGCCCCAACGGCTTTGGCACAGGTGTTGGGGATGTCGTGAAATTTTAAATCTAAGAAAACGTCAAACCCCTTCGTTTGCAAGGCTTCAACCACAGCAGGGCCTGCACTGGTAAATAATTCTTTGCCTACTTTAACTCGGCATTGAGCTGGGTTAAGCAATGCAGCCATATTTAAGGCATCGACTTGGTTGGCATAATCTAATGCCACCACAATAGGAGAGCTTACAGACATAATGATTTCTTAAGGTAAATTTAACTTCGAGCGGCTGCTCTGGAATACAAAGGGACGAACCGTAGACCAATTTTTACAGCTTTGGCAGCGCCAGTGAAACTCTGCTGTTTTTAAGCCGCAATGAGAGCATTGGAACTTAGGCTCATCTGCAACAATGGCGTGGAGAATATCATAGAGTGCTTGCAGTTGCAGTTTGTCTAGCTGAAATTCGTGTTCAACCACTAAGCCAACAAAGGTTAAGAAGATGGCATTGGAGGGTTTTTCAGTTAAATATCCAAGCAACTGCGAAACGGCTTTTTCCGGGCCATGCACGCGCACTATGCATTGGCTGAACACAGTTAAAATTGGTTCGTAATGGCTGCTTTCCCAAGCTTGGCTTAGCGTTGCAGTTAGGCCCTTAATGTCGCCCACCTTGGCATAGCTATCACACATTGCCGCCAAGATGGTAACTATGCTGAGCGAATTGATTTCTAGAGCTTTTAGATAGCAGCGAATGGCTTCATGAGGTTCGTCTTGGCTGTAGGCTAAATTTCCTTGCACCACATAAGCACGAGCGCAGCGGTTATCAATCTTCAATGCCAAGCGGCATAGCTGGCGAGTTTCTAAAAAATTTTTCTTTCTTTCTGCTTCTTCGGCCAATTCGATTACCGCATGTGAAACGCGCTTGTCTAAGCTGTTTTTCGGCAGTTTCTTTTCCTGATAAAGATTCAGCACCTTGCGCCAATCGCCCATTTCTTCATACAACTCAACCAAATATTGCGCAGCGCGTTCATAGTGTGGACCTTTCGTTGCCAGCAGTTCTTCTAAAAGGCGCTCGGCGCGGTCGAGCAAACCAGCATGCAGGTAGTCGGCGGTTAGCTCCAGCTTGATGCCTTGTTGCAGATTGGCAGAAAGGTCGGTGCGGGCAAACAGGGCTTGATGCAAAGGAATAGCGCGGTCGATTTCACCTTTTTCGCGCAAAGCACGGCCAAGCTTGAGCAATAGCTCAACACTTTCACTGCTGTGTTTGGGAATATTAATAAATTGATTGAGCGCCTCATTGTTCGATTCAGCAATAAGGTATTCAAGAGTGGGGATAAAATCGGGATAGTCTTTCTTTTGGCTTTGGCGCGCGTAGCGCACGCCTAATGTCCATCCAGATGCAATACCAACCAGCAATAAAACAAATAGCAGGATGCTATCTAGCATTATTTAGTTCTTTACGCAGACGTCTAATTTCAAGTTTTTGTTTGGTATAAATAAACATACCACTGAAAAAGCCTAGTAATGCTCCGACTAACAAAGCACCGCCTAGCCATAACGAAGTAGGCCAAGCAACGCTTTCGCCCACAATAAAATCCAGACTTAAGGTTTGGCTATTTCTGGCAGCAAAAGCCAAGGCATAAGCCAGCACTGCAATAAAAACCACCAAACTTAATAAGGTTTTAAATTTCTTCATTTCTAATCCTACACACCGCTATTTAAACTATCGTTAACCTGATCACGCAGTTCTTTGCCAGGCTTAAAGTGAGGAACGTATTTGCCTTGCAGCTCAACCAATTCACCGGTTTTGGGATTACGCCCTTGTCTAGGCGAACGATAGTGCAGCGAAAAACTACCAAAACCACGAATTTCAATTCGCTCGCCAATAGAAAGTGCCTGAGACATGTAATCCAGTATGGTTTTTACCGCAAGCTCCACGTCCTTACTCGACAACAGCGATTGTTGTGACTGCTGTGTTTGACGACTAAGAATACGTTCAATCAACTCTGATTTCGTCATGCCATCCTCCCAAAGTTAAGCTCTAAAAATAAAGCGAGTTAAATCATGCAGTTAGCAGAGGGGATTTGCAAGAGGTTGTTCGGGGTAGAGAGCAGATAGAAAAAAGGGCGAGATAATCTCGCCCTTGTTTGTGTCACCTTAAAGTAGGTTGCGACCTTTTTGTGCGGCAATACGCAAACGCAGTGCATTAAGCTTGATAAAGCCTGCGGCGTCTTTCTGATCGTAGGCACCGCCGTCGTCTTCGAAGGTGGATACTTTTTCGTCAAACAGGGTGTTGTCCGACTTACGGCCAACCACTACTACGTTGCCTTTGTAGAGTTTTACCCGTACTACACCGTTTACGTTTTCTTGAGATGCGTCAATCATGGCTTGCAGCATCTTACGCTCAGGGCTCCACCAGTAACCGTTGTAAATCATGCTGGCGTATTTAGGCATTAACTCGTCTTTTAAGTGCGCCACTTCACGGTCTAGGGTAATGGATTCGATGGCACGGTGCGCTCTTAACATAACTGTGCCGCCGGGGGTTTCATAGCAGCCGCGAGATTTCATACCCACATAGCGGTTTTCTACAATGTCTAAACGGCCAATACCGTTTTCACCAGCCAGTTTATTCAAAGTGGCTAAGACTGTAGCAGGGCTCATTTTTTCGCCATTGATGGCAACAATGTCACCTTTTTCATAGCTTAATTCGATGTAAGTTGGAGTATCTGGAGCTTGCTCTGGGCTAACAGACCAGCGCCACATATCTTCTTCTGGTTCAGCCCAAGTGCTTTCCAGCACGCCGCCTTCATAAGAAATATGCAGTAGGTTGGCATCCATTGAATAAGGTGATTTTTTACCTGCCTTATCAAAGTCGATAGGAATATTACGTTCTCTGGCATAGGCCATTAAGGTTTCACGCGAGGTTAGGTTCCACTCGCGCCAAGGGGCAATCACTTTTACGCCAGGTTTAAGTGCGTAAGCACCTAATTCAAAACGCACTTGGTCGTTACCTTTACCAGTCGCGCCGTGGCAAATTGCGTCTGCACCAGTTGCATTAGCAATTTCAATTAGGCGTTTGGACATTAATGGACGCGCAATGGAAGTGCCAAGCAGGTACTCGCCTTCAGAAATGGTGTTAGCACGGA
>JBASZG010000278.1:0-6959 GCA_049277875.1 Venatoribacter sp.
GGCATATAATAACTGCCATTGATTTTTCGAGTATAACCATGGATAAGCGCGATATCCCCCTATTTAACCACCCCATTATTGAAACGCACTTTCATCTTGATTACTTAAAAGAAGGCAGTGCCGAAGAAATACTTATCGCCGCACAAGCGGTAGGGGTAGAGCGCTTTATTAGTATTAGCGTGGAGCCAGATAACATATTAAAAGTGCTGCATCTAGCACAGAATCACCCACAGGTTTACGCCAGCTTAGGCGTGCACCCACATGAAGCAAGTTTGTACGATGCCAACTGCGATCAGCTTATTCGCCGTCATTGCCTGGATGAAAAAGTCGTTGCTATTGGCGAAATTGGCTTAGATTATTTTTACGATCACAGCCCGCATCAAGTGCAGCGCGAAGTATTTGCTAAGCAATTGCAAATTGCCATAGAACACGACTTACCCATTGTGATTCACACTCGCGAAGCCGATGCCGACTGCATGGCCATTTTAAAAGAATACGCCCCTGCCCTTAAGCGCAAGGGCGTGCTGCACAGCTTTACCTCCGGGTTAGAGCTGGCTGAACTGGCCCTAGACCTAGGTTTTTATATTGGCATCAATGGCATTGTTACCTTTAATAAAGCCGATAACGTGCGCGATATAGTTGCCGCCGTACCTTTGCAGCGCCTGCTGCTGGAAACCGATGCCCCTTTCCTTGCCCCCATTCCTTATCGTGGCGTTGAAAACACGCCGAAATATCTACCCTTTGTGGCTGAAAAAATTGCTCAGGTTAAAGGGCTGGATATTGATTTAGTTTTAACGCAAACCTATCAAAATTCTTTAGCTTTGTTTTTCAACTAATGAGACAGGTTGCCTAGCGATACGCAGGCATATTTTTGGCGTCAAAAATACATCTATTAAACATGTAAAGAATCCTCGTTTTCAGAACAAAAACCGCCAAAAAATAAACGGTTAGCTTATAATCGCGGCCACTGAATTAAACGAAGAGCTTTTCTTGTTATGCCGCAATTGCGTGAAGTATTAGGACGTCCAATTGTTATTATTATCAGCGCTTGTCTTTACCTTATTTCACAGATAGCCATTGGTTATTTGTTAGCGCCTGGTAATACCAGCCCAGTTCTGCTCGATTTTCAACTCAGCTACTCTGCCGAAAATTTTGTGGCTTTGTTTAATAGTCTATCCAGCGAACAAATAAACTCACTGCGAGTGCATTTTTACATCGACTTTTTTCATCCACTTTGGTACGGCACGCTGTTTTTTTCCATTGTTGCTTGGTTACTTAAATTAAACGGTTTACAGCAAGAGCTAAACTCCTTGCTTTATCCGGTATTTTTTATGGCCGCATGCGACACCATCGAAAATATGTTTCATTACAGTAGGTTCTATCAAATCAGCACCCCTAGCGATCCTTGGGTATCTGTTGCTGGTTTTGCCGCCACCTTAAAATGGGCTTTGGTTCTCTCTTATATTTTCCTCATTGGCTTACTTGCGATACGCTATCTACTTCAACATTACAGACAGAAGCGATAGCCTCTTTATATGCAAAAGCGCCCTACAAAAAAACAACTGCGCGACCAAATTAATCACGAGATTAACGATTTTATTAATCATGGTGGCTCGGTGCTTGAATTACCAAGAGGCGCGACGGGTTTGGCTGATGGTCGTTCAATCAATGCAATTGCATTTGAACGAGCCTCAGAAAGCCGCACCCCGGTTGAAAATGTCTTAAAAACCATCGACCAACGGCGAGAGCAAGCCAAAAAACCTGCCAAACCCCTACCTAAAAAGCCAAAGAAAAAGATTATTTATGATGACTTTGGTGACCCGATTCGCGTCGTTTGGGAAGAATAATCTACACTTCAAAGCGTCTCATCACGATAATACTTTGGAGTTGCTTATGCTCTCATACTGGAAAACCCTTAGCTTTAAAGCACGGCTTACTACCCTTATTCTTACCTTGGTAATTGGCTCTATCGCATTAGTGTCTAGCCTTATTTTTATCAACTATAAAACCTCAACGACAACCGCCATTACCCAAAGCTTGAATGCAGCGGCCGAAAACGCCAGTATTGCCTTCACTAGCTGGCTAATGGCCCGCCAAGATGAGGTTAAATTTGCAGCAAATTTGGAACCCATCAAAACCTTTAATGCCGAAAAATCATTGCAGGTTCTAGCCAATTTGGCTCTAGCTCACGGCTTTTACGACAGTATTTACGTTGTTGGCAAAGATGGCCTTGGCATGGTTGGCGTTGCCTTCGCCGATGGCAAAGTTACCGAGCTAAACCAAACTGAAGCCGCCAAATTTAAAGTGGATGACCGCGAATGGTTCAAACGCGCAATTCAAGGCGAAGAAGTTTTTTCTAAACCATTGCTTTCTCGTGCAACAGGAAATTTTATTAGCAATGTGGTGATTCCGATCAAAGAACAAGGCCGCACCGTTGCCGTTTTGCGAGCCGCTATTTTGCTGAACAATATCACCAACCAAGTGAAAAGCCTGAAAATAGCCGGTAACCCAGATGCCTTTATAATTGATAAGGACGCGCAGCTTATTACTCCCTCTAAAACCCAAGCAAATGGCGAGCTAAAAACACAGGCAGGGCGTGGTATCAAAGCTAAGCAATCCAGTACCCAACAATACACCAACGCAAACGGCGAAACCGTCATTGGTAGCTTTCGTTACCTCAGCATGCTGGACTGGGGTTTGGTGATTGAACAGTCCGAAAAACAAGCCTTGGCCGAAGTACAAAGCATGCTGAATACCATTATTGTGGTAAGTATTTTGATTAGCCTAATCAGCATTGCCGTGTCTTTTGTGTTAACTGGCAACATTGTCAAAATTCTGGGTGGCGACCCAAGCTATGCCAGCCAAGTGGTTAAAACCGTAGCCAGCGGCAACTTAACGGAAACGGCTGAAATCGACCCAGCCTACAAAGACAGCTTGCTAGGCGCGATAGTGGGTATGCAAAGCAATTTGCGCACTATTATTGGCAACATCTCGCAATACGCCGAGCAAGTGGCCGCTGCCTCAACCGAGCTTTCGCAAATTAGCGAACAATCTGCTCGCAGCATGAGCGAACAATCTGGGCAGCTAGACTCGGCCGCCGCTGCCGTGCAGCAAATGAGTAACACCGCCGCCGAAATTGCCCGCAACGCTCAAGAAGGTGCAGGCACAGCCACCAATACAGCACAACAAGCAAGCTTAGGGCAAACTGCGGTAAACCAAGCCATCGACAGCGTTAACACCTTGGACAGGGAAATTCAAAATGCCAGCCAAATTGTCAACGACCTAAAAAATGACAGTGACCAAATTGGTCAAGTGCTCAGTGTGATCGAAGGCATTGCCGAACAAACTAATTTACTGGCATTAAACGCCGCCATTGAAGCGGCGCGTGCTGGTGAAAGTGGCCGAGGCTTTGCGGTGGTGGCCGATGAAGTGCGTGGCTTAGCCAGCCGCACTCAAAACAGCACCCAAGAAATTCAGGCGGTTATCAACCAGTTACAAAGCAACAGCGCGCGCACGGTAAATGCGATGAGCCAAAGCCGCAACAAGGCCGAAACGGCTCATCAAAAAGCTCAAGAAGCAGGCCAAGCCTTAACTCAAATTACGGAAGCCTCGAACCTCATTAACGATATGGTGCAACAAATAGCCACAGCCACCGAAGAGCAAACTGTGGCCACTCAGGAAATTACCGAGAACTTACAAGGGGTGGCTGATGCGGCAGGAGTAACAGCCGAGAATATCAATCAATCGGCCATTGCCAGTGAATCTTTGGCCAAGCTTGCAGAAAACCTGCAAGCCTTGGTCAGACGCTTTAAAGTAAGTTAATTATTCCAAGGGGTTGGTACATTCAGCGTTGCTTGGCTCGATTTTGCAACGCACTTTACGAATCAGCGTCAGCATGCTGCCATCGTAATAATCACGGCCACGCAAGGTAACGCGAATATCGCGCATCATATTTTGATATTCGGCCTTGTCTGAGTCGGGAATGTCCACCCACATTTTGTCGGGAATGGTGCCAGTTTGTTGATTCACCAGCTTTTCAATACTTTCAAAACGAGCGTAAAAATCTTCACGCACTATCTGAGCGATTTCGGCTGGAAACTTATCGGCGCGACCCACCAACTGCAGAGTCAACTGTGAAAACGGATAGTTAATAATGCCGCCTTTCTCACCAATGCCTCGGTCTAGCTCCATCATTTGATAAGCCACCAAAGGCGCGGGCAAAATATCAACGGCGCGGTTATTAAACTTATTACCTGCGTTTACCAAGCTGGTAGGCACTGGGTTGGCCCCCAAGCCTAAAATCATTTCCGCCTGAATAGGGTCGTAATCCATCACCACTATGCGTTTGCCTGCGGCTTTTGCGAGTGTGTTAATCGACTTGTCGTTTACAAACATATAAGCCGAGCCCATAGAAGCCAGACCCAACACAACGTAGTTGCCCTCGGTCATCTGTGGGGCGAACTTAGGGTTGGTAAGCACGCGCATCAGTAAGCTCATGTGTTGATTGCTGGGGATGGCACCAATGGCATCAATAGTGCCTGCAAATTTATTAAACGAACGAGCGCGCAAGCCAGTAAACAAGGCGGCATCACAGTGCCCTGCTTGCAGGTCGTCGGCGAGTACACCTTCGTTGGTATAGGCATCCAGTTTTACCCGCACGCCCATTTCCAGCATTTGCGCTTGCTGGTCTACCGCTGCCGCAAAAATAGGGCCAGAACGACCCACAATATCCCATACGCAAATTTTGCGTTCAGGAATTTGCCCATTAACAAGCTGATCGCTGTAAAGCGTTTTTATCGCATCAATGCGTTCCATGCGAGGGGTGGCGGGATTCATTGCTTTGGCTTTTAGAGCGGCTTTATCCAGTGCCAAAACCTGAGAAGAGAAGAGAGATAGAGCAAGTAACAAGCTTGAGATAACGCTAAGCATACGCATAAGATACCATCCATTTTTTTATAGTTATTGGGTACTTCACAGAATCAGCAGAGAAAACAGAATAATCACGCTTCTACTTATTTGTGGGTAGATACTAGCACGGCTTAACCCAGCCAGCAGTGCTTATTACGCCAAGTTACTGCTACAATAGACGCCATTTTTTAGCTAATGGCGATATCAATATGACTGACATTTCTAGCCCTGCGCTTCTTCAAGACGCAACCGAATTGCTAACCAGCCAAGGTTTTAAACTCACGGGTAAGTGGTATCACGGCACCGCCTCTGGCTTGCTGGAATCTATTTTAGAAACGGGGTTGCGTGGTACAGGCGATATCTCTGGTTTACAAAAACACATGGAAACCTTGGGCACCATTGGCCACCAAGCCAGCAACCACCACGACCCTCTTTTCGTAACCCAAAGCAAAGAATTAGCCTACTTTTGGGCTTTGCAAAAAGCCGACCAGCGCAATCTTTATTTCCGTCAAAACGAGACCCCGGTTGTTTTAGAATTAAGCCTTCCCGAAGATTTGAATAAAAAAGTGACCACCGATGCAGGCGGCGCAGCCTTAGTGTTAGAACCGAACAACTTCTACATTGCATGGTTAAAAGACCTGTACAAACAATTGGATATTCCCTTCCCAGAGCTGAATCCCTTTGAATGCGACCGCATGGATTATTTAAACAAACTTGGGCTGGCCTATATTGATGCCGAAATTCCTGCGCAATATCTGCGCGAAGTGAAGGTATAACAGTACCGGCCCAGATAGCGGCCACAGGCCGCCGATATGAAAAGATTGCACCATAAAAAAAGCCAACCTCTTACGAGATTGGCTTTTTGTTTAGGCGTTTAGTGCGTGGGGAGCTTACATCATGCCGCCCATGCCACCCATTCCGCCCATGTCGGGCATAGCTGGACCGTCTTTCTTAGGCAGTTCAGCCACCATCGCTTCGGTCGTAATCATTAAGCCAGCAATAGAAGCAGCGGCTTGCAATGAAGTACGAGTTACTTTGGTTGGGTCGATAATGCCAAGCTCAATCATATCGCCGTAGGTTTCGTTAGAAGCGTTGTAACCGAAGGCACCAGAGCCAGCTTTTACTTTATCTACTACCACAGAACCTTCGGCACCGGCGTTTTCAGCGATTTGACGAATAGGCGCTTCCATCGCACGCAGCGCAAGGGCAATACCTACGTTTTGATCTTCGTTGTCGCCCTGTACTTTAACCGCAGTTAACGCACGCACTAAGGCCACACCGCCGCCAGGTACTACGCCTTCTTCAACGGCCGCACGAGTAGCGTGCAGAGCGTCGTCGACGCGGTCTTTTTTCTCTTTCATTTCAACTTCAGAGCCAGCGCCTACTTTAATTACCGCAACGCCACCAGCCAGTTTGGCTACGCGCTCTTGCAGTTTTTCCTTGTCGTAGTCGGAAGTAGAAGCCGCCATTTCAGCACGAATTTGTTCAACGCGAGCGCTTACTGCGGCTGAATCACCAGCACCGTCCACAATAACGGTGTTTTCTTTAGTAATAACTACGCGTTTAGCCGTACCTAAATGGTCGATAGTGGTGGTTTCTAAAGACATACCAATTTCTTCAGAAATTACTTGGCCGCCAGTTAGCACCGCAATATCTTGCAACATGGCTTTACGACGGTCGCCAAAACCAGGAGCTTTTACTGCAGCTACTTTGAAAGTACCGCGCAGGTTGTTTACCACTAAGGTAGCTAAGGCTTGGCCTTCTACGTCTTCGGCCACAATCAGCAAAGGACGACCAGCTTTGGCAATAGTTTCCAAAATAGGGATAAGCTCTTGTAGGTTGTCTACTTTTTTATCCACCAACAAAATGACAGGGTGGTCTAATTCAACCTGCATTTTTTCTTGGTTGTTGATGAAGTAAGGAGACAAGAAACCACGGTCGAATTGCATACCTTCAACCACTTCCAGCTCATCTTCTAGACCTTTACCTTCTTCAACGGTAATAACGCCTTCGGTGCCTACTTTTTGCATGGCTTCGGCAATGATGTTACC
>JBASZG010000279.1:0-4782 GCA_049277875.1 Venatoribacter sp.
GCCGATGCCGCTGGTTGGTAATGGCATAAAACTGTTCTTTGAGTTTGTCCGATTGCCCCACTATGGTCAGCACGCCCTGCTCTAGCTCGTCTTGCACCACCACTTGCGGCAGCAGGGTTAACCAGCCTGAATCACGCGCCACCAGCCGCAGCATGCTCATATCGTCTAATTCAGCACGAATAATAGGCTGGATATTGGCGCTCATGCAGAGCGCATCAAATTCGGCACGCAAAGTATGGCGCGTACTGGGTAAGGCCAGTTCTAAGCCATCGAGGTCATCGGGGATGTTCAAATGGCGGCCTTGCCACTTCATCGCTGGGCCGACTATGGAAATGGCTTGGCTGCCCAAAAACTGGCATAACAGCGGCCGCTTAGGGTCATTCGCTATGGGGGCGTTGGCCAAAATAATATCGAGCTGATGGCGGTGCAAACGCTCGACCAAATCGTCTAACAGCCCAGTTTCTACGCTGAAATCTACCTGAGTGTTACTTATCAATGGGCGAATCCAGTTGGCCTGATAGTTACGCGACATAGTGGTTACCGCGCCAAGGCGAACGCGCGTGCGCCCTTGTTCTTGCCCTTGCAACCAGCCCAGCATTTCTTCGCCCATGCCAAAAATACTCTCAGCGTATTGGAATACTTGTTCGCCAATGGCGGTAAGTTGCAAGCGCTTATCCACGCGCTCAAACAAGGCTTCGTCTAACGCCTGTTCAAGTTGGCTGATTTGGGTAGACAGGGTGGATTGTGACACATGCATTTTTTCTGCGGCACGAGTTAAGTGCTGCTCTTGGGCTACTCGCCAGAACGAAAAAAGATGCCGAAAATTGAGCTGTTTAATATTCATTGTTCTATTTTATCAAACATTTTATTTAATTATATGTATTTTACTGAACATTAAGAATATCTGACACTGCGCCCGTATTCACTGTAATGATGTTTTTTATGTCTTTTTCTCTCTTTGCTTTAGCCATTGCTTTTTTACCTGCTGTTTTTATGTTGTTGGCGTTATTGCCTGCTCATTTCGCTAAGCGCATTCATGCAATGTGGCAAGGATTTTATGCCTTGGCGCTGCTTGCGTTGGCGGCTTCTATCGCGGCATTAGGATTAGAGTATTGGAGTTATTTTCACGAACTGCACCCCACTCATAGGCTGTGGTTTGCCAGTACCTTATTCGGTGCTTGGGTGAGTGTTTTAGTGCAGTTTTTAGGGGCGGTGATTATTCGTTTTTCTGCACGCCATTTGCAGGGCGAACCCAATCAAGAGCGTTATGTGCAGGCATTAGCCTTGGTATTAACCAGCGTGCATTTGCTGCTGTTGGCCAATCATTGGTGGGTGTTAATCGCTGCTTGGGCGGCGATTGGCTTAGCGATGCACCGGCTGCTGGTGTTTTACCCAGAGCGTTCTTTTGCACAGTTAGCAGCACATAAAAAACGTGTGGCCGACCGCGCTGCGGATGTATTGCTCTTGGCGGCCGCCGCCTGTGCATGGCAGGCCTGTGGCAGTGGTTATCTTACTGATTTATGGCAGCAGGCTGCGCAAGGCGCTTCGTTATGGCTCAATGCCTGCGCGCTCTTGTTGGCCACTGCGGTGATTTTACGCACTGCCCTGTTGCCTGTGCATGGCTGGCTGATTCAGGTAATGGAAGCTCCCACTCCGGTTTCGGCGTTATTACATGCTGGCGTGGTGAACTTAGGCGGTTTTGTGTTAGTGCTGTTCGCGCCTTTGTTGGCGGTGTCTGAGGCGGCACGCTGGCTGCTGGTTATTGTGGGCGCAGCCAGTGCGGTGTTGGCCGGCACGGTGATGCTTACGCGCGTGAGCATTAAGGTGCATTTGGCTTGGTCAACCTTGGCACAAATGGGCTTTATGTTGCTGGAATGCGGTTTGGGGCTGTATAGCTTGGCAGCACTGCATTTATTGGGGCATTCACTGTACAAAGCTCACTCGTTCTTATCCGCCTCATCACAGGTTAAACGCACTACTCAAGCCTTGCTTAGCGGCCATGTCAGCCTTCAACCTTTGAGCTTTTTTATCGCGCCCTTGGTTGCTGCAACGGTGGTATTTACTTGCCATGCGTTTTTGGCAGAGCAGCCTTGGCCTTGGTGGTGGCAAGCGGTATTGGCTTTAGCTTGGGCGCCATTGTTGTGGTTACCCAAATCGGCTTGTATTGCGCATTGGGCGACCGCTTTGCTAATGGTATGTGGCTTTTCGGTGGCGGCCTTTAATGTGGAATTATTGCCACTTAACTTAACCTTGCAACCCTTTAAGCAGGGCGGTTGGTTGGCCTTCGCCAGTTTATTATTTATGTATGTCGGTTTTGTTGGGGTGCTGTGTTTGCCCAAACAGCACAGTGCCTTGCGCCATTGGATTTACGCGGGTTTTTATCTGGATGAAATATACACCCGCATGGCGCTGTTTTTATGGCCAGCGCAGTGGGTAAAAACCCGCCCGCTTGCTCTTAACAAAACCCCAAGCAAAGCCTCTGCTGCTTTAAGCGAGGCACAGCATGCCTAATTCACCACTGCAACAAGCTCTAAACAGCATTGCCCCCAGTTGGCCGCTCGACAGCGCCGTGGCCATTAACCCGCACTGGCAGCGCATTAGCCAACCCATAGATGCCGTAGCCAATCGCTTAGCTTTGCTGGCCAACTTTAATGTGCTGCCCACTCGCGCTTACCTAAAAACCCAGTGGCAAAATGGCCGCATTCGTCCAGAGCATCTGCAACAAGCCCTAACCCAAAGTGGTCAAGCATTTAGCTTGGTTGATTGTTTAAATGCGCTAGACGAAGCTCGTCCTGCGGCCATGCCGTTGGTGGTGGATTTATTAGATGCCGCCAAGCCTTCAAAACAACGCTTGCCGTGGCGTGGAGCCATTACCTTTCAGTTAAGCCAAAGCTGCGCTGCTTATTTTGACCAAGAGCAAGCGCACTGGCAGCCACAGCGTCAAGGGGGTTTGTATGAGTTTTGGCTTGATACTCTCACTCACGACCGTGGCACCGCAACCGTGATGGGGCTGCCCAAGCTTGGTAAAGCGTTAGCTGAATTGCCCGCGCAAGCCGAGCCTTTATTTGCCGCCGCTCAGGCGCTGTTTGGTTTCGCTGATGAAGTCTGGCAGGCCTATTTAGAAGCCTTACTATTATCCATAAACGGTTGGGCCTCTTGGTGCGCTTGGCTTAAGTTTGAAGCCGAGAAAAAACAGCAGTCAGAGCAGCATTTGTATGAACTGTTGGCCATGCGCCTTGCTTGGGAGTTGATGCTGCTTAAGTGTTTTCCCGAACTGCACGCCTCCACCCTGAATCAATTGCAACAGCAGTGGCTGCAATTTCCAACGCGGCTGCAACAACATGCACCACATTTTGCGCTGGATTTAATTTGGCAAAACGCACTTGAGCTTGGTTTTGAACAACCCTTGCTGGCCAAGCTGGCTAAGGCTTCGACAGCCGCTACAACGACCGCAAAAGCAGCCGCAAAAACCGCACACACGCAAATGATATTTTGCATTGATATTCGCAGCGAACCCATGCGCCGCGCCATTGAAAGCACCCAAGCCGACATAGAAACACGCGCTTATGCGGGCTTCTTTGGCCTGCCTATGGCCTATCAACCGCTGGGAGGCCAAAGCTTTCGCCCACAGCTACCAGGGCTTGCCTGCGCCACGGTGCAAGTAACAGATGAGCCACTGCCTAACGAGCAAAAATCTCTTCACAAACGCCAACAGCAACTTGCTGCTGGGCAACAATGGAACAACACAGTTAACTGGCCGAACAGCACATTTTCTTTTGTGGAAGCAGTGGGCGTGGGGTATTTGCCGCGTATCTGGCGTTGGTTAAAACCCAGCCAAGCTGCGTTAAAAGCCAGCACTTTGCGCCCACGCGTGCAGCACCTTAGTGCCTTAGATAAAGCCAAACTGGCCGCTAATGCTTTAGAAACTATGGGGTTGGTTAATCACTTTGCCCGCCTTGTGGTATTGGTGGGGCATGCCAGCCACAGCACCAATAATGCCCACTCCTCCACACTAGACTGCGGCGCTTGCGGCGGACAATCAGGCGAGGCTAATGTGCGCGCCATGGCGGCCTTGTTAAACGAAGCCGAAGTGCGCAGCGAACTGCATACCCTTGGCATTGATATTCCCACCAGCACACAATTTATGCCGGCCTTACACTGCACCACCACCGATGAAATCACAGGATTTGAGCTGGATACCTTAAGCCCAATGCACTTAGAACAGTGGCAAAACTTACAACCTAGCCTTGCTCAAGCAGGTGACCAAGCTCGCCGCGAGCGGGCCATTACTTTAGCTATGCAAGCGCAAGGCAGTGAAAAGACGGTGCTAAAACGCTTTCGTAAACGCGCCAACGACGGCTCACAAACACGCCCAGAATGGGGGCTAACAGGCAACGCCGGTTTTATTATTGGCCCGCGTGCCCTTACCGCTTCGGGCAATTTCTCACGCTGCTATCTACACGATTACCAAGCCCAAGAAGACCCAGATTTTTCCATTTTGGAACGTCTAATGACTGGGCCACTGCTGGTAACCCACTGGCTGAACATGCAATACCACGCCTCCACCGTTGACCCACTGCACTATGGCAGCGGCAACAAAGTGCTGCATAACGTAGTGGGCGGACATATTGGCGTGTTTGAAGGCAATGGTGGTGATTTACGCATTGGCCTACCCAAACAATCACTCTTTGACGGCAGCCACTGGCGTCACGAACCCCTGCGCCAAACCACTCTAATCGCCGCTCCACAAGCCGCCATTGACGCAATTATTGCCAAACACCC
>JBASZG010000280.1:0-5758 GCA_049277875.1 Venatoribacter sp.
CTGCTTCCCAGTTTATTTTTGGTGTTGGCGCAGTCGGTAAAAGAAGTGGGAATTGTGCGCACCGATGCCGCACAGCGTCTGTCATTGCTTATTCCGTTAATGGCGGCGTTTTTACTGTTTGGCGAGCTGCTTACTTGGCTTAAAGGCCTTGGGTTGGCTTTAGGTTTGGTGGCTATTGGGTTTATTGTGCTTAAACCCAAAGCACAGCCTCAAACTCAAAAAGCTTGGCTATGGCCCAGTATCGTTTTTATTGGCACAGGCTGCATTGATATCTTGTTTAAACAGATGGCGCAGCTTGGTCATATTCCCTTTGCTGATTTGCTGTTTGCTGTATTCGTCTTGGCGTTTATTTTATTCAGCCTGTATTTGGCAGCGTTATTTGTGCAACAAAAAGCCAAATGGCAAGCGTCAAACTTGCTAGGAGCGTTGCTATTAGGCACCTTTAATTTTGGTAATATTTTGTTTTACATCAAAGCGCATCAACGTTTGGCCGCTGACCCCGCGTTGGTTTTTGCCAGCATGAACATTGGCGTGATTGTACTTGGCTCGTTGGTAGGGTGGTGGTTCTTTAAAGAGAAACTCAGCCGTCTAAATTGGCTGGGAATAGGCTTAGCTCTTGCCGCCGTGGCTTGTTTAACCTTGGCCAAGCTCTAGCGTTAATCATTAAGCCGCCAGCGTCTAAGCGCACGGCGAAAATTGGCGGCGTCACTGTAACCCAATAAAAAAGCGATTTCTTGCTGGCTGTGTTGGCCTTTGGCTAGGTATTGTTTGGCTAAATTTTGCTTAATGTTGTCGGTAATTTTACGAAACGAAGTGCCTTCTATGGCTAAATTTCGGTGCATAGTGCGCGAGGTAATATGCAGGCGATGGCATAGCTCCTCTTGGCTAGGAAAGGTATTGGGCGAGCTAAGCAAAAGGCGCTTAATTCGGTAGCTTAAACTGTCGTTTTGGCTAAGCTCGGCTAACGCCTCGGTACACATTTTTTGGGCTAAGGCAAAAGCGGCTGGCTCAGCAATGCGAATGCGATGCTGCAATAAACTCGGTGTTAAAATCAACGCCGTTTGCTCTTGCTCATAGCGCACTGGGCAGCCAAAAAGTGCCTCTACACGCGGAGCGTTTTCTGGTGTTGCGAAGGAAAAGTGAACTTCGCAGACTACTTGCTTAGTTTGGCAAATAAAATCCAACGCTAATTTAAGCGCCATGCACACCACTTCGTGAAAAAAGCGCTCTAGCTTATACAAAGGAATATCCGCGCGCAGTATTAGCTGGTTTTGGTTGGCCACTTGTAAGTGCATAAAAGCAATACGAATACGAATAAAGCTTTCCAACATCACCAAAGCTTCGCTAAGCGTGGCGGCATTCATAACGCTGTAGCCCAACGCGCCGTGGGTGTGCACCAGTAAACGCTCGCCAAATAAAGCCCCCAACTCTGGGATTTGTATCTGCTGTAAGGCCAAGCCAAAGAATTGCTCTACCTGCTGCCAGGTGCCACGAAAAATAGGCTCGTCTAAGGCCGCAAGGCTAACACCAGCGGCCTCTACGCAAGCAGCAAAATCCCCACCCAATTCATCAACCAACTGGCCAAACTGCTGTAGGTAAAAACTAGAAAGCGCGATTTCTGCAGTCATAATCTTATTATTCTTATTCAATATGTACCGGCGGCCTATGGCCGCCATTATGGCGCCCGAAGGGCGCCGCTACGAACCTAGCTGTCGAGTGTCTGAAAGTGACCTCATAAAGTCAAGCCAAACCCTCTTCTAACTACCCACTTTTAAGTATCTTTAGTCTACTCACCTAGTTAGAGGCTAACCCATGTTTTCTTTCTTTAAGAAAAAAACCACTCACCAAGCTCGCATCAACGATGCGGTGATAGAAGTGAACAGTAAAGAAACCATTCTTAATTCAGCCTTGCGCCAAGGTATAGCAATGGCGCATAGCTGTCGCGTGGGTGGTTGTGGCACCTGCAAATGCCAGTTGTTGGAAGGCGAGATAAAAGCCTTAACCGATTTTGGCTATATCCTAAACGAAGAAGAGCTTAACAATAACGTTATCCTAGCCTGCCAGTCGGTGCCCAAAAGCAATGTCAAAATTCGCGCTACGGTAGCCTCAAGTGCAGCACAGGTGCAGGAAGTGCAGGGGCGAGTAATAGAACAAGAGCAACTCACCCACGATATTGTGCGCTTGCGTTTACGCATGGACAGCAGCCTAACCTATCAGGCAGGACAATACGCAGAACTCGCGGTGGCTTCGCTCGCTGGCGAGTTTCGTAATTTCTCCTTTGCCAGCCCATCTTACACCCACGGCCAGTTAGAGTTTTTTATTCGCGCGGTGCCAGGTGGCCTATTTACCCAGCATGTTTTGCAAAATTCACTGTTAGAGCAGCAGGTGACGGTGCGTGGCCCTTATGGCGATTTCTATCTACGTCAAGGCAACGAGCCATTACTGTTTATTGCTGGAGGCAGTGGCCTAGCACCAATTAAAGCCATTTTAGAATCTGGCCTAGAGCAAGGCATTCAGCGCGATGCGGTGTTGCTATTTGGCGCACGCCAGCAGCGCGACCTGTATTTACTAGAAGAACTGCAAGAGCTAAGCACAAAGTGGCAAGGCCAGTTTCGCTTTCTACCCGTACTAAGTGAAGAGCCAGAAAGCTCGAATTGGCAAGGGCTGCGCGGCTTGGTCACTGAGCACATTCAACCTCACTTTATTCCTGCTATGCACGCCTATTTATGTGGCCCACCAGCCATGATTGATGCCGCTTGCAGCACCTTGGCAACACTGGGCGTAAACCCAGAAAACATTCACGCAGACCGTTTTTTAACCAACAACAATAAGAGAGAAATCGCATGAAATTACTGCACTACCTAAAGTTCTTTTTATTCCACCTTATAGGCATTACCAGCGCGGTGTTTTTACTGGGCGGTGGCCATTTTATTACCTTGGGCTTCGCTTTGGTGGTGTGCTTTTATCTGTTGGGCGATGCCTACGCAGGCGATGACACCAGCACCCCAAAATATCAACATCCCAAGGTATTAACCGTGCAACTGTGGCTGGCATTGCCCTTACTAAGCTGGATTGTGTTCACGGCCATTTGGTCGGTGTTGGATACCGACCCACTTGGTTATGGGGCCTTTGTTACCCAACTTACTGGCTACGATGTACTGGCTGCGCGTGCCGAAAACGGCCTATTGCAACTGGTCACCAGTATTTTATTAACGGGTTTGATGATTGGCTTAATTGGCACCATTACCGCACACGAACTTACTCACCGCACCTGGGATAAAATCTCGATGTTTGTAGGCCGCTGGTTATTGGCTTTCAGCTTCGACACGATATTTTCGATTGAACACGTTTATGGCCATCATCACTACGTTGCCACCCGCCAAGACCCGGCCACCGCACCGCGTGGCCGCAATGTGTATTACCACATTCTGGCTTCAACCATTAAAGGCAATATCAGTGCTTGGAAAATCGAAAAAGCCCGTTTGCAACGCAGCAAAAAAGCACTGTTTTCTTGGCATAACGTATTTTTACGCGGCCACGCCATGAGCCTATTGCTGGTGCTGGGCGCTTACGCCATGGGTGGTGTTACCGCTATGCTGTTCTTTATTGCTTGTGCGCTGTGGGGCAAAGCCCTGCTAGAAATTGTGAACTACATGGAACACTATGGCTTAGTGCGCAACCCCAACGAACCTGTGCAACCTCGCCACTCATGGAACAGCAACAAACGCATCAGCTCATGGAGTATGTTTAACCTGACTCGCCACTCCCATCACCATGCTCAAGGCGAAGTGCCCTACCAAGACTTACGCCCCTTCCCCGATGCGCCCATGATGATTGGCGGCTATCTCACCACCATTATTGTGGCGATGATTCCACCACTCTGGCACAGCAAAATGACCCCAAAAGTGCTGGAGTGGGATAAGAAATACGCCAGCACCGACGAGCTAAAGCTGGCCAAAGAAGACAGCTTAAACAGCGGTAAGCGCGAGTTTATCAATGCGTATCGTTAAATAATTTAAATACCGTACAATGCTTGGCCTTAAGTTATTGTACGGTTTTTTATGTTTACGCCTTCCAACCTTATTCGTTTAAATAAATACATCAGCGAAAGCGGGCTATGCTCGCGCCGCGATGCCGACCGTTTTATTGAGCAGGGCAATGTATTTTTAAACGGCAAGCGTGCCAGCGTTGGCGACCAAGTGGCTCCTGGCGATCTGGTAAAGGTTAACGGCCAATTAATTGAACCGCGCGAAGCCGAAGATTTTGTTTTTATTGCCCTGAACAAGCCTGTAGGCATTGTTAGCACCACCGACCCAGAGGAACACAACAACATAGTCGACTTTGTTGGCCATAGCCTGCGTATTTTCCCTATTGGACGGCTGGACAAAGACTCCCAAGGGTTAATTTTTTTAACCAACAACGGTGATTTAGTTAATAAGATTTTGCGCGCTGGCAACAATCACGAAAAAGAATACCTAGTAACTGTCCACAAGCCCTTTAACGACGATTTTATTCAAGGCATGAGCAATGGCGTGCCAATTTTGGGCACTCATACTAAAAAATGCCAAGTAACCAAGGTTAACCCCACCACCTTCAAAATTATTTTGGTGCAAGGCTTAAACCGCCAGATTCGCCGTATGACCGAGTATTTTGGCTACGAAGTAACGCGCCTAGAGCGTTTACGCATTATGAATGTAGAGCTAAAAGGGTTGGCGCTAGGTGAATGGCGCGATCTCAGCGAAAAAGAGCTGAAAGTGCTGTTTAACGCCATTAAAGACACCTCTGGCGAGGCCCCAAAAGGCCATAAAACCCAACGCAAAACCAAAGCGCCTAGCTCTCGCCCTGCCACTGGCAAAGCGCAGCCAGCCACCTTTAAAAAAGCCTCCTCTGGTAAAGCCCCTGCTCGAAAAACAGCTCGCACCACCAGCAGCAGCCCAAAGCAAAGAAAACGCTGATAGACAACCTTGCCACAGCATCAATACTTATTTCTTAGGATTAAATTGGTACTTTAATACCAGTTGGCCTCTTTTCACCTTGGGTTATTGCTTAACCAAGCGGTACGTTAGTTCCGTTAAGTCGTGCAACTAATAATAAGATGCTTCGGTGGCCGATAACTGCGAACAAGAACCCACTTACGAGTTTTTTTATCGCTCCACCAGCTCCAACAAAAAAGGCTTTCAGCCATTACCCGATATCAATAACTTGCCCAACAACATTGCCAAAACCACAACTGACAGCGGCGAAACGCTGTCTTTTATTGTGCGCGTAGAAACGGGCTATCAAGACCGCGACCAATACCAAATTGCGGTGCGGTATAAAATCAGCGAAGGTTGGACGGCCATCAAACCGCAGTCACAATTTAACCATCGCGTGTTAGTGAATCATGGCTTTAGCTGCGGTGTGGATTACAGCTCTGGCACTGCGCCCAGTGTATTAAGTTACGAACCCATCGGAGCGATTACCGGTGCCTTAGGTGATTTAGGCGATATCATTCCTAAAACGGGCGCGATTAACGTGGCCAATAACTTAGATAGTGTTGCCATTATCGACTGCCGTGGCCCAGACCCAGGCTTTTTCCACGACTCGTACCGTGCATTTGATGCCAGTAACCAAGCTTTTGCACCGGTTACCAGCGTAAAACAGCATAACAACAAATTGTTTTTGGGTAGCTTAACCGAAAAGCAATTTGCGGTTTATTCACTTACAGGTTCTGGTACAAACCAATAACTTTGCCGTTTTTATCCAAGCTTAAGACGTC
>JBASZG010000281.1:0-6973 GCA_049277875.1 Venatoribacter sp.
AAAGCGACGCCGACAGCAACAAAGAAAAAGAGCAAAACAAAGAGGACGACGCATTTCTCGTGGAAACCGCGCATATCATCCTCGATTACAAAAACTTGGAAAACGCAGCCCGCCTTGCAAAAGCGCAGCAAGCTAATAAATAACGCGTTTCGAAAATAACGCCAGCACTTTCTCGCGCTCTTGCCAGTCGGGAAGGTGGTGGCCTAACAGAGCCTTAAACCCCGCACCATGATTCTGATGTCGCAAATGGCACAGCTCATGCACAACCACCAATTCTTGCACTTCGCTTGGCATATGCATCAATAAGCAATTCATATTGATGTATCCCTTCATAGATAAACTCCCCCAGCGTGTGCGCATTTTCTTAATACGCAGGCTAGGCGGAGTGGCACGGTACTGGCAAAACTTAGGCCACCAGCGCTCTATCAACATGGGGAAAGCTTGCTTGGCTCGCCAGTGCAATAAATTATCAATGGCTTGTTTTAAGTCTGTTTCACTAAAGAACTCTGGCACCCATAGCTCGGTTTCTTGCAGCAATAACCCTTGGTTGGCTTTGCGTACAATTTGCCTTGCTTTGCCATCTAACCACAGCTCAGTTAGCACCTGTGGCTTAAGCAGCGCTTGGCGGCGCTCTAAAATCCAGTTTTCGTGCTGCTGCACGAACGCCAGCACTTGTTTTTGAGCAATTTGAAAAGGAATGCGCACCTCTACTTCGCCTTGTTGATTCACACCCAAACGCATGCTTTTACGCTGCGAAGCCGTGATTTTCAGCGCAACACGCTGACCACTGAGTTGCAAAATAAGTTGTTGTGAATAAGAGCTAGGGGACGGCATGAGTTGTGATAGGATAGGCGCAATTTTTTAAGAGATTATGACCATGAATTTAAATGATATTCCCTCGCTTGATGAAGACGAATTGGAAATCTTAGGCACCTTACTTGAAGAAGAAGCAGAACGCCAAGACAGTTTCGATTTTTTTGCTGTTCACGGCCTAATTACCGCACTGGTTAGCAGCCCAGAAACCTTCGAGGTCAAAACCGTATGGGAATTGGCTTTTGAAGAAAACACGGGCTTCAGCAAAGAGCAAAAAGAGCAGTTGACGCATTTGTTCAATAAGCTCGCCAAAGAAATTCAAGCTTGGTTAGATTCTGGCCAAGATTTCCCTGTGCCATGCGAGCTAACTTTGTTGGAAGAAGAAGACGAAGATTCAGCCCTAGAAAGCTGGGCGCTGGGTTTTATGAGCGCGGTACTGCTGCAAGAAGAAAGCTGGTATGGCGAGCACGAAGAAAAAGTAGCTCAGCACTTATTCCCAATCATGTACGCTTCTGGCCTGTTTTTAGATGAGCCGGAAATGGCTGAAATTGATGAAGACGTTGATTTGTCTAATCAGCTTTGCGGCAACATCCCTGCCGCCGTGGTTGAGCTGTACTTGTTATTACACGCCGGAGAGTGATTTCCGCTCGCCAAAGAACTGTGGCACAAAGTCGAAGGTGACTCTTGTGCCACCTTCGTCTCTACGCTCAATACTGGCTTCCCCTTTTAATTGACGCGAACGCTCTTGAATAATAGCCAAGCCATAATGATTGCGTTTTTCAGGATTAGGCTCGATACCAATACCATCATCGTCAATGGTTAGTTTAACGCTGTTATCGCCATTACGTTGCAGGCTAATGCGAATGGTTTTGCCATGTGAATGGTGGATGGCATTTTGGCAAGACTCACGAATAATTTGCAGCAAGTGAATTTCTTCTTGAGGCGTAAGCGGAATGTTCATTATTTGGTAATCCAACACAATGGCCATTTCTGATTGTTCTTTGTACTGAGTAATGGTTTTAGCTAAGGCTTCAGACAAACCACGACCATCCACTTTTAAACGGAAGGTGGTAAGCAATTCACGCAGTTGCCGGTAGGCAGAGTCTAACCCTTGTTTTAATTCGGTGGATACGTCCATCATAATTTCAAAATTGCTGGTGCCTATGGCACGGTTTAAGCGCGTTACCTGAATTTTCAAGTAAGACAAAGCCTGAGCAAGCGAATCATGCAGTTCACGAGCAATCACATTGCGCTCATCAATGAGCGTGATACGACGAATATTTTCTTCTTCGCTTTGCAGGTTTAAGGCAATGGCAATTAGGTTGGCCACGGATTCCATTAAGGTTCGCTGCCAATCTAATAATTCACCTTTAAAGTCGTGAATAATCAGCACGCCATAGTCGTGGTTATCGCGTGTAATTGGGATATGAACTTCGTTATCAGCACCAGCCACCCCTTTAATGCAGTCGCGGCAGTTACGGGTAGCGCAGTCTGGGTTTAGCTCTTTGCTGCCATTAATTTGCAAGTAAGGAATATCACCACCGTCGGTGAGCAGGCACAGTTCGATATTTTCAAGCCCAGTCACCAAAGCAAGCTCTTCTAAAATACTATTGAAGTCACTTTTATTCACTTCATGGGCGCTAATGCGGCGAGCAATGTCGTACAAAAAGCCAAGGGTCTTATTGCTATTTCGCAACTCTGAGGTTTTATCTTCCACCTGTTTTTCAAGCGATTCGTACATATAAGCAATGGCTTTGGTCATGTGCTCAAACGAGCGCGATAAGACACCCAACTCGTCGTTCCCCGACGGGCTTATATTGCAGGTAAAATCGCCACGGCTAATTTGTCTTGCGGTATGAGTAAGTTCGTTAAGCGGAATGGTAAAGCGTAAGTGAATCCAATAAATCACGATGGCCGATAAAATCACCGTGATAAAAAAAGCGATTACCTGAAAGGTGCGCAACGCCCGAATATTGCGCTCTGAGTTATGCTGAATGCCTTCAACCAACTGATTCAAATTGACCGCAAACGCATCAAGAAGGGCTATTTTTTCCTGATTAGTAACTTCGCTTCCCAGTATAAAACTGTATAGGTTTTGCCATTTTTTCTGCAGCTCTAAGTAGTCATCGGTTAAGTGGGCATTATGAATAACATTTGCAATAACAGGGTCGCTAAAAATAGCGGATACACGCGCCACACTGCTTTCGTCTTGGGCCAACACCACACGATAGCTGTGCATGCGCAATGAACCCGTAACATTGATGGCGTAAGCATCGTAATCGGCTTGGTCAGATAACCAGTAAGACATCATGATGGTGGAAATGGCCATAACAATGATGGCGCTCATCGCCAAATTAATGCGGGTAATGATTGAGCTTTGCTGCATAAGTAATCAAAAACACTGAAATATGAAAAAAACGCATTGTACTCTATTTACCTAGCGAACTGGCAGCAGTAGGATTGCGCCGCATAATAGTTTACTATTGCACTCAAGTATTATTCGACCTTAATGAGGATTCCAATGTCGCTGCTCTCTCCCAGTGCCCCTCTCTGGAGCCAAGCTTTCCGCCCAATGTTTTTACTTGCCGCCATTTTTAGCGCATTAGCGTTAATCATATGGGGGCTCTATTACGAAGGTTATCCACTACCAAGTTTAAGCGGTGGTGTTTTTTGGCATAGCCACGAAATGGTGTTTGGCTTCGCTTCGGCCGTGGTAGCCGGCTTTTTACTAACAGCCGTGCAAAACTGGACTGGCCGCCGTGCTATTAATGGCAAGCCTTTAATGCTTTTGGCAGGCGTTTGGCTACTGGCGCGCGTACTTATGCTGTGCGGCAATTTGGTTCCTTGGTGGCTCACCGCTGCTGTCGATTTACTGTTTTTGCCTATGGTGGCTTGGTTCTTTTTTAGCTTGCTGAAAACCGTTGGCCAAAAGCGTAACTACTTTTTCTCTGCCGTTATGCTGGTGATGACTGTCATGAATGCGCTAATGCATTGGGGTAACGCCAGCGGTGACTTTAGTTTAGTGCTATGGGGCGGCCGCGCTTCTAGTTTAATGATTGTGTTATTCATTACCGTAATTGGTGGCCGCGTTATGCCTATGTTTACCGCTAATGGTGCTGGGCTACCTCGTGTTCCTAGTATCGAGTGGTTAGACAAAGCTGTGCTGGGCAGCATGTGGCTGTTGGTGGCGTTATTTGTAACCACCCTAGACGGCATGTTTCCTCGTTGGTTAATGGGCCTACTGTGCTTTGTTGCAGCGACATTGCAGGCTGTACGCGTTGCCCGTTTGCAAGTATGGAAAACCATGAAAGTACCTTTAGTATGGTCATTGCATTTGGCCTACTGGTTTATTCCTGTTGGTTTAGTGTTGATGGGGCTTCATTATTTTAATTTTGACATTACCTTTAGCACGGCCTTGCACAGTTTAACCGCTGGTGCTATTGGCGGTGCTATTTTGGCTATGATTGCGCGCGTTTCTTTAGGGCATTCTGGTCGTCGGTTAATTCCACACGGCATTATGACGTTGGCTTTTGCGCTGGTGCTAACGGCTGCGCTGGTGCGCAGTGTTCTAGTCGCTATTGTGCCTGATCAATCCTTACTGTTTATCGGTATTTCGGTTGTCTTATGGGTTGCTGCTTATCTCATTTTTGTAGTGATGTATGCCAAAATTATGGTGACGCCACGCCCAGATGGTCGTCCGTTCTAAGGTAGTTATTTAGGGCTGGAAAACCTCAGCCCTACCTCCCTCTCAGCAACTCTGTTACTATTTCGCCCTTGTTTCATTCCCGACTGAATAACAACAATGGCTATTTCTGCTTCTGCTCAACCTTCTTCTTGGAATCAATATCTCAAAGCGCTTGGCCCAGGTATTTTAAGTGCCGCTGCCGCTATTGGTGGTTCTCACTTGGTGGCCTCTACTCAGGCTGGGGCGCTGTACGAATGGCAGCTTATTGGCATTATTTTATTGGTTAACATCTTAAAATATCCGTTCTTTTTAATTGGCGCGCGCTACACCATCAGCGCCAACGAAACCCTTATTCAAGGCTACGACCGCGTTCACCGCTTTAACTTACAGCTATTTTTTGTGCTCAATATTATCGCCTCGGTTATCAGTACCGCTGGAGTAACCATGCTGTGCGGCAGTATTTTTGGTTTGTTTATTCCGGCCGAACTAACCGTAACGCAGCTAAGCGTTATCGTGCTGATTGCCTCGCTTATTTTTCTAATTACCGGCCACTACAAGCTGTTGGATAATTCGGCTAAATGGATGATTGCCAGCTTATCCGTTGCCACTGTTTTTGCTGTGCTTGTGGCACTGAATAAAAGCGGTGTAAGCGCACCAGAAATACAAACGCCCGACCCTTGGAAAATGGCGGCGGTTGGTTTTTTAGTTGCGTTAATGGGCTGGATGCCTGCACCGATTGAACTATCTGCTTGGACCAGCGTATGGATTCGTGAAAAACAGCGTCAATTAAACGGCCAACTTAGCTTAAAAACAGCGGTGTTCGACTTTAACGTAGGCTACTTTACCTCTACTTTTCTAGCCCTGTGTTTTGTTTCTTTAGGCGCTTTGGTATTGCATCGCAGTGGTCAGTCTTTGGCTTCTGGCGGTATCGCTTTTGCTCATCAGTTTGTGGATATTTACGCCAATCTTATTGGCGACTGGAGCCGCTGGCTCATCGCCTTTATCGCATTTTTATGTATGTTTTCTACTGTGATTACTGTGCTCGACGGCTACAGCCGCGCACTCAGTGAAAGCATCGTGCAGCTACAACAAAAACGCGGCCAAACCGCCACTGGCCAAGGCGCACGTTTTACCTACCCCATTATGATCGTCATGGCCATTATCGCGGCCTTTATCATTATGTTTTTTAAAGGCGCACTGCTGGCTATGCTTGAGTTCGCCATGATTATGTCTTTTATCAGTGCTGTGGTATTTGCTTGGCTTAACTATCGCCTAATGAGCTTGCCAACCGTTCCTAAAGAAGAACAGTTTGGGCTTGGCCTTAAAATACTAAGTTGGATTGGTATTTTATTCTTTACTGGCTTTACCGCACTTTTTGCTTACTGGTACTTTTTTGTTAAATAGGCTCTATGTCATTCTCTGCTAAAGAAGCGCGGTCATTAACGCGCTTAACTCTGCCCATTCTGGCTACCCAACTCGCCCAAGTAGGTATGGGCACTATAGATACTCTGATGTCGGGGCACGTTAGCACCGAAGACCTAGCCGCCGTTGCCATTGGCACCAGCGTCTGGATGCCTGTGTGGCTGTTTGTGTCGGGCGTTTTAGTGGCGCTATCGCCCTTGGCCTCGGCGCTTAATGCAGGCCAGCGCCGCGATGAACTTCCTAAACTTTTAGGTGCAGGAATATACAGCGGCATTTTGCTTGGTATCGCTGCTGCACTGCTGCTATTGGGCGCATCTTTTGTACTAGAAAGTTTTATCGACGACGAAAAAACCGCTTTCGTTGCCGCCAACTACACCCGCGCAATTGCCGCAGGCATGCCTTTTGGCGGGCTGTTTTTAGCCTACAGGCTTTACGCTGAGGCACTCAACCAGCCCTTTCACGTTACTCGTATTATGCTGTTTGGCCTTGCTATGAACGTGCCTGCTAACGGCCTATTTATTTATGGCTGGTTTGGCCTGCCCCAGCTTGGCGGTATCGGCTGCGGCATTGGTAGTGCCCTAGTTTTTGTGGGCATGACCATTGCGCTGGCCTTTAACACCCGCAAGCATCGCATTCCTAAAGGTTTTCCTCTTTGGCAGCACGCCCTGCACCCACTCAAAAGTAATGTTCGCGATATTTTTAAAATTGGCGTGCCCATTGGCGTGGCGATTTTCTTTGAAGTCAGCCTGTTTGTGGTCATTGCACTATTTTTAACCCAACTTGGCCCAACGGTAGTCGCTGGCCATCAAGTGGCGCTTAACCTGTCTTCGCTTACCTTTATGATTCCACTGAGTATTGCGATGGCGCTTACTGTGCGCGTTAGCTTTTGGCGCGGTAAAAATGAGCCTGAGCTGGCCAAGCAAACGTCTTGGCTAGGCGTAAAAATAAACCTGGGGCTGGCCATGATTAACGCTACGTTTATGGTGCTGTTTGCACGTCATATTGCCTCGCTTTACTCACCCGATGCCGAAGTGGTTGCCATTGCCGCAGGCT
>JBASZG010000282.1:0-3120 GCA_049277875.1 Venatoribacter sp.
GCCGGTGCCGCCCTTTCTATCACCTTCTTCTTTATTTTCCGCGCCATTTGGGGATAACCCCATCTAGGGCGCCGGCAAGCAGACAGTTTTTCTAGCAGCCTTATTGTTGTTATGGTACAGTTGTACCACAAAACAAAAACAACAATTGTGGCCTAATCATGTCTGAGCAGTACTTTCGTAGGCTCTCACAATCACTTAGCAATGCTGGAATTTACACTCCAACCATGCTGATTGATAAAGAGCGCTTAGATAACAACCTCGAGCAGCTTAAATGCTCTATTCCAGAGCAAGTTGCCTTTCGCATTGTAGCGAAATCGCTACCGTCCATTCCCTTTCTTCAATATGTAATGGAAAAAACCGGTAGCAAGCGGCTAATGAGCTTTCATATTCCTTTTTTAATGCAATTAATTAAGGCATTCCCAGATAGCGATATTCTGCTTGGTAAACCGATGCCCATTGCTGCGGTAAAGCGTTTTTATCACTGGGCAAGCCAGCATGCTGGCCGTTTTGATACTGGCCTGCAATTGCAATGGCTGGTTGATACGCCAGAGCGCCTAACACAATACCAAGCCCTTAGCGACGAGCTAAATATTCCTATGCGCATTAATTTGGAAATTGATGTTGGCTTGCATCGTGGTGGCTTTTTGGCAGATGAAAAATTCAGCCAGTGTATTCACCAAATTAAGCAATCCAAGCAGTTAAGCTTGGCTGGAATCATGGGTTACGAAGCCCATATTAGTAAGTTGCCACTCTTATTAGGTGGCGGTTTTTTTGCTTTAAAAGCGAGCAAATCCAGCTATCAGCATTTTGTAAAATTATTACAAGACAATCTCGGCCACGAAGCCACTCAAGCCTTATGTCTAAATACTGGCGGCAGCTCAACCTATTCGCTTTATGGTAAAACCGGCGTAGGTTATGCCAATGAAATTGCTACCGCCTCGGCATTGGTAAAGCCAACCGATTTTGATGTAGGCAGCCTAGCCTCGCATTTGCCTGCCGCCTTTATAGCCACCCCAGTATTAAAGCGGGTTACGCCATTAATACCTGGCTTTCCCTTTTTAAGTCGTTTATTTAAAACCTTGGGCATATTGCCAAAACAAGGTTGTTATTTGTATGGCGGTAACTGGTTAGCCACGCCTTGCTACCCTGCCAAGATGAAGAAAAGTACTGTGTTCGGTCATTCCAGCAATCAAGAGTTTTATCAACTTCCAGACGATTGCAATATTCACGTTGACGATTTTGTTTTCTTCCGTCCAGCGCAAAGCGAAGCAACTTTATTGCAGTTTGGAAAACTGGCAATTTATGAACAAGGCCGGATAACAGACTGGTGGTCAGTGTTGGATTACCCTAGCGAATTTTATAACGAGATTTTATGACTATACCTTTAGCCCTGCTTATTTATTTGCTTGCCCCTGCAATGATTATTTTTTTATGCCAGCGCATTGCCGTGCTCGATAAACTTGGCGTTGTGGTAGTGGCTTTTGTTGTTGGTATTGCACTTTCTGCATCCAATTTAATGCCTGTGTCACAAGGGCTCAGAGAGCTGCAAACCACCATTTCAGAGGCTAGCGTAGCCTTGGCGTTGCCCTTGTTGGTGTTCTCTATGAACGTGGCTGTGGCTATTAAACTTTCTGGTAATACCATGAAAGGCTTATTTTTGGCCATTATTTCGGTGGTGAGTGTGAGCTGCGTTGCTGCCGTTTTATTTGCCCCCAGCATTCCTTTAATTGAGCAGGTTGCGGCTATGTCGGTGGGGGCTTATACCGGCGGTGGCCCTAATATGGCGGCAATAAAAACCGCAATTAATGCAGATATTGATTTATTCACCACCATGATTACTTACGATATTTTGCTATCTGCCTTGTATATTCTGTTTGCCATCACCATTGCCAAGCCAATCTTTAAGTTTTTATTACCCGCCTTTAAACAAAACGGTCAAACCGACCACGGCAATCATTTCGATCATTTGGCAGACGAGTCGGCCCATGCTTACAAAAGCTTGATTGACCTTAAAAAATTACCCAAAACTCTGGCTGCCATGTTTTTATCTGCAGCCATTGTTGGCGGCTCGGTTGTCTTATCTGGCTTAATTCCTGGGGAAATGGCTTCGGCTGTTGCCATTATTGCTATTACCAGCCTAGGCATTGCGGCCTCGTTTATTCCTAAAATTCGCGCCCTTCCCAATAGCTATCAGCTAGGCATGTATTTGATATTGGTGTTCTGTTTCACTACAGGCACCATGACCGATACCAGCATTATTTATAATCTTAACCTTAATTTATTTGCCTATATTGGCACCATCTTAATTGGCTCTGTGGTTGTTCAGGCAATTTTGTGCCGCTTGTTTAAGATTGATGTTGATACTTTTATTGTTACTTCAAGTGCCGCCATTATGTCGGTGCCTTTTATTCCGGTCATTGTTGGGGCATTAAAAAACCGAGCCTTATTGGTGCCCGGCTTTGCGGCGGCTATTTTAGGCTATATCTTGGGAAATTATTTAGGCATAGCCGTGCATTGGGGGCTTAAAAGCTATTTAGCAGGCTAAAGTAAACTTTGCTGATATTCATCGGCCAAAAAGCCAGCCTTTTATTTATCCCAGAATAACAATAATAAATTCTCAGAAATACCCGTTTAGGTTAAAATATATACAAAGACTGAATGGGATACTCCTTTTTAAACGAGAAACGCTTAGCTCGATGCAGCTAAGATGAAATGTACATTAGGCTTCGTTTAACAGGTAGTGGCATGAACATAACCGTTTTTAAGTATACTATTCTAGCTTTTTTTATACTGACAACTGGCTGCAGCGGCGGCGGATCGGGCGCGCCCGCCCCTCTAGAACAGCCTCCCTCTGGCCAGAACCCTCCAGATCAACCCCCTCCAGATCAACCCCTTCCTGTTTCACCAACTGGCTTAGTATCAATGGCAAGCGCTCCTCCCTCTTTATCCTTTCCTTGGGATGGTCGTGCAGATGAAGAAGGCGAATGGTTTATACCACAAGTGGCCGCGACAGAAACCAGCAATGGCAGCGGAGTGTGGGAAGCGACGGGCTTACCAGAGTCGACAAAAATCGAGGCAATAAACCTAACTATGCGAAAACGTGCCCAATTTACCAGCGGC
>JBASZG010000283.1:0-2459 GCA_049277875.1 Venatoribacter sp.
CTAGTGTTCAAAGGCAAAGAGCAACCTAGCGGTTACACCGAGCCATTGCTACATGCTTATCGCTTAGAAGTTAAATCTGGTAAATAAACCAGACTAAGCATGAAAAGCCCATTTATGGGCTTTCAGATCGCTAACAAACCCGCCTTTTTGGCGGGTTTTTTTGTGTGATTTATTGCGCTGTATCTTCCAACCCAAACCAAGCATTGCGCGTATGAAGTGAATTGACCAAGCTAGAAAAATTATAATTTTTTGTTGAGGTTAGACATTACGTTGGCAGGCCATCTTCAAGCCAACGGCATGTCGATACTTTTTCCTAGCATCGTCTTGGTTGAGAATAGCGATAGCAACACCAATACTCGCACCAGCGAGCAGGTAACTTATTTCCATAACGACGCCAGCGGAAGCCCCATGCGGGCCACCGACGCTAATGACAATCTGGTTTGGAAATAGCCGGTGAACGCCTGAATCAGCAAAGCAGCAGTAGTGACAATAGTGTTGCTTGTACAAAACAGATTCGCATTCAAACGGAGGCAGCGCAGGCTTCTGGCCTCAGTACAAAGGCGTGGTTCAGCGCGTTTGGCAGCATTCTTTTGCCTAATTAGTGTTTGCCTGCCAAGGCTGCAGGCAAGTTTTTCCTCTACCCACCTAATTGAGTCCTCCATCTACCTCCGATGGGGGATTTTTCGTTTTTCTGCCTTTTTATGGTTTTCATCTAGTGTGTTTCTGTTTAGTCTAATTACTATATATAGTGCTTTAAATTTATAAAAACACAAAATATAGTGTTATTAGGTATGGGGCAAGGTGATGAAGTACAGCAGTGAGCAGATAGTTTGGCAGGAAGTGCCAACCGAAGTGTCCTTGGCCTACACCATTAGCGGCTGCCCGCTACGCTGCCCCGGCTGTCATAGTGCCGATACTTGGCCTTTGGGTTCTGGTTTGCCACTGACGCCAACCTATTTTCAACAACGTCTGACTCAATATGCTGGCCTCATTAGCTGTGTGCTGTTTTTAGGCGGTGAATGGCATGAGGCCGAGCTAATTCAGTATTTGCAGTTGGCTAAGGCTTGGGGTTTGACCACCTGTTTGTATTCAGGATCTGAGTTGAAAGATATTTCTCATGAGTTGGTGAATGAGTTGACTTACTTAAAAGTAGGCCCTTGGCGGCCAGAGCTTGGCGGTTTAGACAGCCCACGCACCAATCAACGTTTTTATGACCTGCGCACGGGTGAGTGCGTTAACCATAAATTTTTACAGACAGCCGAAGGCTTTTAGCCAAGAGACAAAGTTCTCTGCTCTCGGCAAAAATAACCTACCAAAAAAGGAACTCAAAATGCTTCAGTTACAACCTGCACAAATCAACCAGAAGTTGACTTTTATTGAGCAGTATTTAACGGCGCAGAATGCCGCTGATGGATCGAAAATGGATGCCAATGCCAATGTCACGCAAAAGAATATTGCCACGCTTGAAGCTGAAATTATGAAAGATATGTTTATTCAGGTGAATCGTGCGCAGGTGAGTAAAAAAATTACCGAGCTATTTGGTGAGGCAATGGCACATGAATATGTTCGCCAAATTGAAGAGCATGAGATTTATGTGCATGACGAAACCAGCTTAAAGCCATACTGCGTATCGGTGACTATGTATCCTTTCTTGCTAGACGGGCTGACTAAATTAGGTGGTGAGTCTAAAGCGCCTAAGCATATTGAGTCGTTTTGCGGCGCTTTTGTGAACTTTGTGTTTGCTGTCAGTAGCCAGTTTGCCGGAGCGGTGGCAACCGTTGAATTTTTAACCTATTTTGATTATTTCGCGCGTAAAGATTATGGCGATAATTATTTACAAACCCACACTCATGAAATTGCCAATCATCTGCAGCATGTGGTTTATGCCGTTAATCAACCAGCGGCAGCGCGTGGCTATCAGAGTGTATTTTGGAATATTTCCATCTATGACCAACATTACTTTAACAGCATGTTTGGCGAGTTTGTTTTCCCTGATTTTACTAAGCCAAATTGGCAAACCGTGCAGGCTTTACAGAACTTCTTTTTAGCCTGGTTTAATGCCGAACGCAGCAAAAGTATTTTGACTTTCCCCGTCGTGACCGTAGCCATGCTTACTGAACAAGGCCGCTGCAAAGATCAAAACTTTGCCAATCGCATGGCTCAACATTTAAGCGAAGGCAGCTCATTTTTTGTGTATTTATCAGACAGCGCCGACAGCTTAGCTTCTTGCTGTCGTTTGCGCAGTGAGATTTCAGATAATACTTTTTCTTATTCTTTGGGGGCGGGTGGGGTGGCCACGGGTTCCATTAATGTGATTACCATTAATATGAACCGCTTGGTGCAAGATGGCCGTGATCTTAAAATCGAAGTCGAAAAAATCCATAAATACCAAGTGGCTTATCGTAAGTTAATGGAGGAATATTTAGCCGCAGGCATGTTAACCGTATACAGCGCAGGCT
>JBASZG010000284.1:0-2180 GCA_049277875.1 Venatoribacter sp.
TAGCCAAAGGCATGGACGTGGTTGATAAAATTGAAAACACGCCAATGGGAATGCGCGATGTGCCTATTAAGCCAATTGTAATTCAATCAATTAAGGTGATTGTGCCGCCACCGCCACCTCCTCCTCCTCCTCCTCCTCCAGAGCTTGAAACCGAACAGCCAAGTGCACAAGTTGCCTCGCCAGAGGTTGAATAGGCGCTGCGGTGTCATCCTATCTCTTACTTAATAACCCACAACTATCTTGGCGTGACGATGGACAACCCATCGCCACGGCCTTTTGTGACCCTTATTTTTCAGTTGAAAACGGGCTAGAAGAAAGCCGTTACGTTTTTCTTCAGCATAATTTTCTAGTTAAACGCTGGGCGCTTTGGCCTTGGCAGCAACAAAACAGTTTCAATATTCTTGAAACAGGCTTTGGCACTGGGCTTAATTTCTTATTAACTTGGCAACAGTGGCAACAGAAAAATCAGCAAGCTGGCTGGTTGCATTTCAGCAGCATCGAAAAATATCCGCTTAGCCAAGAGCAATTAGAAAAAGCACTGCAGTTATGGCCAGAGTTAAATGAATTGGCAGCTAAGTTATTGGCTGTTTATCCTCTGCCGCTGCAAGGCGTTCACCATTTTACTTGGCCAGAAGAACGGCTTTCACTTACGCTTTTTTTCATGGATGTGCAGGAGGCGTTACCACAGTGTTCTGGCCCTGTTCATGCTTGGTATTTAGATGGCTTTGCACCTTCTCGCAACAGCGAAATGTGGAACGATAAATTGTTCACCCAAATTCGGCTACTCAGTCAAAAAAATTCTGCGCAATTTAACGAATATTTACCCGCTACCTTTGCCACTTTTACTGCGGCAGGTGTGGTTAAACGCGGGCTTATCGGGGCTGGCTTTAGCGTGCAAAAAGGCAAAGGTTTTGGGCGCAAGCGCGAGATGCTCTTTGGCTATTTTAACCGCACTCAAGGGCCAGAGCTGCCGCCCTACTTTCAACATAAACCTTGGCAACTGTATGCAACCCCACCAACTCAAAGCGTTACTGTTATCGGTGCAGGCTTAGCTGGCTGCACCACAGCACGAGCATTAGCCGAGCGTGGCATAAAAGTTTCAGTCATAGATGCAGGCGGTATTGCTCAAGGCGGTTCGGGAAACCCACAAGGCGGAGTTTATATTAAGCTTGCCGCCGACGATCAGGCCGTGCATACCGAATTTTATCTTGCCAGCTATCTGCATGCTTTGGCCTATTTAAAACGTCATGTGCAATTTAAACCCTGTGGCATGCTGCAGCTAGGCAAGTTTTCTATTCCTGTGCTGCCGCCAAGCATAGCGGAGCCTTTAACCGCTGAACAAATCTTGCAACGCTTTGGTATTGAAGTGACATCGCCAGGGCTATTTTTTCCAGAGGGTGGTTGGATCAAACCACAGCAGCTTTGTGAAGCGCTGCTGCAACATCCCAACATTGAATTTCTGCCGCTTAAAGTGCAGTCGTTAGAATTTGATAACTCGCATTGGCTGCTGCAAACGCCTGTAGGCCAGCTTAAATCGTCTCATCTGGTGCTGGCAGGCGCCTACGAAAGCTTATCTTTGCTCGATATTCCTATTCCACTAAAAAAAATACGCGGGCAGCTTACGCTAGTTGATGCCAAGCTGGCTCCAAACTTGGACACTGTGGTCAGTGGCCGCAACTATATAGCGCCAGAATGTGACGGAAAAATAAGCATTGGTGCCACCTTTGATATAAACGATTCAGACCCAACTCTGCGAGAAAAAGACCACCTAGCCAATTTAGAGCCACTCGACGACTACGGCCCCGACTGGCAGGCGTTTAAAAATCAACAGGGTTTAAATGCCGTGGTTGGCGGGCGTGTAGGCTTTCGCTGCGCCACCCCCGACTATCTTCCTGTGGTGGGTGCCGTTCCTGATAGCAATGCATTCATAACAGACTTTGCCACACTTGCCAAAGACTCAAACCGCATTCCTAAAGTGCCTTTAACCAACTTGCCTAACTTATGGCTTAATCTTGGGCATGGTGCCAAAGGTATTGTCTCTACTCCACTGTGTGCCGAAATACTGGCCAGCCTTATTACCAACGATGCCCTGCCCTGCAGCCAAGATGTATTTGAGGCACTGTGGCCGGGACGTTTTTTAAAGCGTGATTTAATTCGCGGCAAATTAAACCTTACGCCAA
>JBASZG010000285.1:0-5036 GCA_049277875.1 Venatoribacter sp.
CGTCTACACCAACAGGAACGTAGTCGCCGCCAGCGGTTTCTTTGGCTTCGTGGGCATCGTATTTCCAGCGGCAAGCGTTGGTGCAAGAGCCTTGGTTGGCGTCGCGGTGGTTCATGTAGCCCGACAGTAAGCAGCGGCCAGAGTAGGCCATGCACAATGCGCCATGCACAAACACTTCCAGCTCCATTTCGGGGCTTTTTTCGCGGATTTCGGCCACTTCGTTTAACGACAATTCGCGCGATAAAATAATGCGGCTTACGCCCTGTCTGCGCCAAAACTCAACCGTGGCGTAATTGACTACGTTGGCTTGCACCGACAGGTGAATGGCTTGGTCGGGCCATTTGTCTTTTACCATCATAATTAAACCGGGGTCGCTCATAATGAGCGCATCGGGGTTCATTTCAATGACGGGTTGAATGTCTTTTAAGAAAGTACCCAGCTTGTTGTTGTGCGGGGCAATGTTGTTTACCACATAGAGTTTCTTTCCTAACTCGTGCGCGCGGTTAATGCCAAGACGCAGATTGTCCATAGTGAAGTCGTTGTTGCGCACGCGCAAACTGTAGCGTGGCTGGCCGGCATACACGGCATCGGCACCGTAAGCAAAAGCATATTCGAGATTGCGTAAAGTGCCTGCGGGAGAAAGAAGTTCTGTCATGGGAATGTACCTGAAAAAATGCGCGGGCATTTTACAGCAGATAGGTTGCTTTTAATACCTAAGGAAAATGTGGCTTAGGCAAGGCCAAATAAGCTAACGTCGGCTTCTTTTAGCGCCAAAAAGTAAGCTTTGGCTACAGGGCGTTGAGACTTAAAGCCAACTGCGCCAAGCACTTCGGTTTTGATGTCTTGCCAATATTGGCGTAAATCGTTTGTGCTGCTGCCAAGTGCTTCCATTTCATCCCACAGCGAGGCAAGGCTACCTTCGATTAGGGCCATGTCGTCGCATTCTGGGTCGAAGAGCGTTTCCAGCGCGCTGTGCAAGCAAGCATTACAGAAATCGACGATGCGAAAAGCTAGATTGTCAGCTTCATCTAGGCCATCCCGCCAGGTCACAAAGTCATCGTGAAAACGCAATAAGTTGGCCTCTGATTTTAGTTCGCCACGCAGAAAACTAAGCACTTTGATAAGCAGTTTGTGGTAGGGCAGACAATCGACTTGTTGAGCTTCTTGCCAAAATTCGAGGTGCGGCAAATTGATATTTGCCAGCGCAGCGCACAAAGCGCTGCGTTGTAGATTGGATAATTGCACTATTTTATTAAACCTTCAGGGCCAAATTCGTAAGTTTGAAAGAGGTTGGGGCGCGTCCAATGGCTGCCTTCGGGTAAGGCTGCATCAAGGCGCTGTTCAAATTTCTTTTGACTGGTGTTGCGTACAAATTTTTGTTTACCGCTTAAATCGTTACCAAAAAAGTCTTCCCAGTGGCCCAGAATATAATGCTTCGCTTTGGTGTTCTCAATGATGGATTCTGGGTAGTTTTTAATTTGCTCGAAGGAGGCTGGACAAATGATGGCCACGTCAAAGTCTTTGCCATCGCCTAAATCAGGCACCACGCCATTTTGCTCTTCGCTGACGGCATCTTGATAAAATACACGGTAGGCGGGCTGTTTATTGTCGTCTAGAAAGTCGATAACGTAAGCTATGGTTTGGCCTTCACGCCAGCCAAAGGCGTGCCAAGGGTATTTTTTTAATGGGTTTTGGTATTTACCCTTCATGAGTTTGATGCCCATGAAATGCGGTGCGTGTGAAGACTTTACTGCCATTATGCGTACTTTGCCGCTGTCGTTATAAAACCATTCACCCGCCTTTTCACGCGTGGCCATTTGCTCATTTACTATGGTGCGGCGTTCTTCGGGTACAAAGTTGGCTACGGTATTGATGGTGGTTTTAGAGCCATATAAATGGGCTTTGGGTGCGTGTTTTTCCATGATGTAAGGCACATCAATTAAGTGGTCGTAGTGCGCATGGCCAACCAGTATCATGCTGGCCGTCGAGGATTCGGGCATGTATTTATCCACGGCTTTATGGTCTGAACTCAGAGGAATAAATGGCCCTGCCATCACAAAGCTTGGGTTAGAAAACATGGGGCCGGTTAAAATAACTTCATCGCCGTATTGAAAGCGCTCACCGCCTACACCTAGGTACTGAATTTTAAGTGGCTCTTTGCTGCTTTGGTAAGCAACTGGGTCTTGGTCATGTTCAGGAATAGTAATCTTTGAGGCACAGCCACTTAATAGGGCTAAAGTGGATAAACCGATCAGTAGTTTGCGGGTGAGCATAATGAATCCTGTTGTTGGTTTTATTATTTTCGTGGTGGAATTATAAGGATTATTGAAACATACGAAATGATCTAGTGAACTATTCAACTTGTCATTTCGGCCAGAAGTAAGCTGAAAGTTGCAAAAATCAATAAAATGGCGCGAATTAAACCTTGTCTGTGTTTATTTTTTATACATTTTTCATTAAAGTGCAGCCTTACTTTTATGTTTTCATTTGTTTTTTTATTTTTATTCTGTTTTGAGGTTTTGGGTTATGGCTGCGATTGTGTTAACTAGCTCTGGCAAAGAATTTTTACGCATTGAAGATGCATTAATCACTCCCATCGGTTTTGAATGTGAAATTTGCTCCACTCTTATTGAATCTGTGCGCCAAGACAATGGCCGTTATCAAACCTTCGATTGCGAATTATTTCTTAACACCCCTGCAGGTGTTAAGACCGTAACAGGGCAAGCTGCTGTGTTGGCCGTGCGCCGCACCTGCAAAAACAAACACAGCTTATCTTTGCGCTTCCAAAATCTAGATCAGGGCGCATTTCGTGCCATTGCTGAACATCTTAAGTCTGACAAAATTGTTAGCTTAGTGAGCGAGAAAGCCAAGCGTCGCGCCTAAACAAAACAATAAAGTTCTGTTTTCTCAATGGTGCTTTGCTATAATCCGCACCCTTGTGATTATCTAACTACCCCAGAAGCGTAATTGTGGCCGTCATAGACCTTATTATTTTAGGTGTTCTTGCTGTTTCTACTCTGATCAGCCTTTGGCGCGGCTTTATTCGTGAAGCATTATCGCTTGTTATCTGGGTAGCTGCTTTTTTAGTGGCGCGCATGTTCAGTGGCAACCTTGCCATCTTGCTTGGCGGTTTGGTTGAAACCAATTCATTACGCTGGCTTTTGTCTTTCGCCATCCTTTTTCTGGGCACTGTGGTCGTTGGCACCATGCTCAATTTCTTAATTTCAAAATTTATTCATGCGACTGGCCTTGCTGGCCTTGATCGAACTCTGGGTATGGTGTTCGGTTTTGTGCGTGGGCTGGTTATTTTGGTCGCTGTTGTTTACGGTCTGAAATTTACTGTTGCTGTGCAAGACGACTGGTGGCAACAATCCATATTTATTCCATTCCTGTCTACTTTGGCAGATTGGGCGCAAAAAACGCTACCTGGTGCGGCCGGGCAGTTTTACCAAATTTTCAATTAGCTTGAGGTAACACGCAAATGTGCGGAATAGTGGGAATCGTTGCAAAATCGCCGGTGAACCAAACTCTCTTTGATGCATTGACCATGCTACAGCATCGCGGCCAAGACGCTGCTGGCATCATCACCTGCGATAATAACAAACTGTTTCTGCGCAAAGATAATGGCTTAGTGCGTGATGTGTTTCGCACCCGTCATATGAAACGTTTATTTGGTAACGTTGGTATTGGCCATGTGCGTTATCCTACAGCGGGCAGTGAATCTTCTGCGGAAGCTCAGCCTTTTTATGTGAACTCTCCTTATGGTATTGCCTTAGCCCACAATGGCAATTTAACCAACTGCGAAGAGTTGGCAGACGAGATTTACCGTGAAGATTTCCGCCATATTAACACCAGCTCTGACTCGGAAGTTTTACTCAATATTTTCGCCCACGAATTGCAAGAACATAAACAGCTCAAACCCAGCCCAGAGATTATTTTTAAAGCCGTTGAGCGTGTGCACAAGCGCGTGCGTGGCGCTTATGCTGTGGTTGCACTTATTAGTGGCTATGGCATTGTCGCTTTCCGCGACCCTAATGGCATTCGCCCTGCGGTGTTTGGTTCGCGTGTTGCTGGTGGAAACAAAGAGTATATGGTGGCATCTGAAACCGTTGCCTTAGATGCCTGCGAATTTAAACTAGAGCGCGACATTGCCCCTGGCGAAGCCATTATCATCACCGACGACGGTCAGTTTTATAGCAAACAATGTGCAGAGAACCCTCGTTTGGTTCCTTGTATTTTTGAACACGTTTACTTTGCTCGCGCCGAGTCCGTTATTGACGGTATTGCCGTGTATAAAGCGCGCTTACGCATGGGCGAAAAACTTGCCGATAAAATTATGCGCGAGTTTCCTAACCACGATATCGATGTGGTTATGCCCATTCCTGATACCAGCCGCTCGTCGGCCTTAGAATTGGCCAATCGCTTAGGGGTTACCTACCGCGAAGGCTTTATGAAAAACCGTTACATTGGCCGCACCTTTATTATGCCTGGCCAACAACTTCGCAAAAAATCGGTTAAACAAAAACTGAACGCCTTACCGCTGGAGTTTCAAGGTAAAAACGTGCTGCTGGTGGACGATTCAATCGTGCGCGGTACTACCTGCGAGCAAATTATTGAAATGGCACGCGAAGCCGGTGCGAAAAAGGTTTATTTTGCCTCTGCTGCCCCTGCGGTTCGCTTCCCTAATGTGTATGGCATTGATATGCCTGCCAAAACAGACTTTATTGCCCACGGCCGCACCACCGAACAAGTAGCCGCAGAAATTGGTGCCGATTGGCTGGTGTACCAAGACCTGCCCGATTTAGTGGATGCCTGCCTAGAAGGCAGTAACACCACCGCGAAAGAATTCGATTGCTCGGTCTTTAATGGTGAGTACATTACTGGCGATATTGATGAAAGGTATTTCCAACATTTAGCTGAACACCGCCATAACTGTTGCAATAACGCCGTTGAAAACGTTGGCATCGACCTGCACAACGATGCAGGCTAACTTTTAATACCGAGTACAAGATGGACTTTTCTGAGTTTGACGAACG
>JBASZG010000286.1:0-9993 GCA_049277875.1 Venatoribacter sp.
CGACGAGCTGGCCTACCAAAGCCTAAGTGGCCCACAAACCGAATTGATGGCTGATTTTGCCGAACCCATGGCGGCACGTTTACAGTGCGCCTTTATGGGCTGGCCGCAAGAACTCGCCGACACCTTATTAAGCTGGCAAAAACGCAACAGCCAGGCCGTATTTGCCGCCGACCGCGCTGCGCTTTCGGCCTTGGCAAAAGAGTTTGAACGCTTAATTGCTCAGCAGCTAGAGATGCGCCGCCAACGCCAAGCCAGCGCCAACGAAGACGTAACCAGCCGTTTGCTGCATGAAAAAGTTAATGGCAAAGCCATGAGCGACGAAGAAATAGCCAGCATCTTACGCAACTGGACAGTAGGCGAAGTAGGCACTATTGCCGCCTCGATTGGCATTATCGCTCAGTTTTTGGCTGCCAATCCCAACTTACAAAGCCGAATACGCCAGCGGCCAGAGCTGCTGTGGCAAGCCAACGACGAAATTTTACGCCTGTACAACCCGCTTACCGACAACCGCCGCCGCACCACCTGCCCTGTTCAATTAAGCGGTAAAGATATTGGCACCAACCAGCGCATCGTTATCAACTGGGTGGCCGCCAACCGCGACCCAGAGGCTTTTGAACGTGCCGACGAGTTTGTTTTAGAGCGCGACCAAAGCGAAAACCTACTTTATGGCGCAGGGCTGCATGTGTGCCCTGGTGAAGGTTTAGCCAAAATGGAGCTGGTAGTCATTATGCGTGCCGTGTTGCAGCACACCGAGCATTTGGCCTTTGTTGAAAACAAAAAGGCCGAATACGCAAAGTATCCGGCCAGTGGTTACGCCAAATTGCCTTTGGCGCTGCGCTAAGAGCTTAGAACTTTTGGTTAAAGCCCACGGTAAAGGTTTGGTCTAGCTTACTTTTACCGCTGTTAATGGTTTCGGTTGCTGACACATCAAAGGTAACAAAAGAGCTTTTATCTAGGCTGTAGTCTGCGCCCAGCGCATACAAATGCAGGTCGGTTTTAGACTGATCGCCTTGGTTTAAGCCGTATTGCAGTTTTAGTTTTGTGGCTTGAATTTGGTAGCCAGCATTCACAATAAAGGCATCTTCTTTTAGCTTGCTGTTATCAGCATCTTGCGCGTGCTGAGCAATGGCACCCAAGGTTAAATCATCAATTTTGTATTGAACGGCAAGTTGTACGCGATGAGCACCGCTGTCTTTTTGAATATCGGTGTGGGTTTTGTTGGCAGCGACGTTGATATCAACACCACCGGCAACATAAAGATTGCCAGAGTTATAAACCGCAGAAGCACTGTAGGCATCGGCTAGATGGTTTTCATTACGGGTATCGTCGTCGATGTCTTTGTTTTCACCAGGAATAAACGCAGCATTAATGACTACACTGTCGCCCAGTTTAGGGGTGCTGTACTGAACTATATTGTTTACTCGCACTTGGCCATCGAGTACCGCTGCGATATCGCTGTCTAGGTGGTTAAATAAATCAATTTTACCCTCGGTAGTGCGCAAAGGCGTTTTAAAACGGCCGGCTTTCACCGCACCGTATTCGCCCTTAATACCTAGATAAACATCACGCTGTGTAAAACCCGTAGCGTCGTCTATTTTTACGCCAAATTCAGCCTTATAAAAGCTAGTAAGGCCATTAGCCAATACAAATTCTTGTTGCACACCTAAGCGCGAATTGCGCGATTGAAGCCGCCAAAAATTATCGCTGGTTTTGTCGTTATCAATGTAGTCCAAGGTTAGGTAAAACATGCCATAAAACTCTGGCCCTTTGGTTTCGCCAGCCTGTACCAAGTTTAAACTTGGTAGTGCAACGCCTAAGCTAATGGCTGTGGTTAGAAGTGATTTTTTTACCGTGTTCATAAGATAGCTCCAAGAAAAACTAAAAGGACTGGGCTGAGCCTACTCGTGTTATTTATGTCGAACAAACAATAGTTTTTCACATTCTTATGCAATAAAAGAATAAAGAAGTTAGCCGTAAATATTTTCAAGCAAATAGGCCAAACGCACACTGGCTTTCTTGGCTTGAGTTTCAAATTCTGGAACAAAATGTTGGGTGTATTTTTCGGTAATCTTGCCACTGGCTGGTAGATAGCGATAAATCTTCTGGGTGAGTTCAAACGACTCGTTAGCCCAATCTAAAACACTTCCTTGCCGCCAAGCGTTGGCCTGACGAGGGCTGATGCTGGCCTGCCATTCTTGGCTGCGCTTTTTTATATCTTTGCGCGGCAGTAGGTCTCCGTCCCATAGCTTGTGCAAGTTAGTTGCTTTTTTACCTTTGCTTAAATTCACCTTGTTGCCGCCTAAATCTTTGGCGTAGCTAACGTGCAACGGCTGGTGCAAATCGGCAATAAAATGACTAAAAAACAACAGGGCTTCCCAATCTTTCTGCGGTTGTTTTTCTAGGCGCTTTTGCATTAAAGCAATGGCCGATAACAAACACCCCGATGCAGGGCAGCTCGCTGCCGTAACTTTGCTGGCTAAAGGGCTCAGGTTTATATAATGCCAGCTTTTGGTGTGTTGATATTGCTTTTGGCTGCGTACTTTATCGGGCCAAGGACAGGCCGAAGCGTAATTTTTAAAAGGGCTTTTTTTAATAACGGCATCAATATTTTTTTGTGCCGTGGGTGTTAACTTTTCATAAGCCATTTGGCAAATGATGCTATGGTTTTGAAAATTAAACGCCAAGCAACTTGGCAGCCAGAAAAGAGTCGTAAGCAGCAACAACCAACGCATAGTTCACCAACGGAATAAAGTAATGAAAAAATCTATTTCTATCTTAAGCACAAGCCTAGCCGCTTTTTTATTATCCGCCTGTGCCCAAGTACCCACTACGAAAGCCGAAAACACAGCCGAGGCAAGCCCCACCGAGACCATGGTAAAGCAAATTGAAATGAATGTGGTGCTGTACCAATGCGATCAAGGCTTAGACGAAATCGAAATGCGCTTCTTTCCACAACACGGTGTCGCGGTATTGGTATTAAACGGCGTCACGCATGAATTACAAGAACAGCGCGCCGCCTCTGGTATCTGGTACAGCAATGGGCTTTATACGTTCCGTGGTAAAGGTAACGACGGCTGGCTTGAAATAGGCCGTCGCGCACCGATTAACTGCCAAGCCAAGGTGGTTGAAGGTTCAAAGTTGGGCGATGAGTAATGAGCTAGTGTGCCTGTTCCCAGTTGCTGCCTACTTTTGCATCGACCACTAAGGGCACGGAAAGTTTGGCGGCTTGTTCCATTATCTTTTTCACTTCTTGAGCAAACTGGCTGGCTTGGTCGGCTTGCACTTCAAACACCAGTTCGTCATGCACTTGCATGAGCATTTTGGCGTTAAAGTGGCTGTTTTTAATCCAAGCGGCAACGGCCACCATGGCCTTTTTAATAATGTCGGCAGCGGTGCCTTGCATGGGTGCGTTAATCGCGGTGCGCTCGGCGTGCTGGCGTAGCTGGAAGTTTTTGCTGTTGATGTCGGGCAGGTACAGGCGGCGGCCAAATACGGTTTCGACATAGCCTTGTTGTTTGGCCAGCTCGCGGGTGCTGTCCATGTACTGTTGCACGCCGGGGTAACGTTCAAAGTAGAGGTTTACATAGTCTTGGGCTTCGGCTCGGTCGCAGCCAATTTGCTTAGCCAAGCCAAAGGCCGACATGCCATAAATTAAGCCAAAGTTAATGGCTTTGGCGGCGCTACGTTGATTGCTGGTTACTTCCAGTTCACTAATACCAAACACTTCGGCGGCGGTGTGGCGGTGAATATCGCGCCCGTGGGCAAAGGCATCCAGCAGGCTTTTATCTGCCGACAAGTGCGCCATGATGCGCAGCTCAATTTGGCTATAGTCGGCGGCCACTATTTTGTAGCCTTCGGGGGCAACAAAGGCTTCACGAATGCGGCGGCCATCTTCACTGCGCGCTGGAATGTTTTGCAAGTTAGGGTCGGTAGAAGACAAGCGCCCAGTGGCGGCTACGGCTTGTTGATAAGAGGTATGAATACGCCCAGTTTTGTTGTTTACCAACAAGGGCAGTTTATCTGTGTAGGTGTTTTTTAGCTTGGCTAGGCCGCGATGTTCTATTAGCAAGACGGGCAGTTGGTGGCCGTCGTCGGCCAACTGTTGCAGCACTTCTTCAGCAGTAGAAGGTGCGCCTTTAGGCGTTTTTTTAATAATGGGAAGCTGAAGTTTTTCAAACAAAATATCGGCTAATTGTTTTGGCGAAGCTAGATTAAACTCTTGCCCTGCTACTGCGTGAGCTTGCTGTTCTAGCTGCTGTAAACGCTGTTCAATTTCACTGCTTTGTAGGTGCAGTAAATCGCAATCAATTAATGCGCCATTTTCTTCCATTTCAAACAGTACCGAAAGATTGGGCATTTCTATTTGACTAAAGACATTTGCCAAGCTTGGGGTTTGTTGTAATTTTTCCCACAAAGCTAGGTGCAAACGTAGCGTAATGTCAGCATCTTCAGCCGCATAAAAGCCGGCTTTTTCTAATTCAATTTGATTAAATTTAAGCTGCTTTACGCCTTTTCCTGCCAGCTCTTCAAAGCTTAGGGTGTCGTGGTCTAGGTATTTTTTGGCCAGAGTATCCATGTCATGGCGGCCAACGGAGTCCAGCACATAAGATTCCAGCATGGTATCGAAGGCCACGCCTGCCAAGGTAATGCCGTAGTTAGCCAGAATGTGCATATCGTATTTAAGATGCTGGCCCACTTTTTTGATGTTGGGGTTTTCTAGAATGGGTTGTAATTTCGCCAGTACCCTCTCCAGCTTAAGTTGCTGTGGTGCGCCTTCGTAGTCGTGTTGTAACGGTACATAGGCCGCAGAAAATGGCTTGGTAGCCACTGAAAAACCAACCAGTTCGGCGTCTTTATAATTAAGCGAAGTGGTTTCGGTATCAAAGGCAAATAATTCTGCTTCGGTTAATTCTTTAAGTAATTTATCCAGCTCATTTTCAGTAAGAATAATTTGATAATTAACGTCTTGATTGGCGTTATTTTTTTCTGATTTTTCTGGGTCTTTTGGACCTAACTGTTCCTGCAATTCCGCTACCCAGCCTTTAAACTCAAGCTCAGTAAAAATAGCCAAAAGTTCATCATTTTTAATGGGGCGGGGTTTAATTTCATCCAATGCGAAAGGCAATGCTACGTCGCATTTAATAGTGGCTAACTGTTTTGATAGCAGCGCACTGTCGTGATGCTCTTTAATTTTTTCGGCTAGATTTTTAGCGCCGCGAAAATCTAGGGCAGCAATATCATCTAAATGGGCAAAAATATCTTCCACTGTGCCAAGGCCATTAATTAAAGCAACGGCTTTTACCTCGCCAATACCGGGAACGCCGGGAATGTTGTCCGACTTGTCACCCATAAGCGCCAAGTAATCGACAATGTGCTTAGGTGGCACACCAAATTTTTCTTGCACGCTTTGCTCATCCATAAGGCTGTTTTTCATGGTGTCGATTAAATTAACGTGGCTGTTTACCAGTTGCGCCATGTCTTTGTCGCCAGTCGAAATAATCACTTCAATATCGTTTCTTACTGCTTGAGCCGCCAAAGTGCCAATCACGTCGTCGGCCTCTACATCGTCTATCACCAGTAAAGGTAGCCCCATGGCCTTAATGATTTGGTGAATGGGGGCAATTTGTTCGCGCAGCTCGTCGGGCATGGGGGGGCGGTTGGCTTTGTAATCGCTGTAAAGATCGTTACGGAAGCTTTTGCCCTTGGCATCAAACACCACTATGACGTCTGACTCGGCGTAGTCTTTTTGTAATTTGCGAATCATGCTAATCACACCGCGAATGGCATTGGTGTGTTGACCTTTGCTGGTGGTTAAAGGTGGTAAGGCATTGAATGCTCGAAATAAATAGGAAGAACCGTCAACAAGAACCACTGGGTTGGCCATAAAAATACCTTTGTTTAGTTTTGTGCGTAAAGCCTAGAAATATGAGCTAGGCTCATTACTACGAACAACGTAAGATAGCGATATTGAATGAATAAGGGAGTGTAACATGAAGCAGTTTATGCGTGGCATCGGTCTTGCATTGTTATTTTTAAGTGCAGCTTGGGTGCAGGCTGCGAACGAGGTGGGAGAAACCATCACAATTCGTAATGACCAAGATGTAACCTATTATGAATTTCGGGTGAACGGTGAAATCAGTGAAATTAAGGTTGTGCCTAAAAAAGGCCCTGCTTATTATCTGGTTCCTTCACAACAAGAAGACGGAGAATTTGTTCGTAAAGATAACCCCAAGATTCGCGTGCCAAGCTGGGTTATTTTTCGCTGGTAATTAACTTATGTCGGTTTACACAAGCATCACAACAGCAGAATTAATTGAATTTTTAAGCCTTTATGACTTAGGCGAGCTTGTGTCTTTTCGTGGCATCGAAGGCGGCATTGAGAACACCAACTATTTTGTTACCACGGCAAAGCATGAGTTGGTGCTAACCATTTTTGAAGAACTAACTCGAAATGATATCAATGGCATCATTGGTTTGGCCTTGCAGCTTGAAAGCGAAAAGCTAACTATTCCAGTGCCATTGGCCGATAAAACGGGCCGCCGCCAGCAAACATTTAAAGATAAGCCTGCTGTTTTATGCCACAAATTATCTGGCCAGCATGTTGATAATCCTGGGGTAAAAGAATGCCGTGCCATTGGCGTTGAAATAGCCAAGTTTCACGCGGCGGCCCGCGATTATCTACCGCGCAAAATAGATCTGTTTTCTGTGCCTTGGTGGATTGAAAAAGGCCCACAATTAACTCAGAACGAGTCAACCCAAGACTACGCTTTATTTAAAGACGAAGTTGCCCTGCAAAAGAAGAGTTTAAAGCAGTGGGAAAAGCTACCAAAAGGCTGGGTGCATTCCGATTTATTTCACGATAATGCGCTATTTGATGGCGATAAGGTTGCCATTATTGATCTTTATTCTGCCTGCGAAGGCGCTTTCATTTACGACCTAGCTGTTATTGCCAATGATTGGTGCTGCGACTTGGAAGGCGAATGGAAACCAGGCTGCCTAGAGGCGCTGTTGGCTGGCTATAACAGTGTGCGCCAGCTTGATGAGCATGAAACTCAGGCTTGGGGGCTGGCTTTACGAGTGGCGGCATTACGTTGGTGGATTGGCCGTTTGGATACCAAACAACTGCAGGCCAAGTATCAAGGCGAACTGGCCTTACAAAAAGACCCGAACGAATACCGCATTAAACTGCAAAAACGTCGCTTGCAGTTTGCTAGGTAGTTTTTTCTGCGGTGCTTTGATTTTCCTCAATTTCTTCAAGTGCTTCTTCAATTCTGGGGTTAAGTTCGTGAATTACCGCAGAGGTTCTTGGCACTGGAATATAGCTTCCTTGCTCGTCGACACTCACTTTAATGGCACCACGGCGCTTGGCCTCAAGCAATGCCAACAACAACCCTACTATGGCCGAAAATATATACAGCCCGGACGCGCCACTAAGGTGCATTAAGGCACTAGCGAACAGTGGCCCAGTTGCCGCCCCAAGGCTGTAAGACATTAACAAAACACCTGAAGCGGCTACGCGCTCTTGGGGGTCGATGCGGTCATTGGCGTAAGCCACCGCAACAGGGTAGATGGTAAAGGCGATGCCGCCCCACAAAGCGGCAGCGATAAAAACAAAATACCAGTGCGTTTGAAGCACAATAACCAGCAGGCTAGATAGGGTCAAACAGCCACCTAAAACCTGCAAAATAGTGCGCCGTTTATAGCGGTCGGAAAGCATGCCCAAAGGCCATTGCAGCAGCAAGCCACCAAAAATAGTAGCCGCCATAAACAGCCCCACAAAATGGCTGTCATTGCCTTGTGAAAACGCAAACGCTGGGCCAAGCGCGTAAAAAGAACCGGTTGCAAGCCCCGCCAACAAACAGCCAAAAATAGCGTGCGGTGCTACCTTAATAAGCTGTTTTACATTCAGCTTAGTGGCTTGCAGTGGTTCAGGAGAAATAGAGCGAGTTAGCGCCACAGGGATAAGGCATAAAGAAAACAGCCCAGCACAAAGAATAAGTAGGTCGATGCCTTGGTCGGCAAAGTCTAACAGCAGTTGCCCACCGCCTAGTGCGGCATAACTAATGATTAAATAAATCGCAAAAATTTTACCGCGAATTTCAGCGGAGGCTCGTTCGTTAATCCAAGATTCAATAACCATATAGCTGCCCATCATCGACAGCCCCATTAGCAAACGCAGCGCAACCCAAACGCCCACCAAATTGGTGCTACTTAACAGCAAGGTGGCACTGATATTTACGCCGCAAAAAGCTGCAAAGGCGCGAATATGCCCAACTCGTTTTATAATGCGCAAACTAAGGCGAAAACCAATAATTAAACCGAAGTAATAACCGGTCATAATAAGCGCGGCAGAGGTAGACGAATTACCAAGCTGGGCCAGTTTTAAACCCAGTAAAGAACCCAACATGCCGTTGGCTAAAAGCAGTAAAAGAGTGGAAGAAAGAAGAGCTGTTAATGAGGTAAGGACAGGGAACATAACAAAGAATTAAGCTGTAACTCCAACTGTTGATAACTGGTTATTTGTTGCACAGCATACCAGAGAACTTCAAGATATTTAAGCTCGGCCTTGGCTAAGTGCCATTGCTGCGGGCTAAAATCACCATAAGCTTGCAGCAGTTCTAGCTCTTGGTTTTGGGTAAGATGCAGCTCTTGCAGTAAGCCTGCGATATCCCACAAGGGGTTGCCTAAGCCTGCGTATTCCCAATCGAGTAAATACAATTGGCCGTTGGGTTTTTTTATCCAGTTGGCTGGTGTTGGGTCCATATGGCAAAGGCTGTTTTTTTCTGAAAAATTTTCTTGAAAATAATCTTGTAAATTTTGTTTTATGGCTAAAAATTTTTTATTTTTTCTTAAAATTTCTCGCCAATAATTTTCGGCTTTTTCAGTAATTGAAATTTCTGCCAAGGCAAAAGGCAATTTTATTTGGTGTATTTTTTTTAGCAGATCCAGCATTTTAATAAGATTTTCTTGTTGAAAATCGGCGGCGGTTAGCGCTGTGCCTTCAATAAAATCACGAATCCAATAACCTTTATTTTTCGATAAATAATGAATTTTAGGGGCCAAACCATGCTGTGCTAACAGTGGATGAAGCTGATATTCAGCGGCACGGTCAATGCCTAGTTTGGCGGCATCGCCACTAAGTCGAAGCACAAATTGGCCAGCAGGTAGGCTAAGTAAATAACATTGGTTGGTTAAGCCACCGCCAAGCGGTGTGAGCTGCTTGGCAGTGATTGGCGCAGAGCAAACAGGCCACAATGGCCAGTCAGCTAAAAGAGTTGCTAAGTTTTTTATCATGCTCTTGTTCTTGATATTCACGCTGCCATTTTAACCAACCAAACACTACCATGACCAAGTACACCAGCATTAGCGCGGTAAAAAAATACAGCTCTTTGCTGGCATACATGTAGGCCGCTGCGCCATCCACAACCAGCCAATATAACCAGTTTTCCAGCACCTTACGCGTAACCATCCAAGTGGTGATAATGGCACCCCAAGTCGTGAATGAGTCTAAATATGGCAGGGCCGCTTGGCTGTGATGGGTGAGCCAATAACCGCTGGCTAGGGTTAAACCCAGCACCAACAGCAAGGCGGCAAGATGCTGTGACCAGCGCCAAGTTTGAATGGGCAGCGGCTGTGCCTGAACCCCGCTGCGCCACGACCACCAGCCATACACTGCCATCGCCAAGTAGTACGCATTGAGGGCCGACTCCATCAGCAGGCTTACATTCCAGAAAATCACAATGCTAATAACCGTGCCCAAAAATGCCGCTGGCCAGCACCAATTGCTTTGGCGCATCGCCAACACCAAATAGGCCACTCCTAAAAGCACCGCGATTAGCTCCCAAAACCCCATAGAGGTCAGCGTGCTAAGAATATTGTCGGTGATGGTCATAATAATTCCTTGGCAGACGCTAAATTTAACCGTGCGGATTTAATACTGGGTCAAGATTACGGCCAAGGTATTTCACCACAAAAATACTGCGGCCAAACTCA
>JBASZG010000287.1:0-2690 GCA_049277875.1 Venatoribacter sp.
GGTGCTGGTGCAGGTTGGGCTAAATCCATTCTGTTTAACGAACGCGCACGCGGCGAGTTTAAAGACTTCTTTGAACGCCAAGACACCTTTGCTTTGGGCGTATGTAACGGCTGTCAAATGCTGTCGAACCTAGCCGAGTTGATTCCCGGTGCCGACCACTGGCCACGCTTTGTACGCAATACCTCAGAGCAGTTTGAAGCTCGTGTAGCGATGGTGGAAGTGCAAGAATCCGACTCCTTGTTCTTGGCAGGCATGGCCGGCTCGCGCATGCCGATTGCGGTGGCGCATGGCGAAGGCCGTGTTGAGTTTAAACAAGAACAAGACCAAGGTGAGCTTAACAGCAACGCGCAAGTGGCCTTACGTTTTGTGGATAACTACGGTCAAGTTACCGAGCGTTTCCCCTTTAATACCAACGGCTCGGCCAATGGTATTACTGGCCTAACTGCGGCCGATGGGCGAGTAACCATTATGATGCCGCACCCAGAGCGCGTATTCCGTGCCATTCAAAACTCCTACCAGCCTGAAGGCTGGAACGAAGATGGTGCGTGGCTGCGTATGTTCCGTAACGCGCGTGTATGGTGTGAAGAAAATTAAACTTAGTTTTTCCTCCAACTTTAAGCAACTGGCGGTATTTTCTGTACTGAACTTACCGCTCACTTGGCTTATCTCTCTACGCTTTTTAAGCGTAGAGGATATTTCTAGCTTCTCAGAAGTGCTGTATCTGGCCTTGGTCTTTTTAGGGCACTTCGGTTTTACCATTCATTTAGCTTTTTTCCCTGTGGCTTTATTGGGAGCATTGCTACCCAAAAGGCTTATGGCGGTTGTGGCGGTGCTAGCTTTTGCCAGCCTGCAACTGCTGCTCTTTATTGATACCTTTGTTTTTAATTTATATCGCTTTCATTTCAGCGGCTTTATCTTTGATTTGCTGTTTAATGGCGGCGGCGATGTGTTTCAGTTCTCGTTTAAAATGTGGGCTACGGCTGCTTTAGTAGTGGCAGTGCTGTTGGCTTTACAGTTGGGGCTATGGTGGGCAGCGGCGCGCACTCTAAGCACTAAAAAATATGCAACAATGTTTGCTTTAAGTTTTGTTGCAGCCTTGATCATGCACAGTTGGCACGCTTGGGATGACGCCAACTATATTACCGAGCGTACTGCTTTTACGCCTAACTTCCCGCTGTTTTTCCCAGTTACCGCCAGCGACAAGCTGATTAAATGGGGCTTAGTTGATCCACAGTTGGCGCGTGAAAAAGTAAACTGGAAGGCCACTAAAAAGCAAAAGCTTAACTATCCCTTGTCGCCAGTGCAGTGCAGCCAGCCAGAAACACAGCACAACCTACTGATATTGCTGGTGGATACCTTACGCGCCGATGTGTTTAACCCAAGCGATATGCCTAATTTGTATCGCTTTGCCCAAAAGCCAAGTAGCTTTAGCCTGCCTAAGCATTTTAGCGGCGGTAATTCCACCAAAGCTGGGGTGTTTAGCCTTTTTTATGGCCTGCCCGTAAGTTATTGGAACGCGATTACCAACAGCAGCACCCAGCCAGTGCTAATGCAAAAACTGCAGCAAGCGGGCTATGAGTTTAAAGTGTTGTCGTCGGCCACTTTGGTTAGCCCTGCCTTCGACCGCAATATCTTTGCGGGGCTTGATGTCGAGTTATACACCGCAGGCGGTGTGCCTTGGCAGCGTGACCGTACTATCGCCGACAAATGGCAAGAATGGCTAAATCAGCGCAATAGCAGCCAACCCTACATGGGCTTTTTATTTTTTGATGCGGTGCATGGTTACAGCACTCCCAGTGATTTTCCTAAGGTCGAACCATATTGGGAAAGCATCAGCCATATTGAGTTAAATAAAGACTTTGACCGCACGCCTTACTTTAACCGCTACCGCACCGCAGTGCGCTACGTTGACGGCTTGCTTGGCGAAGTGTTGGACGGCCTAGAACGAAGCGGCGCACTAGAAAATACCGTAGTGCTTGTTACCAGCGACCACGGTGAATCGTTTAATGAACATGGCAAAAACTACTGGGGTCACGGCAGCAATTACAGCTTCGAGCAAACCCATGTGCCTGTGGTTATGCACTGGCCAAAAGCGCGTAAGCCGGTAGCACGCCGCACTTCTCATGCCGACTTACCCGTTACTTTGGTTGAAGAACTGCTGGGCTGCAGCGCTACCGATTACGCCTATAGCTTAGGTAAAAACGTATTTAGTGAGCGTGCAGACGATTGGATAATCTCTGGCAGCTACACCGGCGAAGCCGTACTGCTGCCCGACTATTACATTGATATTGATATGGCCGGTAATGCGCGCAGCTTCGATTACCAAGTCACCGCGCAAAAAGACAAAAAAATGTCGGCGGCGCAATCGCTACAAGTGATGAAGGCTCTATCGCAGTTCTATAAATAATTGCCTATGAGGGGTACACTGGCCCCTCTGTTTTTAAGGGGAGTTGTAATAAATGGACATTCCAAATGCACCGCTAACCCAAGCCAGCATTGCGGCAAACCTTGCCGAAGTGCGTGCACATATCGCCGATGCTTGCGCCGCCGTGGGACGCAACGCCAACGACATACGCTTATTGCCTGTAAGTAAAACCAAACCTAACGATATTCTGCGCCTTGCTTATGCGGCAGGGGTGCGTGAGTTTGGTGAAAACAAGGTACAAGAAGCCAAGCAAAAAGCCGAAGAC
>JBASZG010000288.1:0-7165 GCA_049277875.1 Venatoribacter sp.
CACTATTCGGTACTGGAATTGAGTTTGACGGCCTTGATCTTAATTTTTATTTAACCGCACTTGCTGATAGCTCTGCTCATCCACGCAATGCCCAAGATAAATACAGGATACTGACACAATTAACTGACTCTGGCGTGGGGCGTACCGATGTTCGAGTAAGAGAGCCTTTAGGATTTGCTAAACTGGAAGTGGATATTAATAGTAATATTACTACCCACTCAGATAAGGTTGAAGCTACACAAACCGCCACCCTTAATACTAGCAATACCGATAATGAAAAGCCTGGATATTGGGGGTTAAAGGTTGAACCGGCCCTAGCCTTTAAAGCAGGAACAACGCCTCAGCCACCAGAAACTACAGCAACATGGATTGATGCCGTTCTTAATGAGAATGCAGCCAATCCACAATCGGCCAACCTAGGTTGGTTAAAATTTCCTAAATCTGGTGTTACTTATCAGCCATTTCAAGAGCCATTCGCTTGGTTTTTTGACCAAGCGGCAGATGGCTATGTTGCAGCATGGGATAGAGCAAAATTCTCTGAGTTTGATATCAATAGCAGTGCACATATGCTCAGTCATGCAGACACCGTACTCTATCGATTCTTACCTAACGGTAAGCCAAACCCTATCAGCCTAGCGCCATTTATTCCTCGTCTTGCTTTAGCAGATCGTCGAGCTCCGGGTAAGCTTTTGTATGATCTTGATTTTCAACACTCATCTATCAATATCAAGCTAGAAAAACTAAACGATGATGGCACAACCCCAGAGCTAGTTTTTGACAAACAAAGCTTGGTGCCAACCGGCATCCGCTTAAATCATCCACGAAATAAATTTGCCGAATCTTTATCAGCTGGTGGCGTACATATCACTGATGTGCCTCAGCTTGTGTTTGGTGCAACAGACAATGTGCTTTACCACCGTTTTACTGAAAGTGGTCGTTATCGTTTAACGACTACGGGGATTTTGTCTTCCATTAACGGCCCCAATCAAGCGCTGAACCAAACCATTGAATTTATTGTGGCTGATCGAGGTATAACACCCTTGTTATCCCAACTGCCCATGATGCCGATTTTAATTGGCACAGAACCTATGCTCAGCCTACATACAATTCCACCACGGCCTGTTGATATAAACCTAACTTGGAAGCATTCAGCCTCTGCTGAACAAACCATTACAGGCAAGGCCAATATGTATGGTTTCTGGAAGAATCCAACCGCTTTAAGCCAAGCTCAAACAGAAGGAGAATACCGCTTAGACCTTAGTTTGTTTTACCGTGACGCAGACGGTGTGCTATATGCTTCGAGCCGCTCTATGGCCAGTGTTATAACCGAACCTGAATCTCCAGCCGCCTCGACAAAAGTTCGTGGCCAACGATTTTTTGATAATGTTTGTGAAAAAGAAGGTCTCACACAGAAGGATTGTACGAATCGTGACCAATCACGAAGACACAATCTTACGTGGTTTAAACAAGGTAATGTTAGTGTTAGTGGTGACCCAGCACCGTATATAGTGAGTGATGGACATGCTTATAATACCTTTCATGGCGGCGATATTTTATGGATACAAGAAGACCATGCCGCCATTATGACAGCGAGCATAGAACAACTCCCCAGCGAGTTTGATGCAGCAACAATAGACTGCGGCATCCACAAAGAGAAAGACGAAAATGGTAATGAAATTGGTGAATCAGCGCGTTTTTTTGATACCCAAAAGCCTGAAATTCCAATGATGACCTGCTGGAACCCTTCACCAACCTTAATATCCACTGTAGAAAAAAATTATGACCAAACTAATGGCGGCTTTCGAACCTATGCTTACACAGGCTCAGAACGCTACCATATTCGTGTGCGTGAGGCGATTGGCGATCGTCACGCACCTGGCTATTGGCGTTTCGATGACAGCTATGGGGCTCAAAGGGGAGTAGGTGCTTCTGGCGACCATCCCGATGAACTAAAAGCTCAGTTTGTAGGCTTAGTGGTAGAAAAGTTTGATGGCAGCAAATCTTATGCAGCATCAGCATCAGCGTTTGTATTAACAGGTGATGAAAATACGAATGCCGAGCTAAACGACTCTCGTGTTCAGCCACCTTTTACTGATGATGCCTTGCTGGTGTTCAATGGCCAAGACAAAGACGCCGTGTTATGGCCTAGCAGTATTATCCCCGGAGATATCATAGAACAAGGCTCTCAATTGGCTTACACTGGGCAAATGCTACCACCAACAGATGTTAGCCTTAACATACAAGTGACGGCACCCGATCAAACCGTCCTGTCATCGTTAATAAAGGCCAACCGAATTGGCTATCTTCGCTCCCAAGATCCAATTACATTTAATCAGCCTGGTGTTTGGAAAATAAAACCAACAGTCGATGTTAGCCAAGCAACTCGCTCTGATGGCGCCCCCGATGCGGCCAATATAAAAGCGAATATTAATCCTAACCCACTGCTTTCTGTGCATGATGATTATTATGTTTTTGTTGTTCCTGCAGGCACCGCAAAACTACCTCTAAAACTTAGTAATCCAGCCGCTTGGGGTAATAGTGCAAAACCAGGCCCATGGCTGGCAATTGACTCAGAAGATAACCCAGCATTTCATCTCATTGCTGACCAAAGCAAAATGCCGGGGGCAAATATTACAGCTCTGCACCATGTGGCTTTTATGGATGGATGGATACTGCAACAGGGAAGCTCAGCGACTCCTTCTGTTGAGATTAATTTACATGAACTCAAAAAAACCTTTAGAACACTAGATGCAGCAGGGTCAAATTATACTGACTTAATTCGCATCACTTTGCTGGCAGAGGGAACGGATAAAGATGGCCAGCCAACTTACTGGTTCAGGAACATCACATTGCATGGTCAAGAAATGTTATTGGATTAGTTTTCTGATTGGCTGTTTACTGCTTGTCTCTTGTACTGATAGCGGTAAGAAATCTAATTCACACAAAACACAGCCAATCACCACGGTTGCACTGCCCGTCGGTGTAGTAAGCTCTGGCGAATTGGCAGTGCACAGTAACCTATTGGTTGTTAATAGCCGCTATGACAAAAGCGTTAAAGCTTTCGACCTTCAAAACAAGCAATGGCTCTGGAGCACCCCAGTTTCTAAACCTGCAAGCTCGATTGCTATTCACCATCAACAAGTTGCCATCACGATACCCGAAGCCGGCGAGCTATGGTTGCTCAACCTCGAAGGCGAAGTGCTCGAAAAAGTCATTGGCTTTCAATTACCTTGGTCTGTGGTACCAAGCCCTTGGGGCTGGTGGTTGGCAGATCGACTGGCACAACGCTTACTGCATATTCAGCAAGGACAGGTGAACAAAAGCATCGACTTGAATTTTATGCCACAGGCTTTACTGGTTAAAGAAGATCGGCTTTGGGTAGCCGCAAGAAACACAAACAAAATCTACAGCATGCCACTAAACGCCAGCCAAGCTCCCCTTGAATATAAAGACCTTAGACTACCAGAAACAACCCACACCATTGACTTGTTAGCATGGTTAGGATCTGCACCTGTAGCTTTAACTCAGTTGGCAAACCTAGGAACTGATGAACAAGCGGTATCGCCAGATACAGCCATTCGGCCAGCGTTAATTCAAACCAGTAAAAGCCCATTAATGCTGGACCTATCAGGCAATATAATCAGTCGCCCTATTGCCTTAGTGGCAAACAAGGACGAAAGCAAAATTTGGATAGCCGGTGCAAGTAGCCATAGTATCCAGCGTTTTGAGTCTGGCATACGCAATTGGCAGTATCAACAACAGGAATTTTTGAGTTCTGCTGTTCGTGGCTTATGGCTCGAAGACGAGCAATACCTGTGGGTGTGGCAGCCACTTGATTTTCGCTTAGATAAACTCAATGCGTTGAATTTTCTTTCTGTTGAAAACCACATTGCTACTCCTAGCATAGAGGTTGATCAAGAATGGTTGTTAGGTGCGAAATTATTTCAAACTGCCAATGACTCGCGCTTAAGCATGGGCTGGATGTCTTGTGATTCCTGCCATTTAGATGACGGCCAAGACCATAAAGTTTGGCGCTTTGAGCAAGGTTATAGAAATACGCCAGAACTGGGTGGTAATATGGCGCTAATGCCACTTCACTGGCGCGGTGATCGAGGCCGCATAGACGTTATCGAGCTTAACTTCAGGCATCTTATGGGTGGCACAGGCATCGCACCAGAGATCGAAGATGCCTCGACCATTACCAAAGAACAAAGCCCTGAATTACATGCTATTGCCAAATATTTAGATGCCATCCCGAAGGTCAAGGCTCAGGCTTATCCTGCATTGGATGCAGCCGCCGTAGCACGCGGAAAAACCCTATTCCAAGATTATCAATGTGACAGTTGCCATACCCCAAGTACGGCTTATAGCAACATGCAGATGGAAAATGTAGGAACAACTGGAAAGCTAAGCTTTGATAACGGTACCACATTTGATGTACCTACCCTGAATGGTATCGCTTATACAGCACCTTACCTACACGATGGCCGCGCAGAGACATTAAAATCTATTTTTACAGACCACAACGACAGCCAAAATCATGGAGAAACAAACAACCTATCAACAGATCAACTTAATGATTTAGTTCAGTTCTTAAAATCGTTGTAATTGCCTTGGCCACTCCACAGCAATTCATTCCTCCCATTCCTAAAACTGAGTGTTACTGGTGCCCGGCTTGACGAGCTAGAGCAGTTTTTGTTGGTATTCGTCTGCCACAAAGCCAATAAGCCAGCCATTATCATGCTCGATAATCGGGCGCTTTAACAAAGACGAATTAGCCAACAGCAATGCTTTAGCTTTTTCTTCAGTTAGGTTGTCTTTATCGGCCTCGGCCAGTTTGCGCCAAGTTGTACCACGCTTATTCATCAAAACTTCATAGCCAAACTGGCTAATAAATCGGTCTAATAGCGCTGCGTTAAGCCCTTCTTTTTTATAATCGTGAAATTGGTATTCAAGCTTATTGCTTTCAAGCCATACGCGTGCTTTTTTTACGGTGTCACAGTTTTTAATACCATAAACAATCATTGCTTTATCTCTTATATATGCTCAAGGCAGCGCTTTAGCATTTGCTGCCACGAATGAATATTTATGCCCAATGCTTGGGCTAGTTTTTGGTTGTTTAGCGCCGAATAAGCAGGCCGAACTGCCTTAGCGGCGTAGTCGCTTGCGGTCACAGGATGAATCCGTGCTTGCTGCTGAATGACACCGCGCTCAAGCAACTGCGCGGCAATCGTCTGAGCCAGCTCATACCAAGAGCAAGAGCCAGAACCAGAGGCGTGATAAATGCCAGAAGCCCTTCCTTGCCAGAGTAAAGGAATAAGCTGAACCAGCCAGTCAGCCAAATCGACAGCATAGGTAGGGGAGCCAATTTGGTCGCTAATAACTCGTAGTTCGCACTGGGCTTTAATATGTTGCACCATGGTTTTTACGAAGTTATGGCCAAATTCACTGAATAACCATGAAGTACGAATAACTAAAGCACGCGTTCCAAGCTCTTTAAGTACACGAGTTTCCCCTGCTAATTTACTTTCACCGTACAGATTCACAGGCTCAGGCTGGGCGTCTTCGGTATAGGGGCTATGCTGTGTGCCATTAAATACATAGTCGCTGGAAAGGTAGATCATTTTACTGTTCTTTTTAGCGCACATCTTGGCAATGGAAGCACTGCCCCACTCGTTTATCTCGAAGGCTTGATCGTCGTTTTCTTCGGCGCTGTCCACCCCAGTAAAAGCGGCGGCGTGAATAACTACATGAGGTTTATGGCACAAAAACGCTTTTTGTATTTGCACCACATCGCACACATCAAGCTGGTCTTTATCTAAAAATATAAATTGATAAGGCAACTCACTGGCTTGCAGAGCTTGGCCAAGTTGGCCAGCGGCTCCCGTTACTAATACACGCAGTTTGTTCATTGAAAATACTTAGCTTGGTTAAAAGACGAGGCGTTAGCGTCTTTGGGAGAAAGCAACGGCTCGGCCAATAAAGGCCAGTGAATGTTTAAATGGGGGTCGTCAAAACGCACGCTTTGCTCGCTGGGTGCATGATAATAATGAGTGCAGCGATACAAACATTCGGCTGTTTCCGACAGGGTATAAAAACCGTGGGCAAAGCCTTCAGGGATCCATAGTTGCAGGTGGCTATCAGCAGATAACTCAAACCCCTGCCATTTACCAAAGGTGGGGGAGCTGCGGCGCATATCCACCACTACATCAAAAATACGCCCGTGCACCACTCGCACCAGCTTGGCTTGGGGCTGCTCAAGCTGGTAATGCAAACCGCGCAGTACGTTTTGCTTGGAGAATGAATGGTTATCCTGCACAAAGCGCTGCTTGGGGGCGATTTCTGCAAGCCAACTTTCACGAAAGCTTTCCATAAAAAAGCCACGCTCATCACTGTGCTTTTGTGGCTGAATTAAATACACATCGGCAAATTGCTGGGTAGGAGTAATGGCAACCATTAAAGCTCGCCTTGGGCGCTGAGCTTTTTCTCGATTAATTCAATTTTGTAGCCGTCTGGGTCTTCAACAAAGGCTATAACCGTTGTACCGCCTTTTACCGGCCCTGCTTCGCGTGTTACCTTGCCGCCTAGGCTTCGGATTTGCTCGCAGGTTGCAGCGGCGCTACCCACTTCAATGGCGATATGGCCAAAAGCCGTGCCCAGTTCGTAGCTGTCTACGCCCCAGTTGTAAGTAAGCTCTAGTACCGTGCCAGTGCTTTCTTCTTCGTAGCCAACAAAGGCTAGGCTGTATTTATATTCTTCGTTGTCGTGTTGGCGCAGCAGCTTCATGCCCAACACATTGGTATAAAAGTCGATCGAACGCTGCAAATTACCAACGCGCAGCATGGTATGTAATAAACGCATAAGGCTTTCCTATTCGTAAACTTTGTCTTTGTATTCGCACAAATCTTCAATAATGCACGAGCCACACTTGGGCTTGCGTGCTATGCAGGTGTAGCGGCCATGCAAAATAAGCCAGTGGTGTGCATCTAATAAAAACTCTTTAGGCACAAACTTTAAGAGCTTCTTTTCTACTTCAAGCACAGTTTTACCCGGTGCGATTTTGGTGCGGTTCGATACCCTAAAAATATGTGTATCCACTGCCATAGCAACCTGTCTAAAGGCGGTGTTTAGCACCACGTTGGCGGTTTTGCGCCCAACTCCGGGT
>JBASZG010000289.1:0-9858 GCA_049277875.1 Venatoribacter sp.
GGTGGGGTCACTTAAAACTAAGCCTGCATCTTTACCGTTGGTAATCGCGCCTTGATCGCCTTTTAAGCCCAAAAGCACATCGCTGGCGCTATTGCCCACGTTAGTAATTTCAATGCTTTGTGAAGCACCCACAGCGGTGGTTTTGAAAATTAAGTGCCCTTCTTTATCGAAATTAGCCAGTACTTGGCCGCTTAAGCTAGAGGCATCTAAGGCATTTTGAATCGCTTGCAAAGTGTCGTTGCGGTCGTATTTACCATCGCCTGTTAAATCGCTGCCCTGAGCATTTTGATTCACCACAATATTGGCGGTAACGCCGTTTACGGTGAGGTCGAAAGTGGCGTTGTTCGCGGCAAAGTTAATGGCGGTATCCGCATCGACTGTATTGCCACCGGGCAAGGTGCTGGTGCTTTTACCTGCAAAGGCTTCGGCGTTTAGGTTTTTTAGCCCAACCCCAGAGTGTTCTCCCTTACCCGCTGCGCTAAAACCTAAGGTATTGGCGACATTGGGGCTAAAGCCGGTAATAGATAATTGCGAGCCAGAACCATAAAGGTTGGAGGTAATTTCAAAGTTTTTCTTAGCCGCATTAAAGTCAACCGAAACACTGCTTCCTGCATCACGGAAGGTTTCGTTGCTATTAATTTGCATAGCAATTTGCTTGGCTAACTCGTCGCCTGAATTATAAAAACCTTCTTCTAGGGTAATTTGCGCGGTTTTACCATTAAGATTGATGCTAAAACTGCTATTAGTGCCATCAATGCGTACAGGATTAGCAAAATCGAGCGCAGCCACTGTGCTACCCACCAGTTTTGCCTGAGTAGCCAACTGGGTAATGGTGACATCGTAAGTGCCCGGCTTGGTATTTACCGAGTCGTTCATGTAAGTGATTTGACTGTCGGTGGTTGTGCCTGTTTTGGACAGCAGACCCACCACGCTGTCGCGGCTGTCTGTTAACGCTTTGGCGAGCGTACTGGTATTAAAATCGAGTAGATATTTGTTCGTCCAATTGGTGTTAATGCCAAGCTCAGTTAAGGATTTATAACTGCCGCTAATACCCACGATTGGCTGGCTAATCATGGCGCGTAGCTGGCTCATCATATTTTGAATTGACGAGTCGCCCATAAACAAACCACCCGATTTGGTTTTGGTATCGTATTCAGAGTTGGCATCGACAAACTCTTTTAGGCTGTTGTAGCCGTCTACAAAGCTTTGCAAGGTTTTGGTTAGGGTTTCAACGTCTGGCTCAACGCTGATGCTGATATTTTTACCTACATCGGCGCTTTTGAGATTAAGGGTTACCCCACGCACTACTTCATCAATGGTGTTACTTGCACGTTTAATACTTAAGCCGTTAACCAATAATTGTGCATCCTGGCCTTTACTGGTTTGTTGCATGTTGGCGTGGTTTTCATTGAAGGCCAACGCACCTAGGCCACTGTCGCTGATGTCCATGTTGCCATCTTGGTCGCGCACTTGAATACGCATAGCGTTTTCTTCGCCGGTTTCGGTAGAAACGAGCTGCAAGCGATAGCCTGTACCGTCGTTTACTATAGAAGCGGTTACGCCCATATTGGCTTTGTTAATGGCATCACGAACACCAGCTAAAGAGCGGTTAGACTCGTCAATCACTACCGACGCACCTGACTTTTTAGAGTTGTAATCTTGGCCAATTACCTTGCCATCATCGTCGTAGCGCAAGGCCCCAAAGCTAAACACTAAGGTGCCTGTGCCTAAAATAGAATCCACACTGTCGTAGGCACCGGTGGCAAGCGAATGTGATTTAGCCGTGTTCAGCACCTCAACGTTATAGGTGCCAGGAACCGCAGAAATAGAGCCGGTAGCGGTAAGAATAGATTCGTCCGAGGAGGTCACCTTGGTTGCCCCAGTTAAGGTAGGGCTAGATAAAGAAATTGCCGTAGCTTGTAACTCAGACAGGCGCGATTTCACCTCGCCATAGGCGGTAATGCGCGCTTCGGTAAGTTTTTCTCGTGTTTCCAAACGCAAATCGACACTTTCGCGTTCAGCTTTAATGAGCTTATCAACCAAGTCTGTGGTTAAAACACCTGAGCCTAGTCCTAGGGATTCTAAAGTTGGCATACGACCACCTCTGTTCTTTTGTCCGTCGTCACGGAAATTTATTGCTTAATTCGTTATCGGCCAAAGTTTTGATTACTGAAGGGTTGTTTTGTAATCATTTAATTGCCTAGCTGAGTTGCCACTTTAATTTTTTCTATCGCGGCTACAAAACCAGAGCCAGTAATAAAAATGCTTCCAACAGCTCAACCGTGGCCCCCAGTAAATCTCCGGTGTAGCCACCCAGCCGCCGTTTAAACAGGTAACGCAGATAAGCCACCAAGGCACACCAAAACAGCAGTACCAAAATCACTTTAGCTTGCAGTAATGGCACCGCCAGCAGCGCCAATAAGCCAACCCAAACGCCCGCTTTTAACCAATTTGCCCCACTTTGGGTTTGGCTTGCCATTCCCTGAACGCGAACATAGGTCAGGCTTGCCATCATTGGTAAAATGCTGGCGCGCGCGGCCGCAGGAACCCAGACTAGCCCCGCCAGCAGCAACCAAATATTCCACGAAGGTGCCACATAGGCTTGTTGCAGCAGCGCCAACAGGGCCGAAAATTTCAGAATCAATACCGTGACTATGGCCACCACACCCATAGCTCCTGAGCGCGGGTCTTGCATAATTTCAAGGGTGCGTTCACGGCTGACCATGCCACCCACCCAAGCGTCGGCGGTATCGCCAAGGCCATCTAAATGGATGGCCCCAGTAAAAATAACCCAAACAAACAACAGCAGCCCAGCCAGCGCAACCAAAGGCACCTTAGGGTGGTAAGCCACACAGGCCACAGCAACAAGCAAGAGCGTTGCGCCAAGCACTAGCCCCACCAGTGGATAAAACCACAAAGATGCCTGTGCCACTTGGCTGTCGGTGCGTTTAATAAAAGGCATAGGAACGCGGCTTAACAAAGCGAAGGCGTACAAAAGTGCCCAATAGTAGGTCATACATTTACCTTTTTTTTCTGGTGCCCACAAAGCGCTGGTGAACACTCTTAAATATCAATCAAATCAGAGCCGTCCATGCTTTCTAGCAGTACCCAAGGCTCAGGATCATGGTGCACGCGAAAACTCATCAACGCCGCGTGCGGCACGGCTAAACGGTTAATTCCCTGAGCGCTTAAACCAACTAGGTGATGCGCTAGTAAACGCATCACTCCGCCATGAGTAACCACTAAAATACGTTTTCCTTGATGCTCGGCCAGTAAGTCGTGCCAAGCCAACAAAGAACGCTCTTGCAATGCCAAGGAGGACTCTCCTTGTGGCGCACAAAAATTGAGCGGGTCTTGCCACAGGGTTTGCACATCGTACTTTGGATCTTGCAGAACCTCGGCAAACGTAAGGGTTTCCCACTCGCCGAAATCAATTTCACGAAAGCGCGGTTCTGTTTGCACAGGAATATGCAACTGTTGCGCCAAATTGTAGGCAGAATCCGAACAGCGCAACAAAGGTGAAGTAACAATAAGATCCCATGCTTTGCCGCAGCGCTTAATGCGCTCTTGAAACTGCCACTGCCCTTTGGCGGTAAGTGGGTGGTCGGTTAAACCACGAAAGATATCGCCACCAGCAGGTTCGCCATGACGAATAAAATCCACGCAGGTAATGCTCATAGTGCGCCTTCAACACCCGCTTCGGCGAACGTAGCCATGTGGTTGTGAGTAAGCAGCGCCTGCTGCACGATGGGAAAAGCCGCCACGGCACCTGATGCTTCTCCTAAGCGCATTTGTAAATGCAGTAAAGGTTTTGCATTCAGGGCTTGCAGCAAGGCGTCGTGCCCCGGCTCGGCAGAATGGTGCCCAAACAACAGCCAATCGCGCACTTCTGGTTTTATTTTTACCGCCGCAAGCGCCGCCGCTGTGGCAATAAAGCCGTCTATCAGGCAAGGAATACCCAACTGTGCCGCTCGCAAATAAGCGCCTGTCATGGCGGCTATTTCCAACCCGCCAACTTGCTCTAGTGCTTGCAACGCATTCTTAACCAGTGGCCGAGCGCGCTCTACACTTTTGCTGAGTACTTTTTGCTTATGTATCAGTGCTTCGCCCTGTACGCCAGTGCCGGGGCCAGTTAGCGACACCACATTCTGATTCAGCAATAACGCCGCCATACAACTGGCCGAAGAGGTATTGCCAATACCCATTTCGCCTGCAATAAAAAAATCACAGCCACTTTGCTGCAAGCGTTCAACCTGTTCTTTGCCAACGCCCAGTGCTTGCTGTACTTGTTTGGCGCTCATCGCGGGGCGAAGCGAAAAATCATGAGTGCCAGCCATTAGTGGCCGCTGCACAATACCTGCCACATCGCAGGGAAGTGCAGTGCCACAGTTAACCACGCTCATGCCAATGCCATGATGGCGCGCCAACACCGATACCGCCGCCCCTCCCTGCACAAAGTTATTCAGCATGGAAATAGTCACGGCCTGCGGAAAAGCTGATACGCCCTGTGCCACAACGCCATGATCAGCCGCAAATAAAACCAGTTGGGGTTGTTTAACTTCTGGCTTAGCGCGCCCCTGTAATCCAGCCATAGTTATGGCCACTTGTTCTAACACGCCTAATGCGCCAAGGGGTTTGGTAAGCTGCAACTGACGTGCTTTGGCCTGATCTTGTGCTTCATAATTTACCGCTGCGGCAGGTTCTTGCCACCAATATGAATTCATAATTGCTTGCCTTAACTACTGTTTTATCGCCAAAGGAATACCAGCCACCACCAAACTTACCTGCGAAGCAATGGCTGCAATGTCTTGATGTAGACGCCCTGCTTCATCAACAAAGCGTCGAGTTATTTCACCCAGCGGCACTATACCAGAGCCAACTTCATTGCTGACCAAGAAGACAGGTTGTTTTGTGCGTTTTAAATATTCAAGCAGCTTCTGCTTTTGCAGCGGCCATTGCCCCTCGGCCAACAAACAGTTAGATAGCCACAGGGTTAAGCAATCTATTAGCACTATGGCGTTTGGATTCGATTGGTTAATTTGCGCCAATGCCTCGCTAAGATGGAGGGTGGCTTCCAGCGTTTGCCAATGCTTAGGCCGCTGCTTTTGATGGTGTTCAATGCGCTGGCCCATTTCAGCATCCAAGGCCAAAGCCGTAGCCACATAGACTACCTTGGCCTGAGTTTGCTGCTCTAAGAGCTGTACGCGCTGTTCAGCAAAACGACTTTTGCCAGAGCGGGCGCCTCCTAAAATCAGATGAATGGCTGATTTGTCACAAGAATTCGTTATTTTAGTCATGGCGTTTTTTTTCTTTTTGAGGCTACACTTGGCCTAATCACATTAAGAGAGTTCATTATGACCGAGCACAACACAACCACCAAAGAAATGCGCATGCATCCACGCTGGCAACTGAAAAGCACGGTTAGCGTGTTTATTGAAACGTCGAAAGATTATTTAGGGCTTTTGGTTGACTGCTCTGAACAGGGCTTAATGATTTCAACCTACGACAGCCTAGAGCCTGGCACGTTGGTCGATTTAGAAATTGTTGATGTGCCGGCCAATGTTGACGAACGCCGCACCGGCCATTGCAAAGCCGAAGTTGTATGGAGTGATAAAATCACCCCCAGTCTTTATGGCAACGGCTTTCGCCTAAAAGAAAGCTGCTCGATGTTTAACAACATGATTAACAGCTACGCTAAAACATCCGAATAATATGGCGTTTTCAGCCTAAGTATCTTTGCGGGGCGGTCTTACACCGCCCCACGCGTTTTAATCACAACAGCTCTTTGCGCAAATCGCTGGCTGATTTGGCCGACAACAAGCCAGGGGCCACATCAAAAGCGGTTTTACAGCCGTACTGACCTTGCAGGTTTAAGCGATAGCAAGCGCGTGCATAAGCCACTAGCACACTGGCCGTAAACTCTGGGTTACTATCGAGCTTAAGTGAGTATTCCACCACTTGCTTAATGCCGTCACTGCTGGCACCACTGCGAATTACAAAGCCACCATGTGGAATACCACTGTGTTTTTGTTGCAGTTCTTCGCTACTAATAAAATTCACTGTGGTGTCGTAGTCGGCAAAGTAATTGGGCATGGTTTTAATGGTATGAGCCACGACGCTGGCATCGGCTCCGTCTTCCAACACCACAAAGCATTCGCGGGTGTGTTTCTGACGTGTGCTTAATTGTGGGCGGTTACCACTGCGTACTTGCTCAATGGCAACAGGCGAAGGAATGGTGTATTGCACCCCAGCTTTTACACCCGCAACACGGCGGATGGCATCTGAATGGCCTTGGCTTACACCTTTGCCCCAGAATGTATAGGTTTCGCCATCTGGTAATAAGGCTTCACCGTACACGCGATTAAGCGAGAACATGCCAGGATCCCAGCCGATGGAAATCAACGCAGTTTTATTATGTTCTAGTGCAGGTTTATCTACGGCGGCAAAATGTTCTGGAATTCGAGCGTGGGTGTCAAAACTATCAACAATATTAAATTGCGCGGCGAATTGAGGGCTTTGTACTGGCAAATCGTCTTTCGAACCACCGCACAAAATTAAGACGTCAATTTTATCTTGAAAATCACTCAGTTGATCAACGTGGAAAACAGCGGTATTCGCCCCCAAGGTTTTCACTGTGCTGGGGTCGCGGCGACTGAATACTCCAACTAGGGTCATATCAGGATTTTTTAATAACGAGGCTTCAACACCTCGGCCCAAGTTGCCGTACCCGGCAATACCAATGCGAATGCTCATAAAGCGTGCTCCTTAACAATAGGGTTAGTGGGAGTTTAAAGGAGCACGCAGTATAAACGCCTAGGCAAAAAAACGGGGATTTTTTTAACCTGCCTGATAGCTGCTTACGCGCTGACGCACTAAGTCTTCAAAGTCTTTTAGGCGCGTAAATTGACCAAGCTGTTCGGCTAACTGCTCACGCAAGGTGGTATCTTGCCAAAGTTTTTGGCGCAGTTCTGGTTCGGTCAAAATACGCGCGGCTAATTTCTTATCTGTAATAAAGGTACTTACCGCCACCTCAGAGGTGGTGATTTTTTCAAACAGCGTTTGTGAAAGTGGGCTATCAGTATTCAGCATATTATTCACTAGGCTTTGGTCTTTGCTGATTTCATCCACCAGCCAAGCTTCACGCATAAATTGTTGCATGGAAAAGAACGAATCGAAGGGTTTGTCCTCGATGTAATTTAACAAGGGTTGCACCTTGGGTTTTAGCTCTGCGTTTTTATCCATGGCGCTTAATAGGTTAAACAAATCCACCATGCTTTGTTTAATTTCGACAAAATTCGAGTGGCTTTGGTAAACACGTTCGACAATGTTGTCGGCCAACGGCAAAGAAAACATCATGTCTAAAAGCGTTGAATCAATAATGTATTCGCCAATGCGGTTTTTTAAAATTCGTTCCACGTCGGCTTTGTTGTTCACCATTTTCTCAATCATGGTAAATTCTTCTGAATTGGCACCGGCCTGAATGTATTTTTCCTCTTTTACAATTTTTCTAAGCCCTTGGAGGGTATGCAGTGGGTAGTTTTTAATTTCCACCTCGTTGGCAACCGCTACTGGGATATTGCCGCCTGGATCTGAACGATATTGGTATGTAACGCGGGTTTTATCACGGCCAAAATATTCAAATAAATATTCGCCTTCAATGGCATTTAAACGAAATAAGCCTTTTTGATGTGGGTAGTCAAACTCGTTATCCGACCAAAATTTTAATACGGCGGTGCCATTACTGAAATTATATTCAGTGCTATTGGCAATCACTAAATCGCGGTTTTGATAAGGAAAAGGGGTTTTAACGACCGCAGTAAAAATATACGAATTACGGTCAATTTTTTTTAATATTTTGGTTTTTTTGAACTTGGCCATCCACTTCGGATAATTTTCAATATCACGCATCACTTCACCAATCACTTCAACCTTGGCATCCACAAAACCGACACCTTTAAAGGTTTGCACCTCGGTGCCTTCATGGCGCATACGATAGGTGTCAATACCGTCTTTGGAATGCACAAATTCCCATTCACCTTGTTCGGCAAAACTACTGAATGCAAAGACAGATAAAGCGAGGCTGATAGCCAGTGATATTCGTTTCATTGCAGTGTTCTCCCTGCTAATTTGTTGTTTCTATTTTTATCTTATAAGCTGGTGCGGACTTTTAGCATAGAGAATTAACCCCATGCAACACACTATTATCCTTGGTAGTGGCTTTGCTGCAGTGGCCGCCGTGCGCGAATTGCGAGCCTTAAAAGCCAATACCCAAATTACTGTGGTTTCGCCCGATAACGAGCTGGTGTATTTACCCAGTTTAATTTGGTTGCCATCCGGCATGCGCAAGGGAAGCGATCTACGCATTTCATTAAAAAATTACTTTGCTCGCTTAGAGGTAAATTGGCACCAAGGCCGAGTAATAAAAGTTGAAAATGGCGGCCGTAAAGTGATTACCGACAACGGCGAATTAACCAACGACTTTTTAGTTATTGCAACCGGTGGTCGTTACCTTAAAAAACTGCCTGGCATTACTGAACATGCCTTTATTCCCTGCGAAGGTATTAAACCCGTTGAAGCCATGACCGAACGCTTAAATAGCCTTGCAGGTGGCACCATTGCGGTTGGTTTTTCTTCTAATCCTAAAGAGCCTGGCGCTGTTCGCGGTGGCCCCATGTTTGAATTTTTATTCGGCCTTGATACTTGGCTACGCCAGCAAAATAAACGCGATAAATTTAAATTGATTTTTTTCAGCCCAGCGCAAAAACCGGGGCAGCGTTTAGGCGAGCAAGCCGTGGATAAACTTTTAGCGCGCATGCAAGAGCTAAATATAGAAACACATTTAGGCCATAAGCCTGTGCGCATAGAAGCCAATAAAGTGGTTACCGAAGGCGGCGAATTTACAGCCGATTTAGTGCTGTTTATGCCAGGTTTAACTGGCCCTGCTTGGCTGGATGAATGCGACTTGCCGCGCTCAGAAGGTGGCTTTATCGCCGCCGATCAATATTGCCGTGTGAAAGGTTTGCACCGAGTGTACTGCGCTGGCGATGTGGGCAGTTACCCCGGCCCCGATTGGATGGCCAAGCAAGCTCACCAAGCCGACTTACAAGCAATTGCCGTTGCCAAAAATATTCATGCTGAAATCAAGGGTGAGCGCGCCGAGCACGAATTTAAAACCGAGCTGGCCTGCATTATTGATACGCTTGATAGCGGTATGTTGGTTTACCGTCATGGCAAGCGCAAGTTGGTTTTACCACGCTGGAAGCTATTCCACTTGGCTAAGAAGCGTTTTGAAAAAGGCTACTTAGCCAAGCTGCGCTAACTTAGTTGTTAGCGCGTTTTAAACTCGGCGGCCAAGGCTTCAAGCTCTTTGGCCAGTTTGGCTTGGTCTTCGGTTACTTGGTGTATTTCCACCGCACCTTGATAGGTCTTGTTGGCATCGGTTTGAATGGCATCAAGGCTGTGTGCAATTTCTTTGCTTACGGCCACTTGTTCTTCAGAAGCCGTGGCTATTTCAGAGGACATATCTGAAATCTGTTTCACGTCTTCTAATATCTCATCAAAAATGCGCTCTAACTCATCCGATAATTGCAGAGTTTGGGTTGAAACCTCATGGCTCTTTTGAATAGAGGCGGCGGCATTAGCTGCAAGGCTGGTAAAGCTTTGAATAATATTTTGAATTTCTTCGGTGGAGGTGTGAGTTTGCTGCGCTAACTTGCGCACCTCGTCGGCGACCACAGCAAAACCGCGCCCGTGTTCGCCAGCGCGGGCGGCTTCAATGGCGGCGTTTAACGCCAGCAAGTTGGTTTGTTCAGCCAGATTACGGATAACGTCTATTACCTGAATCATAGAGTTGCTGCG
>JBASZG010000290.1:0-1779 GCA_049277875.1 Venatoribacter sp.
ACCTGAATACGCTGGGCTAATAGACCCCATCGTTATTTCCGCCAGCAATAAAAACGACACTCAACAGCCCATTGAGCGCCAAGTGAATGCGGTGGTAAACAAAGCAATGAATTTAGCGAAGCTAAAACACGCCAATCATAAAGATATAAAAACCGCTATTTTGTTTTACAACTACCCACCCGGTGAGAAAAATCTGGGGGCGTCCTTCTTAAACGTACCACGCAGCTTAGAAACCCTACTGGCCGATTACAAAGCCCGTGGCTACGACGTTAAAACGCTATCAGAACAAGAACTGATCGACGAACTCACCTCTTTATTAGCGCCTTTTTATCGCCCTGAAAAATTGGCGGATTTAATCAAACAAGGCAAGGCCGGCAAGCTCTCGATGCAAGAGTACAAGGCGTGGTTTAACGCTCTGCCCAAGGCCGTGCAAGAACGCATCAACGCACGTTGGGGCACGCCAGAACAAGCCAGCTTAAAAGTAGCGAATCAAGATTACTTTGCCATTCCCGCGCTCAAGTTGGGCAAGCAAGTGATTATGCCGCAGCCACCACGCAGCGAGCACGAAGCCGACCAAGAAAAACAACTCTATCACGACACTAAAACTCCGCCGTCACACAGCTATTTAGCCACCTATTTATGGCTAAAACAGGAGTTAAACGTAGACGCGCTGGTGCATTTTGGCACCCACGGCAGCCAAGAATGGCAGCCCGGTAAAGAACGTGGCTTAGATATGCTCGACGACCCCATGCTGACCATTGGCGATATTCCGGTGATTTACCCTTATATCGTCGATAACATCGGCGAAGCACTGCAAACCAAACGCCGTGGCCGTGCCGTGACTGTCAGCCATAACACGCCTGCCTTTGGCCCTGCTGGCCTGCACACTGAACTCACGCATCTACACGAGCTACTGCACCAATGGCTGCATATTACCGAAGGCGAGGTGCGCAACCAAACTGAAATGAGCATTAAAGCCAAAGCCGCCGAACTGAATCTGGATAAGGATTTAGGACTGGATTTAGCTAACTCGGAAGTCACTAAACACTTTGCCGAGATTGTCGAACAACTGCATATCCACCTGCACGACATCGCACTGGCCAATCAGCCGTTGGGCTTAGCTCGCTTTGGTGTACCCAGTGACAGCGATTTGCGCCTATTTACCGTGCAGCAAATGTTGGGCAATGATTTATTAGAGGCCTTCTACCACTCGCGCAACGACTGGCCCGCCAGCATTGATGAGCCAAAAGATTTAATTGCCATGGATTACGAACACTTTAAAGAAGGCGAACTATGGCACTGGCTTGATGCGCATGTGCGCGGCAATCAGGCCGAAAAAAATCCGACCTTGCAGCCCTTGGTTGAGCAAGGTAAACACTTCTGGAATTTGCTGACCAACAATCAAGAACTGAATGGCTTCTTCACTGCGCTGGAAGGCCGTTATGTGCCCACCTCCTACGGTGGTGACCCAATCAAAAACCCAGACAGCCTGCCCACTGGCCGCAATCTCTATGGTTTTGACCCATCACGCATTCCCACACCTGAAGCTTGGGAAGCGGGTAAAAAGGCCGCCGCACAACTGCTGGAACAGCACAAAGAACAAAATGGCGTTTACCCCACCAAGCTGGCCTTTACCCTGTGGTCAGTCGAAACCATGCGCCACTTAGGCATGTTAGAAGCGCAAGCCTTCGCGTTAATGGGCTACAAACCCGTGTGGGGTCAAGGCAGCCGCATTACTGGCATCGAAAAAATCCCTGCCAGCGAGCTAGGCCGCCCACG
>JBASZG010000291.1:0-16764 GCA_049277875.1 Venatoribacter sp.
CAGCACCCAGCTAGAAATCAAAATGGTTAAAAACCCCGATATTCTGGCGACCTTAGCCAAGCACGAACTGCGCCCCTTTAGTGTTGGTTTTGCCGCCGAAACCCAAGACGTAGCCGACTACGCTCTAGGCAAGTTAGAACGTAAAAACCTCGATATGATTATCGCCAACGATGTATCGCGCAACGATATTGGCTTTAACAGTGAAAACAACGCGGTAACGGTATTTACCAAACACACCAGCCAAACCTTTGATGTAATGAATAAACACCAGTTGGCGCGTGAGTTGATTGCGCTGATTGCCAAGCAATACCATTCTTAATTCTTGAGAGTATCCATGAAACAAAAATTACAGGTAAAACTACTCGACCCACGTCTAGGCCAAGAGATTCCACTGCCGCAATACGCCACCAGTGGCTCTGCTGGGTTGGATTTACGCGCCTGCCTAAACGAAGCCGTTACCCTAAACCCAGGTGAAACCAAACTCATCGGCACTGGCATGGCCATTTATATTGAAGACCCAAGCCTTGCGGCGGTTATTTTGCCTCGCTCTGGTTTAGGGCATAAACACGGCATAGTGCTGGGTAACTTGGTTGGACTGATCGATTCCGACTACCAAGGCGAGCTGATGGTGAGCTGCTGGAACCGTGGCAACACGCCTTTTACCATCGAAATTGGCGAGCGTTTAGCGCAGTTGGTGCTTGTGCCTGTGGTGCAAGCCGAGTTTGAATTGGTGAGCGAGTTTACCGCCACCGAACGCGGCGAAGGCGGCTTTGGCCACTCAGGCCGTCAATAATGCCAAACGCCATTAACCCCAGTATTTTTCGTGCCTACGATATTCGTGGCAAAGTAGGTCGTGATCTCACCCCAGAAGTGCTCTACCAAATTGGTCGGGCGCTGGGCGCGCAAGCCTTAGCGCAAGGGCAACAGCAGTTTAACTTGGCTTGGGACGGACGTTTAAGCAGCCCTGAACTGGCCAAGGCCATGCAAGAAGGTTTGCTCGATTCTGGCTGTGATGTGCACCGCCTTGGTATGCAGCCTACTGGGCTATTGTATTTTTCGACCTTTGTTTTGGCTGCGCCTAACGGCGTGATGATTACCGGCAGCCACAATCCGAAAGACGACAACGGCATCAAAATGGTGCTGGGGCAAATGGCACTCAGCGCCGATGAAATACAGGCGCTTTATCAACGCATTATTGAAAACAACCTGCCAAGTCAAGCGCGCGGCAAACTTACCGAGCAAGATATTTCAGCGCTCTATTTACATAAAATTAGCCAGTCGGCGCAGCTCGCGCGCCCACTCAAAGTAGTAATAGACGCTGGCAATGGCGTGGCTGGCCCTTTAGCCATACAACTGATGAAAAAGTTAGGGGTAGAAGCCCACTTTTTGCATTGCGATATAGACGGCAACTTTCCTAACCACCATCCCGACCCAGGTATTCCCGAAAACCTAGCAACCTTGCAGCGCACCGTTTTGGCCGAGCAAGCCGACCTAGGCTTGGCCTTTGATGGCGACGGCGATCGCACCGCGCTGGTGGATAACCAAGGCAAAATTATCTGGCCCGACCGCCTGCTTATGCTGTTGGTGCAGGACATTCTGCCTTACCATCCAGGCCGCACCGTGCTTTACGACGTAAAATGCTCGTCGTTGCTGCGCCCTTTGGTTGAGCAGCTAGGCGGTCAAGCGGTGATGGGGGCCACTGGGCATTCGTTAATGAAAAAACAAATGCGCCAGCACAACGCCTTGCTTGGCGGAGAATTTAGCGGGCACCTTTATTTAAACGAGGGTTGGTATGGCTTTGACGATGGCCTGTATGTGGCTGCGCGTTTGTTGCAGGCACTTAGCCACTACAAACAAAGCTCCAGTGAAGTGTTTGCACGCTTTCCAGAAGAATTGAGCACGCCCGAAATTACCATTAACAGCACCGACCAGCGCAAGTTTGAAATTATTGAGTGTCTAGCCCAAGACCCAGCCTTCTTAGCGGGTGCGCAAGTGTTTAAGGTTGACGGCCTTCGCATTGAGTTTGAACAGGGCTGGGGCTTGGTGCGCGCTTCTAACACCACACCCAAGCTTACCCTGCGTTTTGCTGGGCAAAACCAAGCGGCCATAAACGATATTCAAACTCGCTTTAAACAAGCATTAAAACGCCAAGCGCCAGAGCTAGAGATTACTTTCTAGCGGATGCCGTTTTAAGGCGCTCAGGTTATAATGCGCGCAATTTTCATTATTTCGCCTTAAGGGGTTCTCCATGTCATTAACGCGTAAAAGCGCCTTGTTTGCAGCCAACGTATTAAGCGAAGCCATGCCTTATTTGCAGCGCTTTGTCGGTAAAACCATTGTGGTGAAATACGGCGGCAACGCCATGATTGATAAAGACCTCGAAAAAGAATTTGCCCGCGATATGGTCATGCTCAAAATGGTGGGCATTAACCCAATAGTCGTGCACGGTGGCGGCCCACAAATTGGTGATTTACTCGCGCGTTTAAACATCGAAAGTAAATTTATTAACGGCATGCGCGTTACCACCAGTGAAACCATGGACGTAGTAGAAATGGTGCTAGGCGGTTTGGTGAATAAACAAATTGTGAATTTAATTAACCAAGAAGGCGGCAAAGCCATTGGCTTAACCGGTAAAGATGGCCAGTTATTGCAAGCCACCAAACTGCATGTTACGCAATACTCACCAGAATTAGCCAAAACCGAAATTATAGATATTGGCCATGTGGGTGAAGTATCTAACGTAAACACTAAACTGCTGGAAATGCTAACCGCCAGCGACTTCATTCCAGTTATTGCCCCCATTGGTGTGGGCGATGACGGTGCCTCTTACAACATCAACGCCGACCTAGTAGCAGGCAAAGTAGCGGAATTTATTAAGGCAGAAAAATTAATTCTGCTGACTAATATTGCTGGCTTAATGGATAAAGAAGGCAAAATTTTAACTGGCTTAAGCACCGAACAAGTCGATGCACTTATTGCCGACGGCACCATTTACGGCGGCATGCTCCCCAAAATTAAATGCGCACTTGATGCTGTGCATGGCGGTGTTACCAGCGCTCATATTATTGATGGCCGCGTGCAACACGCCACTTTATTAGAATTATTTACCGACGCTGGTGTAGGTACGTTAATTACCAATCAAAAACTGGCAAAAGCCGAATAATTTAGCGTTTTATTTGGAGTTTTTTATGACGGATACAGGCGAAAAGATTTCACGCCGTGACCAAATTTTGCAAGCACTAGCCGCCATGCTAGAAAGCAATCCGGGTAACCGCATCACCACCGCAAGCCTAGCGCAAGCGGTGGGCGTATCGGAAGCCGCCTTGTACCGCCATTTCCCCAGTAAAGCCAAAATGTTTGAAGGGCTGATTGAGTTTATCGAAGAAGCCATTTTTTCGCGCTTTAACCGCATCATGCAAGACTTTAATAGCGCCGATGAGCGGCTCGACAAAATGCTCACTTTAGTGCTGGTATTTGCCGAACGTAACCCAGGCATGTGTCGTTTGTTATCGGGTGATGCCTTGTCGGGCGAAGTAGAACGCTTGCGCGACCGTATGCACCAGTTTTTTGAACGTGTTGATATCCAGCTAAAAACCGTATTGCGCGAAGCCGAATTAAAAGAAAAAAAAGTGCCAATTAAAACCGTATCAGCCACGGCCAACCTTTTAACCAGCTTGCTGGAAGGGCACATTCGCCAATATGTACGCAGCGAATTTAAGCAACGCCCCAGCGAATATTGGCAAGACCAGTGGGACTTAATTCGCCACTGTTTGCTGCGCGATATCGACTTAAGCAAACTGCCTTTATAGCGAGCGTTATGATGTTAAATACCGTTACCGAAACTCTTTATCAGGGGTATGGCCAAAGCTTTGGCGTAAACCAAGTTTTATTTGAAACCAAAACCGAACACCAGCATTTGCAAATTATCGACACGCCATTTATGGGGCGCGTCATGCTGCTTGATGGCGTGGTGCAAACCACCGAAAAAGACGAGTTTATCTACCACGAAATGATGGTGCACGTGCCCTTGTTTGCCCACCCTAATCCTAAAAAAGTATTAATTATTGGCGGCGGCGATGGCGGCATTTTGCGCGAAGTCGTGCGCCATAAAACTATTGAACAAATTACCCAAGTCGAAATTGACCTAAGCGTTATCGACCTTTGTAAAGAGTACTTCCCCAACCACTCCAAGGGTGCTTTTGATGATCCCAGAGTGAACATAGTCATAGCCGACGGCAACGATTTTGTCGCTAACTGCACTGAGCAATTCGACATTATTATCGCCGACTCCACCGACCCAACAGGCCCAGCCGAAGTGCTATTTAGCAGCGACTTTTATCGCCTCGAAAAAAACTGCCTAAACCAAGGCGGCATTATGGTAGCGCAAAACGGCGTGCCCTTTATGCAAGGGCAAGAAGTCACCAACACCTATCAACGTTTGGCCAAGCTCTACCAAGACCGATATTTTTATGTGGCACCAGTGCCAACCTACGTTGGTGGTGTTATGGCATTGGCTTGGGCCAGCGATGACCTAACCTTACGCCAACAAAGCATTGAAACCATTCAAACGCGCATTACCCAAGCAGGCTTTAGCACTAAGTATTACAACGCCGAAGTGCATCAGGCTGCGTTTGCTTTGCCTAATTACATAAAAGAGTTAATGCACCATGACTAAAATTAAAATGCTGCTGGCCTATGCTTTGTTGCTGGCATTAACCAGTTTAGTGGTTGGCTGTGGCCAAAAAGGGCCGCTTTATTTTCCTGAACAAGACACCCCGTCTTCTCACCTTACTGTTGACTAAATCATGACTGAATTTACCTACCAAAACCAAACCCTATTTGCCGAACAAGTTTCGTTAGCGCAGCTTGCCGAGCAATATGGCACACCCTTGTATGTGTACTCTAAAAAAGCCTTTGAAGAACGCTTTTTAGAATTTAAAAATGCACTGGGCGACTGGCCAAATTTAGTCTGCTTTGCAGTGAAATCGAATTCAAATTTAGCCGTGTTAAATGTGCTGGCACGCTTAGGCGCAGGCTTTGATATTGTTAGCCTAGGCGAGTTGGAACGCGTTTTGGCTGCAGGCGGCGACCCACACAAGGTTGTGTTCTCTGGTGTTGGCAAGCAAGCCGCAGAAATGCAGCGCGCACTGGAAGTTGGCGTGTACTGCTTTAACGTAGAATCCGAAGCCGAACTAGAACGCTTAAGCCAAGTGGCACAACAACTGGGTAAAACCGCTGAAATATCATTGCGCGTAAACCCCGACGTTGATGCCAAAACCCACCCTTATATTTCCACGGGTTTAAAAGACAATAAATTTGGCATTGATATTAACGACGCGCTGCGGGTGTATCAAAAAGCACAATCATTACCAAACTTAAAAATTAAAGGTATCGACTGCCACATTGGTAGCCAGCTAACCGAAATTCGCCCTTTTATGGACGCACTTGAACGCGTGCTGCTACTGGTTCGCCAATTAAAAGATCATGGTATTACCATTGAGCACCTCGATTTAGGCGGTGGCTTAGGTGTGCGCTACGACGACGAAAACCCTGCTACGGCAGCGGAATATATTGCGGCTATTAAGGCACGATTAGGAACAGAAAAATTCAAATTAATTTTTGAACCCGGCCGTTATCTTTCTGCAAATTCGGGCGTATTTTTAACTCGTGTTGAATACCTAAAACTTAACGAGCACAAAAACTTTGCCATTGTCGATGGCGCAATGAACGACTTAATTCGCCCAGCGCTTTATGGTGCTTGGCAGGCCATTAAGCCTGTTCGCGAAAACCCCCAAGCTGAAAAGCGCGTTTATGACGTGGTTGGCCCAGTGTGTGAAACCGGCGACTTTTTAGGCAAAGACCGCGAGCTGGCCATTGCTCAAGGTGATGTGCTGGCCGTGATGTCGGCTGGGGCTTATGGCTTTGTTATGGCATCCAACTACAACAGCCGTGGTCGAGCGGCTGAAATCATGGTGAGCGGCAGCGAGCACCATATTGTGCGCGAGCGCGAAAGCATTGCCAGCTTATTCGCTGGCGAAGCCATTTTACCCTACTAATCGAGTTTGCTATGTGGCTTAAATTCACCAAAATGCACAGTCATGGTAACGATGTCATTGTGATTGACCTCATCACCCAAGAAGGTTGTGTGCGCCCAGACCGCCTTGCCGAACTAGCGCATCGCACGCTGGGCATTGGTGGCAATCAGGTGCTTTTTATCGAGCAACCCGACAACCCAGAGGTGGATTTTTCCTATCAGCTATTCGATGCCCAGGGCCGCACCATTGCCAACAACGACAGTGCCGCACGCTGCTTAGCGCACTATGTTGCTTCGCAGCAATTAACAGGCAAGCGCCAACTAAGGCTTGGGTTAAAAAGCGAGCAAACAGCGGTTGAATTTGTAGGTGAAAACCACATTAGTTACGAACAAATTCAACCAGAATTAATTAAACATAATATTGAATTAATTGCCGATCGTAGCAAAGAAAACTTAAACGATTTAATTCAAAACTCTATGCTGTTTTCCTATGCTAACAATGAACATTTTTTAGTGCTGCGTGTTGATAGTTTAGAGAAGAATAATTTGCACGAACCAAAACGTTTTTTATCGAAAAACACCCGCCTACCTTTGGGCACGCAACTGGTATTTATGCAAATTGTGCACGAGCAAAACATAAAGCTGCGTACTTTTAACGAACGCGGCAAAGAAGTTTTTTGCAGTGGTCAGGCCGCTGCGGCTGCTTTGGCGGCTGGCATTAAGAAATACAATTTAGACCGAAAAGTAACAGTTGCTCTGCACAAAACCCAGCTAGAGCTGCAATGGTTAGGCAATAAAATTAAAACCATTGGCGATGCCCACATTGTCTTTGATGGTCGAGTCAATATTTAAACGAGTTTGTTATGACAGAAGAAATTGCGTTAAACGCAAAACAAGTTGAAGACTATTTGCGCGCCCACCCCGATTTTTTAACCGATAAAAATGATCTGCTGGCTGAACTGGTGCTTACCCACAAGGTACAAGGCGCTGCCAGCCTTGTAGAACGCCAACTAGCCGTGTACCGCCAACAGGTCAATCAACTAAAAGATAAGCTTAATACGCTGCTTGAAAATGCGCGCCGCAATGACCAGCTTTTTGCTAAAAGCCGCCGCTTGGTTTTAGCTTTAACCGAGGCTAAAAATTGGCTGGAATTGCAAGCCGCCTTAGACGATGCCTTGCGTAACGATTTTAAAGTAGACGCTTGGGCATTATTGCATTTAACCGAACGTAAACTAGACGCACCTTTGGTAGCAATTAAAGACCAAGAAGCTCAAGAAATTATTAAATCTTTTTATGGCAAAACCACGCATTGCGGTTCAATTAAAAAAACCGATATCGAACGCTTATTAAACACCCAAGACAGCGGCGCAAAATCGGTGGCCGCTATTCAGATTCGCAGCAACACCAACCACGCTGTGTTGACCATTGCCAGCAATGACGCAGACCGCTATCCCAACACCACCGACACCCTCTTTTTAGAGTTCTTTGCCGACTTGTTAGCGCTGCGATTAGCACAACTGCCCGTAACCTAATGACTATCAAACTATTAACCTTCGACCTTGACCACACACTCTGGAACCCAGACGCAGTGCTGCGCAAGGCCGACTTGCTTTGCTATCAATACCTAGTAGAACAAAGCCCTGTAACCGGGCAAATGTTTAGCCAAAAAGACATTTGGGAATATCGCCTACAACTGGCGCAAAGCTACCCCGACTTAAGTTTTCGCATGTCGGCCCTGCGGGAAGAATCGCTACGCCGCATTCTGCTGCAAAGCGGAGTTGAGTCGAATCGTGCTGCCCAAATTGCCAAAGACGCTTTTCAAGTGTTTTACCAAGCCCGCAGCCAAATTACCTTTTTTGACGGCGCGGTTGCAACGCTTGAACAACTTGCCAGCAAATATCCTCTTATCGCCATTACCAATGGCAATGCCGATTTAAACCTTATTGGCATAAATCATTTATTTAAAGCCTATTTAAACCCCGATCTAATTGGCTTTGCCAAACCCAGCGCTGAGATTTTTCACGTTGCATTAAAAGAAGCAGGAGTTAACGCCAGTGCTGCCGTGCATATTGGCGACAACCCCGAAACCGATGTGCTCGCCGCCAAAGCCGTTGGTATGAAAACCGTATGGATGAACTACGACCACAGCACTTGGCAACACAACCAACGCCCCGACGCCGAAATCACCGAAATCATCCAACTCCCCATCGCCCTCAAAACCCTGCTATAACCCATCTCTACGGCGTTTAACTTTCTAGAATTTTTTTAACAATGGCGCTGGTTGAGCAATTGTCTTTGAAACTCAACACTATCACCTGTCCACCGTTTTTCTGTACACACTGGTGGCCAGCAATTTGCTCTATTTGATAGTCGCCACCTTTCACTAAAACATCAGGCAATATGCGGCAAATTAAGCGCTCTGGGGTGTCTTCTGCAAAAGGTACAACCCAGTCAACACTTTCTAGCCCAGTCAGCACCGCCATGCGGTGGTCTAAATTATTAATGGGGCGGGTTGGGCCTTTTAAGCGGCTTACCGAAGCGTCGGTATTCACTGCAACCAATAGGCGGTCACCTAAAGCTTTGGCCTCTTTTAAATACTGCACATGGCCTGGGTGAATAATATCGAAGCAACCGTTGGTCATTACTAAGGTTTCGCCGCGTTCTTTGGCTTCTTGCACTAAAGCAATCAGGCTGTCTTCATCAAATATGCCAGCACCCAACTGACTGTCGTTGCGTAGCTCTTGGCGTAGTTCTTCTGTGCTTACCGTCGCCGTTCCCAGTTTGCCTACCACAACGCCTGCGGCGGTGTTGGCAAGTAGAGTGGCTTGCTGCAAATCTTGGCCAGCCGCTAAAGCAGCGGCCAAAACCGAAATTACCGTGTCGCCAGCGCCAGTTACGTCGAATACTTCGCGCGCCTTAGTGGGCTGGTGAAAGACGTTGCCATTGGCTTGAATTAGGGTCATGCCTTTTTCACTGCGCGTAACCAAAAGCGCCGATAACTCAAACTGCGCAATCAGGGCTTTGGCTTTATTGATTAGGTCTTCTTCGTTCACACATTCGCCTACTACCGCCTCAAATTCGCTTAAATTGGGGGTGAGCAGGGTGGCTCCGCGATAGCGGGCAAAGTCGGTGCCTTTGGGGTCGATGAGCACAGGTCGATTGGCTGCTTTCGCGGCTTGGATAAAGGGCTGCGGGTTTTTTAATGTGCCTTTGCCATAGTCCGACAGCACCACTACCTGACAGTCTTGTAACTGCTGGTTAAATTGGCCAATTAGCTCTGGCGAGGCTTCAAGCTGAATTTGTTCTTCAAAATCGAGGCGAATAAGTTGCTGGTGGCGGCTTAAAATACGCAGCTTAGTGATGGTGGGCAGTTTTGAGTGCACGCTCAGACTATGCTGAATTTGAGCCTTATCTAATAAAGCCTGTAGCGCCTTGCCATTTTCATCGTTACCAATTACGCCCATAAGCGCCACCTTGGTTCCTAATGAGGTCATGCCTAGGGCTACGTTAGCGGCCCCGCCAGCGCGGTCGTCGGTGCTTTTAATGTTCACTACAGGAACGGGCGCCTCAGGCGAAATACGCGAGGTGCTACCTTGCCAGTAGCGGTCGAGCATTAAATCGCCAAATACAAGAACACGAGCATTATGGAAGTTCGGTAGAAGATTACTCATAAGAAAAGCAGCAGCAACATAAAAAGACGTTTATCATAGCGGCTGCTTGAAACTTAGTAAAAGAGGTTTGTTCGTGACTGCACTGCGTTCGTACCAGTACAACTTGTATGTGTTTTTTAGTGTTGTGGCCTTTCTATTTGTGCCAGATTTTATCTACAGCCTAGTTAACTCGTCTTATTTAGCCGGATTCGCTTTGCGCAACCTAGCCGTAGCAGGGCTAATTGCCTTTTTGTTAACTTGGTCGAAGGGTAAGAAATTTGGTGTTGGCATGTTGCTACTGCTGTTTTTAATGCAGGCTACTCAACTTGCCCACTATCAGTATTTTGGTGTTTTTTATAGCGCGTTTGATATTGCATTAATGTTCAAAGAGATGCGCGATACCTTTACTTCTTTTGCCGATATTTTTGGTTTCTTTGTGAAGCCTATTTTGTTGTCGTTTTGCTTTTTTGTAATTGCCCTTTGGGTGTTTTTAAAAAATTATCATAAAACCAAAAAAATCCCCTATCTCACTTTGATATTTGTTCTAGCGCTCTGTGTGCCTTTTTTACAGTCGCTACGAGCAAAAGCATCACAAAAATTTCAGCCTAATGTGGCCGAGTTTGCCATCAAAAACAGTTTGTATAGCGTGTCTTATTTTGGAGCGCGCGAAATTAAAATGGCGATGGGGAAAACTCAGGCTATGCCCAGCTACTTGCCTTACGAAGTGAACAAAGGTGAAGCGAAAAAAGCCAATATAGTGATACTGATGGGTGAGAGCACCAGCTACTTAAATATGGGCAGCTTTGGTTATCACCGAGATACTACGCCAGATATCACTCCTTATTTAGACGATGCTAACTTTTTTCAACTACCGGCTATTTCAAGTGCGGTGTCCACAAGGGTGTCGTTGGCGTTGTTTTATAACCTAATTTATGAGCCAAACAACGCAGCGGCCATTGGTGCGATGGAACACTCGCTTTATCGCTTGGCTAAACAGCAGGGTTTTAATACTTATTACATCACTACTCAAATGAACGCCGGTGGTTTGACCTACTCATTCTCGCTAAAAGACATCGACTTATGGATGGAAAACTCCGATCTTGGCAAGTATCAAGGCGATTACGACAACCGTTTGCTGCTGGCATTAAAAGACCAAAAGTTAGATTACAGTCAGCCTAACTTTATTACTCTGCATATGCGTAGTGCACATGGCCCATACATTAAAAACTATCCGCGTGAAGAGGCTTATTACCCGGACGAAGGCGTGTCGGAAGTGGAGTACATAGTAAATACTTACGACAACTCCATTCGTTACACGCAAAAACGCATTGCCGAGATTTATCAGTATTTTAAACAGCAAGGCCAGCCCACCTATATTTTCTTTGTGCCAGACCACGGTGAAACCATGGGTGTGGATGGGCGCTATGGACACAACACCGTTAAGCTTGATAGCGCTCAGGTGCCAATCTTTTTTTATGGCGTAAACGTGCCGCAAGAAGAAATTAATCAGCTTAAAACTAATCTTGGTTGCTTAACCAATCATTACTTGGTGGGTAAAGAAGTAGCCAAGTTATTAGGTTATGAAATAACCAACCCTAATGAAGAAGCCGACCTTTATTATATGAATGGAACCGACGCCTTTGGCGAAGCGGGCTACACCAGCTACCGCCTGAGTGAGCAACGCGAAGCATTATGCGGCAACACTCAGGCCATTGCTCGTTAGTTTAAGGTTTCGTAACGTTTCAGTAGCTCGCACAGGTGACAGGTTTTTTGCGGTTGTTGCTTGTAGATATGCGCTAGGGCAAAAAACGGTTGATAAAGGTAGTCTAGGCATTGCTTGCGCCAACTGCTGCTAGAGCTGGGGTTTTTTACCGCTAGGCTTAAGGTGTTAAAAATGCGTTGCAGCCAGCCTTCTTGCCAAGTGGCAGGTTGGCTGCTGGTGGCTTCTAGCCCTAAGTCTAAATACTCTTCTAACAAACCTGCTTGGCAGGCACAGCCTTGGTAGCTGCATATTTGAGATTCCAATTCGTTTAAGCGTTGCAGGTCGGCGGGTTGCATGGTGAAGCTCCATTTTGTTTTTGAATGCGAACAATATAAATGATAATAATTATCATTTGCAATATGTTTATTTGTGCCAGTCTAAAAATCTATATCAAAAAAAATTGATATAGTTAAGAACCCTCTCTATACTTGCGCCTCATGAATACCTTAGCCCCTCTTTCTAGCCTAGAAACGCTCGCTGCTCTAAACAAAGCCGCCAGCGATACGCTGCGTTTAAGCATTTTGCAGTTACTAGGGCAGGGGGCCTTTGGCGTGTTAGAGCTGTGCGAGGTGTTTGCCGTTAAACAATCGAGCATGAGCCACCATTTAAAGGTGTTGGCGCAGGCTGGCTTGGTTAGCACTCAGCGCGAAGGTAACAGCATTTTTTATCGTCGTCCGCTGCTTACCGCCGACACGCCGTTGAACACTTGGTTAAAAGAGCTGTTTTGCACCCTTGATGCCGCCGAGCAGGGCTTTGCCGATGAAGCCGTAAGTGCCGTGCTGAGCGAACGCGCACAGGCGTGTGCCGAGTTTTTTAGCAAGCACGCGCACGAGCTAAAAGAGAAGCAAGACCTAATTGCCTCGCACACCCAATACGGTGCAGCGTTAACCAAGTTGCTGGCTTCGTTAAAAGCCGCTGGCAAAATCAGCCGCCAAGGGCAGGCGTTAGAAATTGGCCCAGGTGAGGGGTTGTTTTTACCCGACCTAGCCCAGCAGTTTCACCAAGTAACGGCCCTAGACAACGCCGAGTTTATGCTGGCACAAAGCCAGCGGGTTATCGCCAGCCATGCACTTAAAAACGTACAAACCGTACTGGGCGAAACCAACCAGTTACTGCCACAACAAAGTGGCCAATACGAATTTATCGTGGCCAATATGGTGCTGCATCATGTGCCCTCACCACGGCATATTTTTCAAGATGTCAGCAAACTATTAGCCTCAGGCGGCACCTTTTTAGTCACCGACCTATGCCGCCACGAACAAAGCTGGGCCAAAGAAAGCTGCGGCGATTTATGGCTAGGATTTGAAATAGAAGACCTAACCCAATGGGCGGCAGACGCTGGCCTAAACGAAGGCCAAAGCCAGTTTTTGGGCCTGCGAAATGGGTTTCAGATACAGTTTAGATTATTTGATAAAAGCTAAGCGCGTAGCCCTTAGCAAAAACAGAGGATACACCATGAGCGAATATTCAATTTTTACTTCGGAGTCTGTTTCCGAAGGCCACCCAGATAAAATGGCCGACCAAATTTCCGATGCGGTGCTGGACGCGATTATTGCCCGCGACCCATACGCGCGTGTGGCGGTAGAAACCTTGGTAAAAACGGGGATGGCCGTGATTGCCGGTGAAGTAACCACCAGTTGCTACGTCGATTTAGAAGACATAGTACGCGATGTGATTACTGGCATTGGTTATAACAGCTCGGATGTGGGCTTTGACGGTGCTACTTGTGCGGTGTTGAACGCTATTGGTAAGCAATCGGTGGATATTAACCAAGGGGTTGACCGTGCCAAGCCAGAAGACCAAGGTGCGGGCGACCAAGGGTTAATGTTTGGTTACGCCACCAACGAAACCCCCAATTTAATGCCCGCCCCTGTGTACTACGCGCACTTGTTGGTACAAAAACAATCGGAATTGCGCCGTAATGGCACCTTGCCTTGGTTGCGCCCCGATGCCAAATCGCAAGTGACCATTAACTGGGAAGGCGATACGCCCAAAATTGATGCCGTGGTGTTATCCACCCAGCACAACCCAGATATCAGCCTAGAAGAGCTACGCACCGCAGTGCTTGAACACATCATTAAGCCTGTGCTGCCCGCGCAGTGGCTGCATGAAGGCACGCTTTATCACATTAATCCCACAGGTAACTTTGTGATTGGTGGCCCAGTGGGCGACTGCGGCTTAACTGGCCGTAAAATCATCGTGGATACCTATGGCGGTATGGCACGTCACGGCGGTGGCGCGTTCTCTGGCAAAGACCCCTCTAAAGTAGACCGCTCCGCCGCCTACATGGGCCGTTACGTTGCCAAAAACATCGTCGCCGCAGGCCTAGCCGACCGCTGTGAAATCCAAGTCTCCTATGCCATTGGCGTCGCTGAACCGACCTCCATTTCCGTAAACAGCTTCGGCACCGGCAAAATCAGCGACATTGAACTGGCTAAAGTCGTGCGCCAAGTCTTCGACCTACGCCCCTACGCCATTCAAAAACAACTTGACCTGCTCCACCCCATGTACCAACTCACCGCCAGCTACGGCCACTTCGGACGTGAGCCCTTTGAATACACCTACGAATACAGCGAAAACGGCGAGAAAAAAAGCACAACCTTCACAGCGTTTACCTGGGAACGTACGGATAAAGTTGAAGAGCTAAGGAAAGCAGCGGATTTGTAGGTAGGCAAGGCGCTAAGGGCTGGGCGCCTGGTGCGTTCAGCACCGAGATTAAAAGGAGGTTTTCTTATGCGCAATTACCAAGAACAACAGGTATGGCAGCAGGCAATGGTTTTGGCAGAAATGTTTTACAAAATTACGGCTTGCTTTCCTGATAGCGAAAAATTTGGCCTTATAAGCCAAATGCGGCGAGCTGCGGTTAGCGTGCCCTCGAACATTGCAGAGGGGTATTGTCGCGGCTCTGACGCGGAGTTTAAACGTTTTCTCTATATTTCTAGAGGTTCGTTAGCAGAATTAGAAACACAATGGATAGTCTCTCAACGCTTGAGATACTGTTCCTACCAACAAGAGGTTTATGACCAAATACAGCGTGTTTTTGCGTTAATTAATGGGTTCATAAATCATTTAAAAGTTTAATTAAAACACTCGGTGTTGAGGGGTGCGCCAAGCGCCCAGCCCCTAGCGCCAAGCGATAACGGAGTGAACATGCAAGATTATAAAGTCGCCGACATCAATCTCGCCTCTTGGGGCCGCAAAGAAATTAAAATCGCCGAGGGCGAGATGCCTGCGTTAATGGCATTGCGCCGTAAGTACCGCGCCGAGCAGCCGTTAAAAGGCGCGAAAATCATGGGTTGTATCCACATGACCATTCAAACTGCGGTGTTGATTGAAACATTGGTGGATTTGGGTGCGCAGGTGCGTTGGTCAAGCTGTAATATTTTCTCGACCCAAGACCACGCCGCCGCTGCCATTGCCGCCGCCGGCATTCCAGTATTTGCTTGGAAAGGCGAAACCGAAGAAGAGTTTTGGTGGTGCATCGAGCAAACCATTTTTGCTGAAAAAGACAGCAAAGAGTTATGGGATGCCAATATGATTTTGGACGACGGCGGCGATTTAACCCAAATCGTGCACGAAAAATACCCACAGTTGTTGAACAACATTCACGGTATTTCTGAAGAAACCACCACAGGCGTACACCGCTTGCTGGAAATGCTTGAAAATGGCGAATTGAAAGTGCCCGCCATTAACGTTAACGACTCTGTAACCAAGTCGAAAAACGACAACAAATACGGCTGCCGTCATTCATTAAACGACGCCATTAAACGTGGCACTGACCACTTACTCAGCGGCAAAAAAGCCTTGGTAATTGGCTATGGCGACGTGGGTAAAGGCTCGGCCGCTTCCTTGCGTCAAGAAGGCATGATTGTGCGTGTTTCAGAAATCGACCCCATCTGCGCGATGCAAGCCTGCATGGACGGTTACGAAGTAGTTTCCCCCTACATCAATGGCGATAACAAAGGCACGCTTGAGTGCATCGACAAAGACTTGTTGGGCAAAACCGATTTAATCGTGACCACCACAGGTAACACCAACGTGTGCGATAAATTTATGCTGCAAGCGTTAAAATCCAGCGCCGTAGTATGCAACATCGGCCACTTCGACAACGAAATCGACACCGCCTTTATGCGTGAAAACTGGGAATGGGAAGAAGTAAAACCCCAAGTTCACAAAATCTACCGCGACAAAGCCGCCGATGACCACCTAATCCTGCTGTCGGAAGGCCGCTTAGTAAACCTTGGCAACGCCACCGGCCACCCTTCACGCATTATGGACGGCTCCTTCGCCAACCAAGTGTTAGCGCAAATGTACCTGTTTGAACGCAAATTCGCCGACCTAAAAGACGAGAAAAAAGCCGAAAACATCTACGTTAAAGTGCTACCCAAAAAACTCGACGAAGAAGTAGCCAAAGACATGGTCGAAGGCTTCGGCGGTGTACTCACCAAACTCACCGACGCACAAGCCAAATACATCAACGTAAAAGTAGAAGGGCCATACAAGCCTGAATCGTATAAGTACTAATCGTGGTGAGATTGGGCGAGGCGCCGGGAGCTTAGAGCCAGGCGCCAAACTGAGATATATATTTAAATTGGAGGAAGGCGCAAAAGCCTTGGAGTAAATGTGTGATGCGCCCAGCGCCCAGCACTTAGCCCCTAGCTTTCGCGCAAGCGCGACATGACCACACTAAGCTTTGAATTTTTCCCGACGCAAACCGAGGCGGGCACTGAGAAGTTATTAAAGGTTCACAAGGAACTGGCCACCTATAACCCGGAGTTTTTTTCGGTGACCTACGGTGCAGGTGGTTCAACCCGTGAGCGTACCTTTAATATCGTAAAGGCGATTCACGAATCGGGCAGCAATGCCGCTCCGCACTTAACTTGTGTGGGGCACGATAAAGCGCGGATGCGTGAAATTATTAACGAATACAAAGACCAAGGCATTAAACGCATTGTCGCTTTGCGTGGCGATTTGCCTTCGGGCATGGGCTTGGCCTCTAGCGAGCTGCGTTACGCCAAAGATTTGGTGGAATTTATTCGCGCTGAAACCGGCGATCACTTTACTTTGGAGGTGGCCGCTTACCCAGAAATGCACCCCCAAGCAGGCAATTTCGAGCAAGACTTGCTGCACTTCGTGGACAAAGTAAAAGCTGGTGCCGACAGCGCCATTACCCAGTATTTCTTTAACCCCGACAGCTATTTTTACTTTGTTGAACGGGTGCAAAAACTGGGCGTAACCATTCCGATTATCCCCGGCATTATGCCCATCACTAACTACAGCAAACTGGCACGTTTCTCTGATGCTTGCGGTGCGGAAAT
>JBASZG010000292.1:0-2282 GCA_049277875.1 Venatoribacter sp.
TTTTGGTTAGTAATGGGCGGAAACAATGGCACTGGACGACCTGGGTCGGAATTATCCAACACGTCGTAAGTGGTGGGTGAAGTAAACACCACAATCAAAGGCGGTTTCAGCTCGCCCTGTTCGGAAAAGAACTGAGTGCCAGAGTTATAAACCGTAGGCTGGGTAATTTTAGCGTTGCCACGGTTACCCAAAGTGGCATCACTCTTAATTGGCGAAGCCATGGCGATTTGCTCGCCACGGGTAATATTCAACTCAAGCTCTGCGGCACCGTTACGAGTTGGGGTAATTAGAAACTTATCACCAGACTGAAACGTGCCTGCTTCAAAGCGAATTTCAAAACCGTCTACTTCTATGCTATTTGGAAAAACTCCGTTTAAAGAGCTGGTCAGCATAAGCTGGTTATCGCTGGCACGCACAATGCGATAGCTAAAATCATCTGGGCCGGGAAATTCAACGCGGTAATCACTGGTCGTAAGCACACTGGCGTCGTTGATATACACCGAAACCACTCGGTCTTGTGGCTGTTTATTACCGCCATCGCTTAGCACTCGCCCATAGGTTTTAACTGGCTCATTAATATCGGTGAAGTAATCCACCCCTTGGCGGCCATCGTAGTCGATACCTAGCTTGTGCTGCTCGTTAAAGGTTTGGTTAATAACTAAGGCCAAACGGCCTAGCTCGTTGTAGGTTGGCTCAAGCACTTGATTACGAAAATCTAAAATACCACCGAGCTTGCCACCACTGATGGAGCCAGTCACCTGCTGATCGCCACGTTCGGTTTCAAAAAACAAATCCAGCCGAGTTGCGTCGCTGCTGCCAGAGGCGGCCTTTAACGTTCGAGATTCAATACCCACCACCAAAGGCTGGCCATTGCCAATGGTAATGTTCCAAATACCATCGTCTTGCTCTACTACTTTTAAATCCACCAATTCGGATAAGTCTTTTACCAATTGGTCACGACGGTCGAGCAAATCATTGGGTTTATTTCCCTGTGCCGATGCCGAAGCAAAGGCAATTTGCTCGTTCAGTTGTGCTATTGCTTTGGCTTTTTCGGTAATTTCACCGGCAATCACCTTAAGCTGGCCATTTACCACGGTATTTTGTGAGCTAAGACGATCGCTAATTAAATGAAAGCGGTCTACCAAGCCTTGGCTTTCACTGAGTAGCACCGCGCGCGCCGCCAGTGAGGCAGGCGAGTCGGCTACGGTTTGCAGCGCCCCAAACATTTTTTCAAGACCGGGCTGAATACCGGTGTTGGCATCGGCCAACAGGCTGTTAATTTGCTCGGCGTTGTTGGCTAAGGTTTCAAACTTGTTGAAGGTAGAACTATCGCGCCAGAGCTGTTCAGTTAGAAATTTATCGTAAATACGGCTTACGGCATCCACGCTAACGCCTGTACCTACCCAGACGCCGCCCTGAGCTTGTGGGCTGGTAGTGCTTTGCGATAACACTTGGCGGCTATAGCCTTCGGTGTTGGCATTGGTAATGTTATGGCCAGTTACGGTTAGCGCAGATTGACTCGCTCTTAAACCAGAGATGCCTATTTGTAGAATATCAGCCATCTTTGCTTACCCCTTGAAGCAACTGCACGGCTTGATTAAGCGTGTCGCTGCGTGAAATACGTTGAATCTTATCGCCATAACTTGGGTCGGTGGCGTAGCCAGCACGCTGCAAGGCATGGCCATAGTGTTCTGAGGTTAAACCATTACCAATGGCGTCTTGATAACGTGCGCCCTGCTTGAGGAAGTCGGCGTAATCGCGCAGCCCATCTTCTAGGCTGGCGTAAGAACGAAAGGCCGCGCGCTCTTTTAAGGGCACGCCGCCACGAAATTCATGGGTCATTACCTCAACTTTTTCGCCTTGCCAGCGCGAGTCGGCTTTAATACCAAAGAAGTTATAACTATTGCGGCCTTGCTCGTCGCTAATCATGTAACGCCCCCAGCCTGTTTCCAGCGCGGCCTGAGCCACAATGGCTTTGGGTTCAACATCCAGCTCTTGGCCAATTTTTTCCGCCACCGGATAAAGGGCGGCAACAAATTCGCTGGGCGAGGCAAACTGTTGCCCCTTGCCACCCTGCCCGCTGGCAATGTCGTTAGTAACGGTCACAGTGCTGCTATTTAGGCTTTTGTTGTGACGTTCTTTTTCAGCCTCGGCCATGGTGGCTTTAAGCTGTTTGGCCTGTATAGGTGTGTGAATGCGTCGTTCAGACAAACGGCTTTGATCCAGCTCTTTGGCTGCAGTATCGCCATATTGTTGACTAAGTTGACGATAGATAACCGGGG
>JBASZG010000293.1:0-6343 GCA_049277875.1 Venatoribacter sp.
GTTTTCCAGCCTTTCGCCTCAGCGCCTGCAACAATGGCTTTGGGTTGTTCTTTGGCTTTTTCAATGGCTTTGGTCAGTTTTACTTTAGCGGTGATTTGCTCTTTCACTTCTGCCAATGCTTTAACAGTTTCAGCCTTGTGCTCTTTGATTACCATGACCAGCGCCGAGTCTTCTAACTCAATTACAGGGCTGATTTCATTGGAATCAAGTACCGTACTACTGAAAGCCGCCTCACGAACCTCTGGGAACTGAGCAATACCCTCTCCACGGTCGGCGCTAAATAGCTGAGACTCTTGCACAGGAAGTTTTAAATCTTGAGCAAGGTCGTCTAATGACTGAGCCGAAAAAGCAAGATCGGACAAGTCTTTTAGCTTATTGTTATACAGATCACGAGCTTTGCTACGGCGAGCATCTGCGGTGAGTTCTGCTTTCATTTCTGCTAATGATTTCACATCTTGTTTGATAATTTTGTCGGCGCGAATTAGATGAATCCCAAACTCTGTTTCCACCGGAGCAGATACACCACCTTCTGGCAGACTATAAAGCGCAGTTTCAAAGGCGTCGTCAAAGCTGCCACGAGGCGTTAAACCTAAATCACCACCAGTGGCTTTTGAGCCCTCATCATCTGAGTATTCTTTTGCCAATGCAGCAAAATTTTCGCCATTTTCAATACGTTTTTTCAGCTCTTTTGCTAACTCCATACTTTGCGCTTTGCTGCGCGAGCCGCCTACTTCTAAAAGAATATGGCTGGCTTGGCGCTGCTCGCTTGCACTTTCGCGCTGTAAGTACTGTTGGTAGGCTTGCTGAAGTTCTTCTTCGCTAATTTGCTGCTGTGCTTCAATCTCTGAGCGTTTCAACTCTAAGTAACGAATGCTGACCAGCTCTGGCACACGGAAATTATCTAAGTCGGCTTGGTAAGCTTGATCTAATTCGGCGTCAGACACTTGTATGTCTTTTTCTAGATCGCGCGCTTTAATTTCAACAAAACGAAAGCTACGTTCTTCACTTTCCAATGCTTGATTTAATTGAGCTGAAAATGGGGTTTCAATGCTGGTTAGAATAAAACCGGCTCTGGCTTGGTTAACAATATCTTCGCTGGCCATTGAGTTGCGAAACTCTAGGGCAGATAAGCCATTTAAGCGCAGCACATTTTGAAATTGTTCTTTATCAAAGCGGCCATCTACTTGGAATGCGGGAATATTAACAATGTTTTCATCAATCACACGCTGAGAGCTTACAAAACCAAGTTTTTGCGCCTGAATGATGGCGACTTTCTCTTGCACCAGTTGCTCGATGGCGGATTGGCGCAGTAGCTTGTCACTGAATAAATTTTCATCGAACTGGCTGCCAAATTGGCGGCTTAAATTGGCTTTTTGCACTTCTACCGCACGCGTGATATCGGCTTCGGTAATTTTTTGACCATCAACCTCTGCTGTTGCGCTTTCACCGCCTCCCAGTGATACGATACTTTCCACACCCCAAAGGGCAAACACCACAATGAGAAAGCCCATGATGATTTTAGCAATCATCCCCTGCGCGTTATTACGCATTGTCTGTAACATGCGACCTCCAGCTTGGAACCCTGTTTTTAATTATTAATACGAAAAAAGCGCATCAATGGATGCGCTTTTTCATTAGAACGGATTAAGCGAGCATCCGCTGCCTAATGCTAGTTTACTGCGTCTTTTAGAGCTTTACCGGCTTTGAAGCTAGGCACTTTGGCCGCAGCAATTTCGATTGGAGCGCCAGTTTGTGGATTGCGACCGGTGCGAGCTGCACGTTCTTTCACTTGGAAAGTACCGAAACCAACCAAAGCAACTTGGTCACCATTTTTTAAAGCGCCAGAAACACTTTCAATCATGGCATCTAAAGCACGACCAGCAGCAGCCTTAGGAATATCGGCAGAAGCAGCAATAGCATCAATTAGTTCAGATTTATTCACGAGATTTCCCTCTTTTTTACACAATTATAATTTTCTTAAAAACCGGCCCATCGACCACGAGCAAATAAGTGCGTGGATTTATACCAAGAGCACTTTATAGCGTCAAGCAACCTTAGTGCGTACTTGGGCGATTATTGTCATCTTTTTGTAACACCGTCTCATTTTGAGCAATATTTCCACAAATATAGGGGGTTGGAGCGCGCTCTAAGGCAATGTCTAAGACTTCATCAATCCAGTCTACGCAGACAATTTCGATATCGGCCAAAACCTTTTCAGGTATCTCTTTTAAGTCTTTTTCGTTCTCTTTGGGAATGATGACCGTTTTAATATGACCACGATGAGCCGCCAGCATTTTCTCTTTTAAGCCGCCAATCGCCAGCACTTTGCCACGCAGGGTAATTTCACCAGTCATGGCAACATCAGAACGCACCGCAATGCCTGTCATCACAGAAACCAAGGCAGTGACCATGCCAATTCCGGCGCTGGGGCCATCTTTGGGGGTAGCACCTTCTGGCACATGCACATGCAGGTCGTGCTTTTCAAAATAGTCTGGGGCAATGCCTAAGCCTTGGGCACGACCGCGAACGACAGTCACTGCGGCCTGAATGGATTCTTGCATCACATCGCCCAAAGAGCCGGTTTTTAAAATTGTACCTTTACCCGGTGTGGCTGCCGCTTCTAGGGTGAGTAGCTCACCACCCACGGAAGTCCAAGCAAGCCCTGTTACCTGCCCTACTTCGTTATTAACGCCAGCAAGGCCGTAGCGAAATTTGGGTACACCCAAATATTCTTCTAAATCAGCAGCGTGGATTTCACGGGTTTTAACCGATTTTTCCAACATATTGGCTTTCACCACACGCCGACAGAGTTTGGCAATTTGCCGCTCTAGCCCGCGCACACCCGCTTCTTTGGTGTAATGACGAATAATGTATAGCAACTCGGTAGTAGAGATAGACAGCTCGTTAGGGGTAAGCCCATTCTCTTTAATTTGCTTAGGCAGCAAGTAGCGCTCGGCAATGTTTACCTTTTCATCTTCGGTGTAACCGGGAATGCGAATAATTTCCATGCGATCAAGCAGCGGGCCAGGAATATCCATGCTGTTTGAGGTGCAAACAAACATCACATCAGATAGGTCGTAGTCTACTTCTAGGTAATGATCGGCAAAGCTTGAGTTTTGTTCTGGGTCAAGCACTTCAAGCAATGCCGAGGCTGGATCGCCGCGATGATCCATACCCATTTTGTCGATTTCATCGAGTAAGAATAATGGATTGCGCACTTCCACCTTCGATAGCTTTTGCACCAGTTTGCCAGGCATAGAACCCAGATAGGTGCGACGGTGGCCACGAATTTCGGCCTCATCACGCACGCCTCCTAGGGCCATACGCACAAACTGGCGATTAGTGGCTTTGGCAATAGATTTACCTAAAGAGGTTTTGCCAACACCGGGTGGGCCAATTAAGCACAGTACCGCGCCTTTGACTTTTTTCACCCGATTCTGCACGGCAAGATACTCTAGAATGCGTTCTTTAACCTCATCTAAACCGTAATGATCTTCATCTAAGATGCTTTTGGCTCGAACCAAGTCGTAGTTAAGTTTGCTACGTTTTTTCCAAGGTAAGTTTAAAAGCCAGTCAAGGTAATTACGCACCACTGAGGCTTCAGCCGACATTGGCGGCATGGTGCGTAGTTTTTTCAATTCGGCGTTGGCTTTTTTCTGCGCTTCTGCGCTAAGGCCGGCTTGTTCAATGCGCTGGCTTAGAGCGTCTAACTCGTTGCCGCCTTCGTCATCGTGCAGCTCTTTTTGAATGGCTTTGATTTGCTCGTTTAGATAATACTCGCGTTGAGTGCGTTCCATTTGCTTTTTCACGCGGCCTCGAATGCGCTTGTCAATTTTGACAATATCAATTTCATCCGACATGTGCGAAGAGAGCAAATCCATACGTTCTTCAATCGTACCTGCCGCTAAAAGTACTTGTTTTTGCGCAAGTTTTAGCGACAGGTGGGCCGCTAAGGTATCGGCTAATTGATAAATATTGGTAATAGCCGCAATGCTTTTTAGCACTTCCTTGGGCACTTTTTTAGAAAGCTGAATGTACTGTTCAAACTGGGCAAGCAAGGATGCAACTAGGGCAGTGTTTTCTTTTTCGCTTAAAGGCGTGTTTTCAATTGCGCTTACCAAAGCGCGAAGCGAGTCGGCATCGTCAATAAATTCGTTAACTTGGGCGCGTTCTAGCCCTTCAACCAGCACTTTTACCGAGCCGTCGGGAATTTTTAAAAACTGAACAATTTTGCCGATGCAACCTACGCCATGAATCCCATCCACAGCGGGTTCTTCCTCTTCTGCATTTTTCTGCGTAACCAGCATAATGCGCTTGTCTGCTTTCATTGCCTCTTCTAGCGCTGTTACCGACTTTTCCCGGCCAATAAACAAGGGAATTACCATACCGGGGAAAACAACAACATCGCGTAGAGGTAAAAGCGTGAGCAGTTCTTGAGCCATGAACATACCTTTTTAAACTTATAGAGAAAAAAAGGAGCCGCAGCTCCTTTAGATTTCGTCTCAGTCGTTATCCGGAGAGACTTTATTTACTTCTTGTCGCTCATACAAAATAAGCGGAGTAGCGCCTTCAGTAACCACAGATTCTTCAATCACTACTTTAGAAACGCCCAATTCAGATGGAATGCTATACATGGTATCCAACAAAGCGCCTTCCATGATTGAGCGCAAACCACGAGCACCGGTTTTACGTTCCATAGCAAGGGTAGCAATGGCATCCAACGCGGAGTCTCGAAACTCCAGCTCGACACCTTCCATTTCAAAGAGTTTTTGGTATTGGCGTACAAGCGAGTTGCGTGGCTCGGTTAAAATGCGAATAAGCGCGGGCTTATCCAATTCATCAAGCGTAGCCACCATAGGCAAACGACCAATAAATTCAGGGATTAAACCAAATTTTACTAAGTCGGTAGGTTCAATCTCTCTTAGCACATCGCCAATGGCTTTTTCGTCGTCTTTGCCCTTCACAGTGGCAGTAAAGCCAATGCTGCTTTTTTCTGAGCGGTCACGAATAATTCGATCTAAGCCAGCAAACGCACCACCACAAATAAACAGAATGTTGGCCGTGTTTACATGCAAAAATTCTTGTTGTGGATGTTTGCGTCCACCCTGTGGAGGCACAGAGGCAATAGTGCCTTCAATCAGTTTTAGCAACGCTTGCTGCACCCCCTCACCCGATACGTCACGAGTGATGGATGGGTTATCCGATTTGCGTGAAATTTTGTCAATTTCATCAATATAAACAATACCGCGCTGTGCCTTTTCAACATCGTAGTCACATTTTTGCAGCAGTTTTTGGATGATATTTTCTACGTCTTCACCTACGTAGCCTGCCTCAGTTAAGGTGGTGGCATCGGCGATGGTGAAAGGCACATTAAGCAAACGAGCCAAAGACTCTGCTAGTAGGGTTTTACCGCTACCAGTGGGCCCAATAAGTAAAATATTACTCTTAGAAAGCTCTACATCTTGGTCTTTTGATTCACCGCTACGCAGGCGCTTGTAATGGTTGTAAACCGCAACAGAAAGCACCATTTTGGCTTTGTCTTGGCCAATGACATATTCGTCGAGTGTTTGTTTAATTTCTTTTGGAGTAGGCAGTTTGTCTTTCTGTTCTTGCTCTTGATTATCCGTGACCTCTTCACGAATAATGTCGTTGCAAAGATCCACGCATTCGTCGCAGATAAATACAGATGGACCAGCAATCAGCTTGCGCACTTCATGCTGGCTTTTACCGCAGAAGGAGCAATACAACAGCTTACCGCCGTCATCACCTCTGCCTTTCTTAATATCGGTCATGCAACTGCCTCTTTCATTTTTGCATTTAACATGGGCACCTAGATGGGTGCTTAAACTGTAACTTCAAGCTTTTAGGCGCGATTTGTCACAACTTTATCAATTAAGCCATAAGCTAAGGCTTCATCGGCGGTCATAAAATTATCGCGTTCAGTGTCGGCAGCGATTTGTTCGTAAGGTTGGCCAGAGTGCAACGACATCAAGCGATTTAAGCGCTCTTTGGTGTCTTGAATGTTTTTAGCATGAATTTGAATGTCGGTTGCTTGCCCCTGAGCACCACCGCTAGGCTGGTGAATCATGATGCGTGAGTTGGGCACACTAAAGCGTTTGCCTTTGGCTCCGGCATTAAGCAAAAACGCCCCCATACTGCAAGCCTGACCAATAACCATGGTGCTTACATCGGGTTTAATAAATTGCATGGTGTCATAGATAGACAAGCCAGCAGAAACAGATCCGCCAGGCGAATTGATATAAAGGTGAATGTCTTTGTCTGGGTTTTCCGACTCAAGGAATAGCAACTGGGCAACCACTAAGTTCGCCATATGATCTTCAAC
>JBASZG010000294.1:0-7991 GCA_049277875.1 Venatoribacter sp.
AATGGCGGTAAACGAGTTTGTGCATTTTGCTTGCACCTCAGAAGACATTAATAATCTGTCTCACGCGCTTATGCTAAAAGCAGGCCGCGAAGCCTTATTACCTACTATGCAAAAAATTGCCGATAACATTCGCAAAGTTGCTCATGAAAACGCCAGCGTGCCTATGTTATCTCGTACTCACGGCCAGACCGCATCGCCAACGACCTTGGGTAAAGAAATGGCTAACGTGGTGTACCGCTTAGAGCGTCAAATTAAACAAATTAAAGCCGTTGAAGTATTGGGCAAAATTAACGGTGCGGTTGGTAACTACAACGCCCACCTTAGCGCTTACGCCGATATTAACTGGCAGCAAAATGCTCAAGAGTTTATTACCTCGCTAGGTATCAACTTTAACCCCTACACCACCCAAATTGAGCCACACGACTATATTGCCGAATTGTTTGACGCTTACGCGCGTTTTAACACCATTTTGATCGACTTTAACCGCGACGTTTGGGGCTATATTTCACTTGGCTACTTCAAGCAACGCACCATCGAAGGTGAAGTGGGTTCTTCTACCATGCCGCACAAAGTGAACCCTATCGACTTTGAAAACTCCGAAGGCAACCTTGGTCTTGCTAACGCAGTGATGCAGCATTTAGCCAGCAAATTACCTATTTCACGTTGGCAGCGCGACCTAACCGACTCAACCGTATTACGCAACATGGGTGTGGGCTTGGGCTACAGCCTAATTGCTTATCAGGCGGTGTTAAAAGGCATCAGCAAGCTGCAAGTAAATCAAGCTCGTATTGCCGAAGATTTAGACCACGCATGGGAAGTATTGGCCGAGCCAATTCAAACCGTAATGCGTCGTTATGGCATTGAAAAGCCTTACGAAAAACTCAAAGAGTTCACTCGTGGCAAGGCCATTACTCATGAAGCCATGACTGGCTTTATTGAATCGTTAGATTTACCTAGCGAAGTAAAAGCCGAGTTAAATCAGCTTACTCCTGCTAACTACATTGGTAACGCTGCGGCTCAGGCGGCTGCGGTTTAGATTGTTAGCGCCGTACCGGCGGCCTGTGGCCGCCATTGCGCCCACAATACAAGCAAGCGGCTTTATCACTAATCTATGCCCTCTTAAGAAGGCAGTTTCATATTCTGTAATAGCTCATGCACGGTTTGTGCTGTTTCTAACGGATGCTCCAGCGGGAACATATGCGAACCGGACAACCAACGAACATCCATTCCTAACCTCTTTTGCATTCGCGCCCCCTGATAAGTAGAAAAAACTTTACTGTGCGTTCCTGCAATAGCCGCCGACGGCATTTTTAAAGGCTTGGTTAGTAAGTTGTTATCTGGAATGGTGAGGTATATCTCTTTCTCAATCATGGGGTTAAAGCGTAGCTTGATGCCTTCTTCACAGGGCTCTGTACCAGAATGCACATAGTCGGCCAGACACCGTTCGTTAAAGCGTTGCATTAGCTTCTTTTTACGAAAGTATTCGATTGCTTCCATCTCATCACGCCACAAGGCTCGCCGACCATCCATGCGCTTGGCTGGGGTTACCTTATCCATTAATTTAAACTGCTTAAGCATTCGCAAACCAAAGGCTTCACTGCGAGATAGTACTGGCACATCTAGCACTATGATGCCTTTAATCAAATCTGGGCGTTTTGCCGCTAAACGCAGGCTTAAAATGCCACCTAAAGAGTGCCCTACCGCAATCACTGGCTCGGAGTAAGTGCGTTCAAAAAACAAGGTCATTTCTTGTTCTAATTCAGGCCAGTTATTAGTTACTGGGTACTCAGAGTTATGGCCGATACGATCGGTGTAGCGCACATCGTAATGCTCATTGAGCCAATTTAGTAACACTTGATAGCTGCCACCAGGAAAGCCGTTGGCATGAGAAAAATGCAAAATCGATTTCATTGTTGTTATTAAACTTATTAATGGCGTGCAGATATTAGCAAAAGAAAATAAAACTTAGGCAGTTTAAAACTGCCAACAAGTTAAATTTGCTTAATTAGTCGTTGTTTTGATCTGGACGATTTTTAGGCCAGTCTTGAAATGGAAAAGGCTTTTCTTCGGTTACCGAAGTTAAAAAATGAATAATTTGCTGCGAATAGATGCCAAGCGACTGGCCAATATCGTGCAAAGAATCATTACGCGAGCCGGTTACTAACTGAAACAACCAGTGCCCTGCTGCCACAATTAATACCAACACATCTAATACGCGGTAAACAAAATAAAAAGCAACGATATAAAAGGTTTTTAACCAAAACGCATCGTTTAACAGGGTATTTTTAAAACGGCTCATGCAACAACCTATTGGATTTAACTAATTAAACTTCGTAGCGTGGCAAAGCAAATTCGACGTCAGAGGTGATTTCCCCTGTCATTAAACCTTTTGCCACTTCTTTGGGGTTTAGCCCTTTAAATAAAACTTCGTAAGCGCCCATAACTAGGGGCATATAGATATTCAGCTCTTTAGCTTTTTCGCGCACATAGCGCAAGGTATTTACCCCTTCAGCTACTTCGCCCAGTTCGGCTACGGCTTCATCTAAGCTTTTGCCTTGCCCTACCGCCAAACCAACGCGGTAGTTGCGGCTTAGTGGTGACATACAGGTTACGACTAGGTCGCCAACACCAGCCAAGCCCAAAAAGGTGTAAGGGTTAGCACCCAGCGCTACCGCAAAACGGCTCATTTCGGCAAGCGAGCGGGTAATAATCATGCCTTTGGTGTTTTCGCCCATGCCCAGCGCCGCTACAAAGCCTGATACTAAAGCATAGATATTTTTAAGTGCGCCACCTAGCTCTACCCCAAACAGGTCGTTGCTGGCGTAAACGCGAAAATAATCGCAGCTTAATGCCGCCTGAATGGAGCGGCGAATTTCTGCGTGCTCACAGGCAATGACCGTGCCAGCAAGTTCACGCTGAGCTATTTCTTTGGCAAGATTAGGGCCGCTTAGCACGCCAATTGGATTATTCGGACAGATCTCGGCTAATACCTGGCTCATTAGTAAAAAGCGGTCTGGCTCAATGCCTTTGGTGGTGCTAATCAAGGCTTGATGCGGTTGAATATGTGGAGCAATTTGAGTAACCACCTCGCGCACCGATTTACTGGGCACGGAAACAAAGATGACATCGGCACCTTTAATGCTTTCCAGTAAGTCATTATTGGCTGTTAGCTTTGGATTAAGCTTAACCCCCGGCAAATATTTGGGGTTTTCATGGGCTTGGTTAATGTGCTGTGCTGTTTGCTCGTTGCGCATCCATTGCACTGTGTTGATACCATTATCGGCGATGATGTTTGCCACCACAGTGCCAAAGCTACCACCACCTAAAACCACTGCTTTATTAATTTCCATACTACCCTCGTGCCGAACCGGATTGACCACAACCAGACTCTAGCGCATCAACCAAATCTCGAAACTCGTCGTTATTCTTCTCATTCAGGCTCATAAGGGCTTTATGAGCTGAAATGACTTGTTCTCGCGCTTCGTCTTCTGTCCAGGTTTCGGCTACCCAGTCTTCAAATTGAGCTTCGTTAATAAAAGACTCTTGAATGATATGAAACACTTGATCAAACCCCATGCTCATCAAAATTTCAGTGATTTGAGGGTTGGGGCTGGCAATGATTGGAGTTAAACCAAAGCGCTCTCGGCACAAAATCGAAATTTTGGCCATTTGTCCAAGTGCGGTGCTATCAATACCACTGGTATGAGATAGGTCGATTAGCACATTTTCAAAATTGGCCTTGCTTAAAATATCATCAAGGTAGTTTTCCAGTGCAGAACAAAGGTGCAGACGCACATCACCGCTTAAACGAATAACGTGCACACCGTGGTGTAATGCAACCTGAATATGGGCAGCCATACTAACTCCCACCTATTGCTAGGATGGTTAAATCATCAGGAATACTGTCTGCATCGCTGCAACTAAGGCGCTGGCGCAGTAGATTAATATCCCCATTGCAACTTTCAACCCAAGATAGAAGCAGTGCTTTTTTATCACGGCAATCTTCAGGCATCAGCTCTAATACACCGTCTGAGAATAACAACAGGCGAAAACATGGAGGCAATGAGCAGCTTTGAACTTCAAACAGCGCATTCGCAAATAGCCCCAAGGCCATTCCCTTAGTCTGTAAATACTGTGCATGTCCCTCGTTTAATAAAATCGGCAAGGGAAAGTGCCCAGCGCAGGCGTAGTTTAATGACAAACTGCTACGATTCAATACCGCATAAATAACAGTGACATGCTTATTTATATTTCTCTCGATAAGAGCCTGATTTAAATAAGAAAAAAGCTGCTCTGGCGCCTGCAGCAAGCTGCTATTAAGGCGTTTAAGGGTATCAAACACCCCCTGTATATAAGCCGAAAGCAAGGCAGCGCCAGCGCCATGACCAGCCACATCAAACAAATAGAGGGCATAGCAATCGTTGGTTAGGGCAAAAATACCAGCCCCATCACCACTGACAAAAAAGGCAGGCTGTAATAAAAAGTCATGCTGGATTTTTACAAGATTTTGCGGCTGAGTAAAAAGCTTGCGCTGAATTTCATAGGCTTTTTCACCGTCTTTAGCGCACAAAATGAACTGGCGAAGCGGAAGATCTTCCGTTTCTACTTGATGAAATTGATGACGTTTATCCTGTAAGTATTGGATAAGTGCGGAGTTTTTCTCAGCGTCTTCTTTGATGACCGTCCACTTAGAGGCCATACACCACTCTCAATCGTTTTTTGAAAGGGCGAACACTAACCCCTTGGGCCAGAGCTTGCAATCATTAAGCAATGATTTATCTTAACTGGCGCAGAATAATAACGGGTGTTAGCATCCGCTGCGAACCACAATAATTAGGAGAATAAAAATGTCGGTTTCGTCCAGAGACTATAGCGAAAAGCGTGATTTCATCCGTATGCAAGTTTCCTCTCCCGCCGTAATTGCTCTTAATGACGGCAGCCGGTATAACCTTAATTGCACCGATTTAAGCAGCACCGGCGCGCAATTAGTTGCCAGCCAACCTCTCCCTCTTAACCAAACTGCACAGCTAACAATCTCCAGCGGCGGCGGCAGCACCCGCGATCTAGAAGCAGAAGTTACTATTTGTCGAGTTGGCCAGTCTGAAGATGGCAGCTACCAAATAGGGGTTTCTATTGATAAATACCTGTAACCAGAAACGCCAATAAACAAATAAAAAAGGAGGCTTGCGCCTCCTTTTACGAAGAAAAGCTAAAGCCTTCCCCTTCGCCAGCTTCGGCCTTAATAACGCTTCCAGGCATAAACTTACCTGCCAAGATATCCTGCGCCAGTGGGTTTTCAATCCAGCGTTGGATAGCGCGTTTCAGTGGGCGCGCGCCGTACACTGGGTCGTAGCCTACGTCTACCAGTCTATCTAAGGCTGCATCACTTAGCTCTAGGCTCAGGTCGCGCTCGGCTAGGCGGCCACGCAGCAGTTTAAGCTGAATATCGGCAATGCCGCGTATTTGCTCTTTAGCCAGTGGGTGAAACACCACAGCTTCGTCAATACGGTTAATAAACTCTGGGCGGAAGTGGCCGCCGACAATTTCCATGACCGCATCGCGTAGCTCATCGTAGGCTTTGCCTTCTTGGGCTAGGGTTTGAATCACGTCTGAACCCAGGTTAGAAGTCATGACCAACACGGTGTTTTTGAAGTCTACGCGGCGGCCTTGGCCGTCGGTAAGCTGACCATCGTCGAGTACCTGCAAGAGTATGTTAAATACGTCTGGGTGGGCTTTTTCGACTTCATCCAGCAAAATCACCGAGTAAGGTTTGCGTCGCACCGCTTCGGTGAGCAAACCACCTTCTTCGTAGCCAACGTATCCGGGTGGCGCACCAATTAAGCGGGCTACTGAGTGTTTCTCCATATATTCCGACATATCAATACGCACCATAGCGTCGGTGCTATCGAACAAAAAGTTAGCCAATGCCTTACAAAGCTCGGTTTTACCTACACCAGTTGGGCCAAGGAATAAGAACGAACCGCTGGGGCGATTAGGGTCGCTAAGCCCTGCTCGGCTGCGACGCACGGCGTTAGAAACCGCAACAATGGCTTCGTTTTGGCCAACCACTTGGTTGTGCAGCAGGCTTTCCATTTGCAGCAGTTTTTCGCGCTCGCCTTCCAGCATTTTGCTGACTGGTACGCCAGTCCATTTAGAAACCACTTCGGCAATTTCGTCTTCGGTTACCTTGTTACGCAGCAAGGTAAACTCTTGTTTGCCGGTTTGTTCGGCTTCGTTGGCGGCGGCCATCTGCTTTTCTAGCTCTGGAATACGGCCATATTGCAGCTCGGACATTTTTTGCAAATCGCCCGCACGGCGTGCCGCTTCCAACTCAATTTTGGCCTGCTCAAGCAGCTCTTTCGATTTGCTTGCACCTTCAAGCAAGGCTTTTTCCTTTTTCCACACTTCTTCTAGCTCGACATAAGCGTGGCCGGTTTTATTAATTTCTTCGTTAAGATCGCTTAAGCGTTTTTTCGCTGCTTCGTCTTTTTCTTTACGCAGGGCTTCGCGCTCAATTTTTAATTGAATTAAGCGACGCTCTAATTTATCCATTTCGTGAGGTTTAGAGTCGATTTCCATGCGAATAACCGAAGCCGCTTCGTCGATTAGGTCAATCGCTTTGTCGGGCAAGCGGCGGTCGGTAATGTAGCGTTGCGATAACTTAGCCGCCGAAACAATGGCGCTGTCGGTAATTTGTACGCCGTGGTGCACTTCGTAACGCTCTTTTAAGCCGCGCAAAATGGCAATGGTGTCTTCCATGGTTGGCTCGTCTACCACCACTTTTTGGAAACGACGCTCTAAGGCGGCGTCTTTTTCGATAAACTCGCGGTATTCGTCTAGGGTGGTTGCGCCCACGCAGTGCAGCTCGCCACGCGCTAAAGCGGGTTTGAGCATATTACCTGCGTCCATTGCGCCTTCGCTTTTACCTGCGCCCACCATAGTGTGCAGCTCGTCGATAAAGAGAATAATTGCGCCTTCGGCCTTAGCGACGTCTTTTAATACGCCTTTTAAGCGCTCTTCAAACTCGCCACGGTATTTTGCCCCCGCCAGCAACGCCCCCATATCCAAAGACAGCACGCGCTTATGTTTTAGGTTTTCGGGCACTTCGCCATTAACAATGCGCTGTGCCAAACCTTCGACTACCGCGGTTTTACCCACACCAGGGTGGCCGATCAGCACTGGATTGTTTTTGGTGCGGCGCTGCAATACCTGAATGGTACGGCGTATTTCATCGTCGCGACCAATAACTGGGTCGAGCTTACCGCTTTCGGCGCGCTCGGTTAGGTCGATGCAGTATTTATCAAGAGATTGACGATTGTCTTCGGCATTGGGGTCGGTCACTTTTTCACCACCACGCACTTCGTTGATTGCCTTCTCTAGGCTGTCTTTGGTGATGCCAGTGTCGCGCAGCACTTTGCCAGCGGCGCTTCTATCTTCAAGTGCCACCAGTAAGAAAATTTCACTGGAAATATATTGGTCGCCACGCTTTTGCGCTTCTTTATCGGCTAGGTTAAGCAAACGACCTAGCTCTTGCGCCATTTGAATATTGCCGTCTGGGCTGGAAATAGTGGGCAAATCTTTCAGTGCAGCGCGTAACGCCTGCCCAATTTGGCCAACATTGGCACCAGCGCGGCGCAGCACTTCTTTAACACTGCTTGAACTTTGTTCAAACAGCGCCAATAACACATGCACAGTGTCAATTTGATTATGATCTTGCCCAAGAGCAAAACTTTGGCTTTCTGCCAAAGCATTTTGTAGGCTGCTGGTTAGTCTGTCCATTCTCATGAAACCTACCTCTAATGTTGAATTTAACTAATGCTGTATTTAAGTTTTAATTATTTTTTTTCAAGGCCCAAATCTAAATAATTCCTTAGCAATATAACTGAACTGTTATCTGTTTTTTTTGCGCTCGGTCAAAAAAAGCCAATGCCAGAAGCGTATTATTGGCAGGTGCTGTTCGGATTCTATCGTGTTTCCCTATTAACCTTAGC
>JBASZG010000295.1:0-2772 GCA_049277875.1 Venatoribacter sp.
GTTTGGTGCGCCCGAGTTAGCCATTAACTCTGCCGGTGTACTGATTAATAAAGCCTTTGCCGATATGTTACCGGGCGATTTTCAGCGGGTAATTAACATTAACTTAATTGGCAGCAACAACTTTGCCGCTGCAGCTTTACCCCACATGCAACTCGGTAGCCGCTTGGCGTTAGTGGCCTCAGTAGCTGGTCTTTTTGGTAATTACGGTTACAGCGCTTATGGCACTTCTAAGTTTGGCGTGGTCGGGTTAGCTACCACTTTGCGTTATGAATATGAGCCATTAGGTATTCATATTAGCTGTATTTGCCCACCGGAAGTAGAAACAGCCATGGTGCTTGAAGAACGTAAAGACGGTAACAAAGTATCTTTAGACATGAAGGCGCTGGCTGGTACGTTGGATACCAACTCGGCTTGTGATCAAATTGTGGCGGGCTTAGATGCTGGCAAATGGAAAATCATACCGGGCGTTAACGGCAAACTAACCGCTTGGGCGGCGCGTTATATTCCAGCCATTTTTGATTTCGCTATGATTAAGCTGATCAAACGCTCAATGCGTAAGCGTGGTGTTTTATAATCGTTTGTTTAGCTAGACAGTTCTATCTTGTGTAGGGGTGGCTTTGTAAGCCATCCGCGCGCACATAATCCAAAGCAAACAGGCATTGTTAACGCCATGGAACGCTTACAAAGCGTTCCCTACATAAACGCACTCATACCATTAAGAATACAGCCAGCCGAGCGTATTAAATGCGCTCCCTACGCAGACACGCACATACGAATTTACGAATTTACGGCTATTTCCAGGCTTTCAAGATTTTATCTGCACCCTTTTCTGCAATCATTACCGTGGGTGCATGAATATTACTGCCGGTTATGGTTGGCATGACTGAGGCATCAATCACACGTAAGCCGCTTATGCCGTGCACTTGCAGGTCGGAATTCACCACCGCCATGTCGTCGTTACCCATTTTGCAGCTACCCGCAGTATGGTAAACGGTTTCAACGTGCTGTTTGATCCACTCTTTTAATTGCTCGTCGGTTTGTACGTCGACACCTGGGCGTTCTTCGCCACCGTTAAACTTAGCCATGGCGGGTTGATTAAGAATGTCGCGACAAATACGCACGCCTTTCACTAGCGCTTCCAGTTCTTTTTCTTTATCAAAATAGTTAGCGGTAATCTTAGGCGCTGCAAAAGGATCGTTGCTGGCCAGTGTTACACGGCCACGACTTTCAGGGCGCACATGGCAAACATGCAGTACGTAGCCACTTTTCATTGGTGTAAATAAACCTTCACCGTGCGGATCCATACGCACTGAGCCAAACTGCAGCTGTAGGTCTGGAATGGGTTCGTCTGGGCTGGATTTAATAAAACCGCCAGAATCTGTCGGGGTATAAATAAAGTCTTTCTCAAACAGTATTTTTTTGAAGAACTTTAGGGTTTCCAAAGACAGCGCCGTCGTTAATGAGCCACCAGCTTTACTCAAATAGCGCACAATGACGTCTGGGTGATCTTGTAGGTTTTCACCCACCCCTGCTAACTCATGCACTAATGGAATATTGTGCTCGGCTAATTCTGCCGCAGGGCCCACACCAGAGAGCTTTAACAACTGCGGCGTGTTGATTACTCCAGCACTTAAAATGACTTCTTTACTGGCTTTTAACTGTTCTCGCTTACCGTTCTTACCATTACGGCTAAATTCGACACCAATGGCTTGCTTGGTATTTTCTTCAGAAAACAACAGCTTAGTAACCTGCACATTGGTCATCACGGTTAAGTTCGGACGATCTAATACTTCGTCTAAGAAGGAATACGCTGAGTTAGCACGATGACCAAAAGGCGTTTGCGTGACTTGGAAGAATCCACAGCCTTCTTGTTCAGCACCATTAAAATCATCGGTTAGAGGGAAGCCTGCTTCACCACAGGCTTCAACAAAGGCTTCACTGGTAGGAAAACGGAAGTTAGTATCGACCACGTCCATAGTGCCTTGATTGGAATGGTAGTCGTTAGAACCACGCTGCCAGCGCTCTGATTTTTTAAACCAAGGCAGCACTTCATCATAACTCCAACCGTCGTTGCCAAGTGATGCCCAGTGGTCGAAATCCCACTTATGCCCACGTGCATAAATCATGGCATTGACCGAACTACAGCCACCTAACACGCGGCCACGTGGCCAGAAAAAGCGTCTATTGCCCGTACGTGCTTCAGGCTCGCAACGATAGCCCCAATTGAAGCGCTTACTTTTCATTAGCATCAGCATATTTAACGGGTTAGTACGACGCACCAGATAGTTTCTGTCACTACCGCCCGCTTCTATTAAACAGACTTTATGCTTGGGATTGGCAGTTAATCGATTGGCTAACAGACAGCCAGCCGAGCCTGCTCCTATAATTATGAAATCGTACATGGCGATGACTCTTATGAATGATATAAAAGCATTCTAACGACATTCAGAGTTAAGGCATTGACTTTAGAACACCAAAAACTTGGCTTTTAGAGCAAATAATAAACAGGGCGTTTTTTAGTAAACTAAGACGCCCTTTTTTAATGAAACTACTTTCTACTCTTCCATAAGTAGTAAATCACCGGTAAGACAACTAATGTGAGCATGACAGCGCTGATCATTCCACCCACCATAGGCGCTGCAATTCGACTCATTACTTCTGAGCCGGTACCTGTGCCATAAAGTATTGGAAGTAAACCGATAGTAATGGCAGCCGCTGTCATCATCACCGGACGTACCCGCAGACCAGCGCCGCTAATAATGACATCTCTTA
>JBASZG010000296.1:0-1699 GCA_049277875.1 Venatoribacter sp.
AGAAGGTGAAACCGGAGAGGTAGCTACCTGCAACCTCGCAGGTATTGTAGTAAGCAATATCGACAACGACGAACAATACGCCGAAGTGGCTTATTACGCCTTGTTGATGATTGATAAATGCATTCACCTAGCCCACTACGAGCTGCCTCATATTGGCTTTACCTCTAAAGCACGTATGAATGCAGGTGTGGGGATTCTAGGCTTGGCGCACTCAATGGCGCGTGCCAAACAGCTTTACACCACGGTAGAAGGCAAACGCTTTATTCATCAAGTGGCTGAGCGTCATTTCTACTACTTAGCAAAAGCCAGCTTGCAGCTAGGCAAAGAGCTGGGTAATGCTCCTTGGATGCATAAAACCAAATGGCCAGAAGGTTGGCTACCGTTAGACACTTACAACAAAAACGTTGACAGCATAGCTGCGGTGGAAAACCTTTATGACTGGGAGACCTTGCGTGCTGAAATCATCGCTAATGGTGGTATTCGTAACAGCACCTTAGCTGCACACATGCCAACGGAAACCAGTGCCAACTCGTCAGGCACCACCAATGGTTTATACCCTATTCGGGAATTGACCATGATTAAGACTGACAACCAACGTGTGAACTACTGGGCGGCTCCAGAAGGTGACACCCTAGCACAGTGGTATCAATCGGCTTGGGATATTCCTACTCAAGACCTGTGCGAAATGTACGCACTGGTACAAAAATGGACAGACCAAGGCATCAGTGGCGACTTCTATCGAAAAGTTATCGGTGACACGCATATCGAGTCTACCGAACTAATTAAGGACTATCTGCAACGAGTAAAACTGGGCTTAAAAACCAAGTATTACATGAACCAAAAAACCTCAAACGGTATGAAAGCCGTAGCCAATATCGAAGAAAACTGCGAAAGCTGCACGTTGTAGGAGCTTGGCGCTGCGTGCTGGGCGCTAGGCGCACGCCCAGCCGAAACAACGAAACAACGAAATTACGAATGGAGAAAAAAATGACCGAGAACGTATTTAACTACAACAAAACCGACTACGAGCGCCCATTACTGTTAATGGGGCAAAAAGTAGGTTTGTTTGATACGGTAAATAAACACTACCCAGAGATTTGGGCTATTTACAAAGCACAGAAATCACTCGACTGGGACGAGAACGAGTTCGACTACAGCTCATGCAACGTCGAGTTTAAAAGCTGCTCTAAAGCTACCTACGACATGATGATTAAAACTCTAGCATGGCAGTGGGAAGCCGACTCAGTCGCCTCGCGTGCCATCGCACCAGTGTTAGCCCCTTTTATCACCAGCTCTGAGCTGTGGGCAGCTTGGCAGCGTATTAGCGACAACGAAGTAGTACACGCTGCCACATATTCTGAAATCGTACGCAATAGCTTTGACGACCCATCAACTATTTTGAATGAGATTTTAGCGGTAGAAGAAGCCCACACACGCTTGCATCGAGTGGCCAAAGCCTTTGGCGAAGGCTACGAAGCCTCACACCTGTATGCCGTTGGTCAGCTACCGAACAACCAAGAAACCTACAACAAAGTCTTTATGACCATAGTCGCGCTGCTGTGCATGGAGCGTATTCAATTTATGGCCAGCTTCGCAGTGACCTTTGCCATTTGTGACACTGGGCTGTTTCAGCCTATCGGCAAAGCGATTCAGAAGGTGCTGTTCGGATTCTATCGTGTTTCCCTATTAACATTAGCAA
>JBASZG010000297.1:0-5544 GCA_049277875.1 Venatoribacter sp.
GAGGTTGAGCAGCCATTCAGGGGCATTGCGGTCTATATCTCGATTCCATATTTGAAATTCCTTGCCAAAAACTTGTTCACAAAACGTCTGTGACTTTAAACCATTTGCGTGTGCAAGGCGGACAATCCAGCAAGTTAATAGCTCGTTGTGGAGCGGGTGAGGATGTGCTGGCCAAAGCTCACCAGAGAGCATTATCGTAGCCCTTCGAGTTGGCGCTTACGTTTAGAAGGGGAAGTCCAGTCAACTTGTTGTAGTAGTTTAGGCGTGATCTGTTCTGTTTTTGAGTGAATGGCAAGAATGCTGGCTTCAGAGAGTAAACGTGAAAGCTCGCCGATGTATCCCTCCGACATGGCATACAGAGTTGAAGCTAAATCTTGTTGTGCAAGATTAGAAGGGCTTTTCAATGGAAGCATTCGCTCAAAACTAGCCAGCAATCTCTGAAAATCTTGGTTCATTTCCCAGCGTGGAAGAGTCGTTGGTTCAAAACGATTGGCGAGTTGCGGGTCGGTTTGTAAGGCTCGAAAAGCATCTTTGGTACCAACGCCAACAATGCTGATTTCAAGTTCATTGCCAAGGTACTTAATGACGTTTAAAAAGGCTTTCTGTCTATTCATATTGCCAGCCAATATATGGTGTATTTCGTCGATAATCAGTACTTTCAGGTTTATGTAACGTAGTAGTTTAATAACTTGAAACTGCTTTTTATCGACGCGCTCACTAGGGCGATAAGGGGCGAAAAGCAATTCAAGAATGGCATTATAAAAACGCCCCTCGTCGGGTACTGGCGGTGCTTGTACGAGCAGCACAGGAGCAATAATCCCTTGCCCCTCTGGATTATCTGTTGCTGGGTGTAGGCTTTTGAAGCGTTGCGCAAGCATGGTTTTACCATTGTTCGTGTCGCCTACAATAAGCATGTTGGGCATACGATGTGTTTTCGGATAAACGAGCAAGTCATCAAGTTTGGCGAGTATTTGTTTGGACTTTGGATAGCCAATCCAGCGCTCGGATCGTATTTTAAAAATACGCTCCGCGTTTGAAAGCGACAGTGCTTCAATTGTTGAACTATTTAAGTGTGCGTAAAGATTGCTCATGATAAATCATCCATTTCATCAAAAGGTAGGATTACTGTGGTGTCATTGTATTGTTGAGGGGCGGCTTCACTTGAACGGACAAGTAAAGTTTCAAGCAGCGGTTTATTGGCCTGTCCATGGTGAATACGTCTCTGGTTTGCTCGTCGTGCTTTTTTGGTTTTTGTCAGAGAGTCTGCTTCAATCTCGCGAATACGATCGTAGGCCTCAAAAATAGTGCGCTCTGCCAAGTGTCGATTTTGATCCGAAGTTACTTTGTTTTTGGCTTCTCGTAGCTCCCAAATGCTAATGGCAGGATGAGAAGTGTCTCGGTATGGAATGGGATAATAGGTGCATACTTCAGGGTCATAAAACCAAATGACGCTAATGTCGCGTGGGTCTCGTCGGAACATAAACTGCCGTTTTCTTTTGCTATTTTTGGGATCTGGGCAGTTAATCCATCGACGTAACACATCATGGTAATAATGGATTTCTTCAATGACAACACCGTAGTCTTGAATGGTTCTTAGCTCAAAAGGCATGAAGTCTAACCACAGTTTTTCTTCATCGGTGATTTTGGCTGGCAAGCCGCGCCCAGCCTGTTGTTCATCCCCTAAGATTCCTTTTTTATACATCTCATATGGAGACTTGTTCAAAGAGGAATGTATTTTATGGTGGTAAATATCAACGATATAGATCGTCAACCATTGCTCGAATTCCGAGAGCGTAAAGGCAGCCTTTTTCTCGGATTCATAATCGCCCTTGGCTTGAGTGTTGGAGAAGGTAGTCCCAGGTAGCGTGTGAATTTCTTTAGCGAAGGTTCCTAATGCTCGTTCAATGTGTGCTCCAAAGTTTGGTCTGCCTACTGGTCGCCATTCAAGGTTGATGCCGTATTCGTCGCAGGCTTTTTGTAGCATCTGTCCACGAAACTCCTTGGCATTATCTGCGTGGATTGTGACAGGTAGTCCCCACACAGGCCATTCTCCTTTAATGTTGTTTTGAGCAAGCCATTTATCTTTGGGTAAAATAGATTTGGCAAGGCACAACCCTGTAGATAGAGCACTCGGTGGATCGAAGGATACATAAAATCCAGTCACCATTCTGCTATAGACATCAAAGGCAAGCGTGATCCAAGGGCGGCCAATGGGCTTTCGGTAGTGGTCATCAACCAAGATAATATCCATCTTGGTGTGGTCTATTTGTACGACAGAAAGTGGCCAGTCTGCATGTGGAAATGCTCCCTGAATGGGTTTAAACGACAGATCTGCTTTTTTGTTACCCTCTCTCTTTCTGGCCTTGAGTTCTGGCGAAATGAGTTTGACGCGATTGCGGATAGTATTGTCATGTGGGCGATTAAGGCCTAGCTCTGCGCAGCGTTTAATAACCTCATCGCATAGTTTTTGAACTGATTTCTTTTGCAAGGTTAAAAAATCGGTGGCAATCGTTGCTTGTATAATCTCCTCTACTTCGTCCGATAGCTTGATTGCGCCTTTGTCGCTGCGAGCCTTTGGTAATAACGAAGATAGTACGCCTGATTTTTCATAGGCTTTTAGCCAGTTGTATAGTGTATTGGTTGAAACTGAGAATCTTTGTCCCTGCTTCTCTACCTGTGCTCTCGTGCGAAAGGGTAGGTTGAGCAGTGGTTCAATAATGGCGAGACGTTTTTTGGCCGTTTCCCATGCCATATCACTGATGGTGTTGAGGTCTGGGCGTTTTTCTGTGTTCAGTATAGGGGCTTGAAGGGCAGTGATATTGGCATTGATAACCTCTTGGTTGTCCTCGGCAATCAGCTCTGCAAGCTGCAACGAGAGAAATCGTACAATCCGAAAGCTGCGATCTTGATAGGTTACTCGTTTGCCTTCCTTAAGGACTAAAGATTGACTCATGCGTTTAGCCTCCAAATACTGCTCAACATGGTTAAAGGGCGATTAAGGTCAACCCCTATCTGATAAGTACCAATCAAGTACCACAGCGTTGGCAATAGCCGAGCACGATTCCACTCATCCTTATAAATATATTCAAGAAGCTTATTGGGCGTAGTATGCACTAGCTGGTTGATAGCGGTATCTAAAATGTCCATATCAATTTCTGAGGTAGGCGCACGTTTTATGTAAGGGAGTAAAAATCTTGCGTTGTCTAATTTAGTGCCTCGTATCTCCACTTCCGTAACCAGCTTAAAGCGCCAGTTCTGGTTTTTAGCATAGAGCCTCGCCGCTCGAAATTTGGGCTTTAGCTCTGCCCATGACTTTTTAAGATCGCTTCGGTATTTAACTTCATAAAGCGTAGTAGGTTGCTTATTGTGATGGTAATACACCAAGGTGTCGGGTGTATAAGTACGTTCTTTTTCAAATTCGTCAAACCAATGAATGACGAGAGGCTGAACCTCAAACCTCGCTACTGCTTGGTTAAACTCCAGTAAGGTTAGAAAATCTCGCTCTAGGGTGGACTCAAACATTGCCTGACCGATAGCTTTGCGGTGCGCTGCTATTCCAGTAACGTTGCGGTAGTTTTTAGGAATCTTGCGCACCGGCATAAATTAAAAACCAATACAAAGTAGTGATGTAATAAGTATAGGTCAGTCTGGCTTTATAGTGGCTAGTACAGAATAGTGTTATACAAATGACTGACAATCATCGTCATAGTACAACAGAAAGATGTAATTCACAGACGTGCACTAGATCTTAGTCTTCCAGCTTATTGAGCAGCCGGTCTTTGATATAGAGGCGACGAATTTTTAGCTCGTCTAGTTGTTCAAGATCGGTATTTTGTTGAGCTAATGCTTTGATTTGCTGATTGATCTGCTGATACTCTTCGAGCAAACGCGAGAAATGCCGATCTTTCAGCATAAGGCTGCGAATCTCTTCTGCTTGCTCTGGGTTTTCTTGTAAAAAATCACGCATAAGAACAGCAATCAAGGTTACTAGGAAAATGGGATATTACTATGCCAGTAACCTTGCTTACAGTTGTTGACACAAATCAGGCTTCGTTAATGATTTACTCTAAACCTGCCAGTTTTTGCTCTAGCCATTGTTTTAGCTGTGGCTCAGGAAGAGCACCCGATAGCCTATCCACCTCTTTCCCACGGTGAAACAGAATTAGCGTTGGAATACTGCGAATGTTCATTTGCATACTGGTTTGCTGAGCTTGCTCGGTATCTACCTTGGCAAAGCGAACTTGATGCTGCATTTTTCCAGCTAGACCAGAAAAAATAGGGGCCATCATTTTACAAGGGCCGCACCAAGCCGCCCAAAAATCGACCACGACAGGCATGTCGTTTTTCTCGATAAAGCGCTGAAAATTCTGATCGTTTAGCTCAATAGGGTGGTTATTAAACAGGGCGGCCTGGCAGCGGCCGCATTGACCTGATTGGTTGCGTTTGTCGTCTGGAATGCGGTTAATCGCGCCGCAGTTTGGGCAGGTATAATGCATGTAACTGGCTCCTTATATAGATAATCACTATATAAGGATTCAGTTATGCAAAATCAAGCGTTATTAATTACTTGTGCCACCATAAAGTGCTGCTGTGTACCTGCAATGCTTACTGTGGCTTGCTGATTTTGTTCAAGCCCCAGCAATGCAGACCCAAGCGGTGAGAAAACAGAAATTTCCATTAACTCTGGCTTGGCATCGGCTGGTTTTCTAAGCACTACAGTAAAACGCTCTTGGTTATCGTCTTGCAGTACCACAATGCTGCCTACGCGTGCGCAATTGTGGTCGATGTTGCAATTTTTACTTTCTTCAAGACGATCGTACATGCTTAGCAATTTCATTGGGTTGGCATAGTTAAAACCATCGTGCAACTGCAGATAGCGATTGAGGCGTTGTAGAAATAATTTAAAAGAAGGAAATACGAAAGTTAACATTGGCTCTCCGGTAAAAATCGTCACTACTGCCGACGCCGAAGAGAAGGAAAGCTCTTGGCTTAGCGTAGTGGAGTGTTAGTTCGACAGGTTGAATTCATTAGAATGCTCGTTATTAGCGAAACGCTTTTTATACTACATAGATATAAGAAAAATGCAAGAGGCGGCATTTTTAAAGATTATGCAAAGACCTAAGCCAGTTAAAGCGCAGAGGTTTGTTGCAGAAACTCTTCTTTGGTTAACTCGCCAACAATGCGTTTAACTTCCACTCCTTGGCGGAAGAAAAGAATGGTAGGTGGGCCAAAAACACCATGCTTTTGCATAAACTCGCGGTGTTCTGGATTGTTTGCGGTAAGGTCCAGTTTCAGCCAGCGCGCTTGTTTTAGCTGTTCTTGGATGTCTGGCTGCTGAAATATTTTCTTATCCATGATGCCGCAACTGATGCACCAATCGGCATAAAGGTCGAGCATCACCAGTTCTTGGCTGCTGGCTATTTGTTGTTCTATCTCTGCCACTGAAGCGGTTTTATAAAATAACGATTTGCTTGCGTTGTTACTCGCACGGCCAGCAGAGGTGCCCTCAAGCGGTGCTAATGGATTGGTATTACCCATTAGCAC